>JAKFVP010000243.1 GCA_021732175.1 Bradyrhizobium sp.
GCGGCCTCGCGAATCTCGTCATGGCCCTTGATCTCCTCGCCACCGACATTGAGCAGGCCGACCGTCGGCCGCTCCTTCTCGAACAGCACGCTCGCCATGGCCGAGACCATCACCGCGAGCGCCATCAGGTGATGCGCGTCGCCGCCGATGGTGGCGCCGAGATCGAGCACGATGGATTCACCGCGCAGCGTCGGCCACACCGCCGCAATCGCGGGCCGGTCGATGCCGGGCAGCGTGCGCAGGCAGAAGCGCGCCATCGCCATCAGCGCGCCGGTATTGCCGGCGGAGACCGCGACGTCGGCCTCGCCCTTCTTCACTGCCTCGATCGCGAGCCACATCGAGGAGACTTTGCGACCGCGGCGCAGCGCCTGGCTCGGCTTGTCGTCCCCGCTGACCGCAACGTCGGTGTGGATGACGCGTGAAACCGCCTTCAGCGCGGGGTGTTTTTCGAGTTCCGGGTCGATCCTGGCGCGGTCGCCGAACAGCAGGAATTCCGTGCCGGGATGCCGGCTCAACGAGATCGCAGCGCCGGGAATGACGACGGAAGCGCCGGCATCGCCCCCCATGGCGTCAAGCGCGATACGAACCTCTTTAGGCATGAACGTCCCGGAACCTGATCTCTTGCGTGCTTGGGCCACGCACTGGAAGCCACCGCGATAGGCGGCGCGACCAAGCGCCGCGCTACGGCCGGGCCGCGACAATAGCGTTTCCCGGCCCTGACACAACCTCTTGACCGCCGTCTACAGCGTATGGTGCGTTCGGCAAGCAGATTCGTGACGCGGTCATTTTATTGTTATAGTTCAATCTATTACGCCGGTATCCTGACGGCCCGGCGAAGACCCTGGAGTGGGACGCGAGGATCTAGGCCGAGAGGCCGCGAATTACTTGCCTTTCGGCTTTCGCTTCGGCTTGGCCTTGAGCGCCTTCAGGGCCGCGAAGGGATGGTCCTCCGGATCGGGCGGCGTGACCTCGTGATCGAACACCGCATCGGCCTTGCGCGGATAGGGATCGATGCCGAGAAACAGCACGTCGGTGGCGAGACGGCCGAGGTCGATGGTGCCGCCCTCGATCGGCTCCGGCGGGTCGATCTCATCGCCATCATCGCCGGCTTCATCGACAAGGTCGGACAGCGCAGGAATCTGCTCAGGCGGCGCAAACATCTGGTCGATCGGCTCGTCGATGTCGGTCTCGATCGGATCGAGCGTCACCACGCAGGTCTGCCCGACCCGTGCGCGCACGTGCCCAGCGACATGAACACGGCCGCCGCTCTTCGGCGTGACGTCGAGTGACGCATGCGCAGAGATCACCTCGCGTACCCCTGCGAGTTCAGCCATGGCCTTGCGCTGCGCTTCGTCGGCGTCGAGCTCGCGATGCAGACCGCCGCCGGGAATCTGTGCGACCGTCACGGGCGAGCGCCAGGGATCGGGCCTTTCCTGCCGGTTGATCATTGCGGCCTCGCTGCTGCAGGAACGGGAAAGGCAAAGCGGCCGGCGAGGAGCGCGGATTCATCGAGCTGAGCTAGCTCCGCCTCGACCGACTCGGCATAGACGGCGAGCGCCCTCGCCTGCTCGATCTTCTCGCCGTTGAGGACGTTCTTGCAGAGGGCCTGCGCCAGCGCCTCACGGCCTTCCGTCAGCGCCATATCGTAAGCCGTGGTACGGCCATAGAACGCCTCGCCGAACTCCCGCATGCGCTTCGGCACGCTTTGGTCGCCAACCCCCATCTCACGCAGATTGTCGTCCATGTCGGTGCAGAAATGATCGAACAAGGCCTGCGACAGGGCCGTTCCGGACCCAACCGATTTCAGGCGGCGCAGAACCAGCCACAAATGCAGCAACAGCAGGTCGAATCGGCCGTTAACCGTGTCCGGCACGCCCAAGTCCCGGTAAAGCAAGGGTTCTCGCGCTTGCGCCACGATCATGCCATAGATGGCCTCGATGGTGCCGGGCGCTGCGATCCGGGGTTTCCTGAAGTGATTGAACGGCCAGAGCATTGTGGGTTCCGCGCGCGGGGCCAAGCCCGCGTCTGTTGCAATCCGGAAGCTAGCCCGGTACGTCAACGCCTCGCTCGAGGCAAGGGGACGGGACTATTCTGCTGATGACCGTATTTGCCCAATCAGGCACTCGCGCGCACTTTGCGCGCGGCAAGGCGCGCTGGCGCATCGTCGCCGCGGCTGCCCTCGTTGCCGCCGCTCTTGCGGGATGCACCGGCGAGCAGTTCCAGAAGGGCTACATCCTGCCGCCCGGCGCGCTGGAGCAAATCCCGATCGGCGCGAGCCAGGACCAGGTGCTGATCGTGATGGGCACGCCCTCCACGGTCGCCACGCTTGACGGTGAGGTCTTCTATTACATCTCGCAGCGGAGCGAGCGGAAGGTCGCCTTCATGAACCAGCAGGTGATCGACCAGCGCGTGATCGCGATCTATTTCGACAAGAAGCGCCAGGTCCGCCGCATCGCCAATTACGGTCTGCAGGACGGCCGCATCTTCGACTTCATCAGCCGCAGCACGCCGACTTCCGGCCAGGAGCTCAGCTACCTGACGCCGCTGTTCAAGCTGCTCAGCTTTAATTAACCGCGCGCGGCGACTTCAACCATGGAAGCTCGCCTGCGCGCAATCGCGCGCTTGCCCTCGCCTGCCGCACTCCCTACCCTTTCTGCTCAAAGCAACAATCCCGCAGGGAGGAATATTGTGACGACCCGATTGCTGTCCCGCCGCAAGATGCTAACCGGCGCTGCCGCGCTCACGACCGCCGCGATTGTGCCGCGCTCCAGCCTCGGCGCGGGTGACTGGCGCCCCACTGAAACCGTCAAGTTGATCGTGCCGGCGGCGGCCGGCGGCTCCACCGACGTGATGGGCCGCATGCTGGCCGCGCATCTGCAATCCGCATGGGGCCAATCGGCGATCGTGGAAAACCGCTCGGGCGGCGGCGGCACCATTGGCACGATCGAAGTGGTGCGCAACAAGGGGGACGGGCACACGATCCTCGTCGGCAATCCCGGTCCCAACGCCATCGCCTACAGCATTTTCCGCAACCTCAGCTACAAGCCCGACCAGCTTCAGCCCGTCAGCAACCTGATCCGGATTCCGAACATCGTCTCGGCCCATCCTGACACCAAGATCAAGTCGATCCCCGAGCTGATTGCCTACCTCAAGGCAAACCCGGACAAGCTCACCTGGGCTTCTTCGGGCGTTGGGCAAAGCCCTCATCTCACCGGCGCCTGGTTCCTGCAGCTCACCGGCCTGAAGATGACCCACGTGCCGTTCCGCGGGGCCGGTCCCGCACTGCAGGCGGCGCTTGCCGGCGACATTCAGATACTGTTCGACAATCTCTATCCGTCGCTGCCGCAGGTCGAGGCCGGCAAGCTCAACGGGCTTTGCGTGACGACGACGGAACGCAGCGCATCGGCGCCGAACCTTCCGACCATGCGCGAGAGCGCGCCGGAGCTCGCCAAGTTCGACGTCTCCTCCTGGTTCGGCATTTTCCTGCCGAAGGCCACCCCCGCGCCCGTGGTCGACGCGCTGAACAAGGAGATCAAGGTGTTCCTGGAGCGTGAGGACACCAAGAAGAACATCGCTGCGATGGGCGCCCGCACCGACTGGGGCACGCCGCAGCAGTTCTCGGACTTCGTCGCCGCGGAGACCGCAAAATTCGGCGACATCATCAAGCGCGAAGGCTTGCAGATGGATGTGAACTGACGCCGCAGGCGTCATTCCGGGGCGGTCCGCAGGACCGAACCCGGACGCTCGAGATTCCGGGTTCGCGTCTTCGACGCGCCCCGGAATGACGGACCAAATGCAAAAACCCCGCGGCGCGAGCCGCGGGGTTTTCTTTTTCGTCGTGTCGTCGCTTAGTGCGCGAGGATTGCGAGCAGCAGCAGCGCCACGATGTTGGTGATCTTGATCATCGGGTTGACGGCGGGACCCGCCGTATCCTTGTAGGGATCGCCGACGGTGTCGCCGGTCACGGCCGACTTGTGGGCGTCGGAGCCCTTGCCGCCGTAGTGACCGTCCTCGATGTACTTCTTGGCGTTGTCCCAGGCGCCGCCACCCGAGGTCATCGAGATCGCGACGAACAGGCCGGTGACGATCACGCCGAGCAGCATGGCGCCGACGGCCGAGAACGCCGCCGACTTGCCGGCCGCACCGCCGCCGGCGATCGCGTAGATCGCGAAGTAGACGAAGATCGGCGACAGCACCGGAAGCAGCGAGGGGATGATCATTTCCTTGATCGCCGCCTTGGTCAGGAGGTCGACGGCCTTGCCGTAGTCCGGCTTGTCCGTGCCCTGCATAATGCCCGGCTTCTCGCGGAACTGGCGGCGCACTTCCTCGACGATCGCGCCGGCAGCACGGCCGACCGCGGTCATGCCCATCGCGCCGAACAAATACGGCAGCAGGCCGCCGAACAGCAGGCCCACCACGACGTAGGGGTTGTTGAGCGAGAAGTCCGGCGCGACACCCTGGAAGTAAGGGTTCTTGGCGGAGTTGGCGATGAAGAACTTGAGGTCTTCATTGTAGGCCGCGAACAGCACCAGCGCGCCGAGACCGGCCGAGCCGATTGCGTAGCCCTTGGTGACGGCTTTGGTGGTGTTGCCGACCGCGTCGAGCGCGTCGGTGGACTTGCGGACTTCCTTCGGCAGGCCCGCCATTTCGGCGATGCCGCCGGCGTTGTCCGTCACCGGGCCGAAGGCGTCGAGCGCGACGATCATGCCGGCCAGCGCCAGCATGGTAGCGGTGGCGATCGCGATGCCGAACAGGCCGGCAAGGCTGTAGGTGACCAGGATGCCGGCGATGATGACGATCGCGGGCAGCGCGGTCGCCTCCATCGAGATGGCAAGGCCCTGGATCACATTGGTGCCGTGACCGGTGACGGAGGCAGCTGCAATCGACTTCACCGGGCGGTAGTCGGTGCCGGTGTAGTACTCGGTGATCCAGATGATCAGGCCGGTGACGACGAGACCGACGACGCCGCATTCGAACAGCGCAAGGCCGGTGTACTTGACGCCGGCGAGCGGGCCGAAGCCGATCAGGTAGTAGATCACGCCGGCGACGCCCACGAGCGACAGGATGCCGGTGGCGATCAGGCCCTTGTACAGCGCGCCCATGATCGACTGGTTGGCGCCGAGCTTGACGAAGAAGGTGCCGATGATCGAGGTGATGATGCAGACGCCGCCAATGGCGAGCGGCAGCGTCATCATGTTCATCAGCAGCGGCGAGTTCGCGTAGAAGATCGCAGCCAGCACCATCGTGGCGACCGCGGTCACCGCGTAGGTTTCGAACAGGTCGGCCGCCATGCCGGCGCAGTCACCGACGTTGTCACCGACGTTGTCGGCGATGGTGGCGGGGTTGCGCGGGTCGTCCTCGGGAATGCCGGCCTCGACCTTGCCGACGAGGTCGCCGCCGACGTCCGCACCCTTGGTGAAGATGCCGCCGCCGAGACGGGCGAAGATCGAGATCAGCGAGGCGCCGAAGCCGAGCGCCACGAGGGCGTCGACGACGACACGGCTGTTCGGTGCGAGCTTCAGCGAATAGACGAGGAAGCCGAAATAGAGGGTGACGCCGAGCAGTGCGAGGCCAGCCACCAGAAGGCCGGTGATCGCGCCCGCCTTGAAGGCGAGTTCGAGGCCGCCGGCCAGCGAGGTGGTCGCCGCCTGGGCGGTGCGCACGTTGGCGCGCACCGAGACGTTCATGCCGATGAAGCCGGCCGCGCCCGACAGCACTGCGCCGATCAGGAAGCCGACCGCAACCAGCATGCCGAGGAAGTAGGCCAACAGCGCGAAGATCACGACGCCGACGATGCTGATCGTCAAATATTGACGCTTGAGATAGGCCTGCGCGCCCTCACGCACGGCGGCGGCGATTTCCTGCATGCGCGGATTGCCGGCATCGGCCTTCATCACGGAAGCCGTGGCCCAGATGGCGTAGACGATGGAAAGCGCTCCACAGAGCACAATCACCCATAATGCTGTCATTGATGTTGCCTCAGATCTTTGATGTAGCCCCACGCTGGCGCCGCGAACGCGGGCCTGCGTCTAAAAAGGAGGCCCGCCCTGCCCAAAAGGGCGGCCTCAAATCGGCGGGACCATGCCAAAAAGGGTTTCCGGGCGCAACGCCGGGGAAGGCTCAAACTGGCGATTTTGGCAGGTATTTCGCGGCCAAAGGCGGAGTTTTGGGCCAATTCCTAGAAATGGCTCCAGGAGCGGCGCTTTAACGCAAGTTCCCTGCCCTGCCCGTCGAGAAAGGACGGAATCGCGCTTCCCGCGATGACCGCACCGATCGGGGTGACAGGTACGCCGGCCCTGCGCGCATCCTGCGCGAAGGCCTCGAAGTCGGCCTCCGGCACGGTGCAGAGGATTTCGTAGTCGTCACCGCCGGCGATCAGGGTGTCGATGTCGACAGCGCGTTGCGCGACGAGGGCAGCGGCCGGCCGCGACAAGGGAATGCCGGGTGCGTGGATCACCGCCGATACGCCGGAGGCGGCGCACAGCTTGGTCAGATCGCCCGCCAGTCCGTCGGACACATCCATTGCCGCGCTGGCGTGGGCGCGGACTGCGGCGGCAAGCGCATTGCGCGGCTGCGGCACCCTGTAGCGACCGACCAGCGCCTGCCGGGCGGCGGCATCGGCTGCGATCGCGGTCGCAACCGCCCCGCCCTTGAGGATGTCGAGGCCGAGCGCGGCATCGCCGATCGTGCCTGTCACCACCACGCGGTCGCCGGGCCGCGCGCCGCGGCGCTGGACCATCTTTCCCACGGGCACCCGCCCGAACGCGGTGATCGAGATCGTCAGCGGACCGGGCGTCGACACCGTATCGCCGCCGAGCAGCGGACAGGCGTAGGATTTCGCATCCTCGCCAAGCGCGGCCGCAAAAGGCTTGAGCCAGGCATCGTCTGCCGTACGCAGCACCAGCGTCAGCACGAAGCCGGCAGGTTGCGCCCCCTTGGCGGCAAGATCGGACAGGTTCACCCGCAGCGCCTTGCGCGCGATCGTCTCCGGAGGATCGTCGGGCAGGAAATGCACGCCTTCGACAATGGCGTCCGTGGTGACCACGATGTCGGAACCCCGCGCCTGCAGCACGGCGGCGTCGTCGGTCAGTGCAAACGCGCCGGGGTCGGTCGCGATCGGTTTGAAATAGCGCGCGATCAGCGAGTCTTCGCCGGATGCGGGAGCGCTAGCCACGCGAGAACTCATCGGCGCGGAACTGCCGCGCGATCTGATCGAGCACGGCGTTGACCATGCCGGTCTCGTCCTTTTCGACAAAGGCGTGGGCGACGTCGACATATTCCGACACGACGACGCGACCGGGCACGTCCTTGCGATGCTCCAACTCGTAAGATCCGGCGCGCAACACCGCACGCAGGATGGCGTCGATCCGCTTCAGCGGCCAGCCTTTGTTGAGCGCGTCGTCGATCAGGGGATCGAGCTTCGCCTGATCGCGTACCACGCCCGAGACGACATCGCGGAAGAAGGCGGCTTCCGCCGGCAGATATTTCTCGCCCTCGACCTCGTTGCCGATCCAGTGGCTCTCGAACTCGGCAAAGACGTCGTTGATCCCGGCGCCGGCAATGTCCATCTGGTAGAGCGCCTGCACGGCGGCCAGCCGCGCGGCGCCGCGCCGGTTGGCTTTCTTTTCCTGACCCTTTTCCTGGGCCTTGGCGGCCTTGTTCTTGCCCTCGGCCATATCAGCCCTTCGCCAGACGGCGTTTGATGCGGAGCACGGCGAGCGCCGCACGCGCGGCATCGCCGCCCTTGTTGAGTTCGCTTGCACGCGCCCGCGCCCAGGCCTGGTCCTCGGTATTGACGGTGATGATGCCGTTGCCGAGCGGGAATTTCCGCGCCACCGACAGATCCATTAGCGCGCGCGAGGATTCCATCGAGACAATCTCGAAATGGATGGTGTCGCCGCGGATGACGCAGCCGAGCGCGATCGCCGCGTCATAGGGCTTGCCGTTCTTCTCGGCGGCGTCGAGCGCAATCGCGATGGTCGCCGGGATTTCCAGCGATCCCGTCACCGTGAGGACGTCATAGGACATGCCGGCCTGCTTCAGTTCCGCAATCGCGCCTTCCAGCATCGCGTCCTGGATGTCGTCATAGAAGCGCGCCTCGACGATCAGCGCGCGCGCGCCAGCAATGTCGGTCTGGTCCTTCAGTGGTGCGCGCCGCGCGTCTGCCATTCTTCGATCCGTTCTTGCGGACAGTCTGCACTGATGCGGACGGTCAACATTCGTTTAGTCGCCGTGCCCGCTCAAGCCAAGGGGCGAATGCGGCTCATTTGGTATTCCGTCATGGCCGGGCTTGTCCCGGCCACCCACGTCTTGTTTTGCGCTCGTGACGAACACGTGGATGCCCGGGACAAGACCGGGCATGACGCAAGTGCGTCACTTCATTTCCGACAGCCGCGCCGCATAGCGCGCCATCAGGTCGACCTCGATGTTGACTTCGCTGCCCTCGCGCCAGCCGTTCAGCGTGGTGACGCTGAGGGTATGCGGAATGATCAACACGGAGAAGACGACATCCTCGACCGTGTTGACGGTCAGCGACACGCCATCCAGCGTCACCGAACCCTTGGTGGCGATGAAACGCGCCAGTTCCCGCGTGGTGCGCAGGGTAATGCGGGCCATATCGGGCAGGTCATCGCGTTTCACAATGGTGGCGATGCCATCGGCATGGCCCGCGACGATATGGCCGCCAAGCTCGTCGCCGATCTTCAGCGCCCGCTCGAGATTGAGTTTCGTCCCTGATGACCAGTGCTTCGCCGTTGTCATCGAGAGCGTTTCGGCGCCGGCATCGACATCGAACCAGGTCTTGCCGCCGTCCGTGCCTGAGGCCACCACCGTCAGGCACACGCCGTTGCAGGCGATCGAGGCGCCGTCGGCGATGGTCTTCTGGTCGTAGCGGCAGGCAATGCGCATGCGGTGCAACTGGCCCTGCGCGGTTGGCTTCAGGCTGGCGATCTCGCCGACATCGGTGACGATACCCGTGAACATCTACGCGCGCTCATAAATCGTGAGAGTGTCTTTTTCCAGCGTCTCGCTAGCACGAACGCGATAGGCGGGCGACTGCGTGATGGCGGCGAGCGGCATTGCGTCCAGCGCGGGCACGCCGTCCGCGCCGACGCTAGCCGGCCCACGCAGCAGACAGATTTCGTCGGCAAGCCCGGCAGCCACGAAGGAAGCCGCCACCCGGGCCCCACCCTCGACCATTAGCCGGGAGACGCCCTTGTCGGAAAGCGCATGCAGCACGGCCGTCAAGTCCAGCCCGGGCTTGGCGAGATCGGTCGCAACGCGGATCACCTGCGCGCCGGCAGCGCCCAGTTTCATCGCTGCGGGCGCTTCTGATGTCTCAGATGTCACCACCCACAGCGGCGCCTGCCGCGCCGAATGCACGAGGCGGCTGTCGCCGGGCAGGCGCAGCGCCCGGTCCAGCACCACCCGCACCGGCGAGCGCGCTTCCATGCCGGGAAGGCGGCAGGTCAGCAGTGGATCGTCCGCCAGCACCGTGCCGATCCCGACCAGGATCGCATCGCTCCGCGCGCGCATCAGATGCACCGCGGTCCGCGCCGCCTCGCCCGTGATCGCCACGGGTTTGCGGCCGGCGGCGCCGATCTTGTCGTCGGCGGACACTGCGAGCTTGAGGATCACATGCGGGCGCCTGTCGCGGATGCGGCGGAAATGACCGGCATGGTCGCGCGCAGCTTCGGCAGCACCGAGCCCGACATCGACTGATATCCCCGCAGCCCGCAGTTTCGCGTGCCCCTTCCCCGCCACTTCGGGATTGGGATCCTCGATCGCCGACACCACGCGCGAGATACCCGATGCGATCACCGCATCCACGCAAGGCGGCGATTTGCCGAAATGCGAACAGGGCTCAAGCGTCACATAAAGCGTGGCGCCGCGCGCGGCTTCACCAGCTCGCCGCAGCGCCTCCGGTTCGGAATGCGGCCGGCCGCCGGGCTGGGTCCAGCCGCGGCCGACAATGACGCCATCCCTCACCACGACCGCGCCGACGGCCGGATTGGGCCAGGTGCGCCCCAGCCCGCGCCGGCCGAGCGCCAGCGCCAGCGCCATGTAGCGCTGGTCGGCAGCCTTGGTATCGCGGATTTTCTGGGCGAACTGGTCTTCCAGGATGCGGAAGATCATTTGCGTATCGTGGCGAGCCGGTTGTCCTCGTCGCTGTCGAGTTCGCCGAGCACGGTCTTGAAGTCCTTTGCCTCGCGGAAATTGCGGTACACCGAGGCGAAGCGGACATAGGCGACGTCGTCGAGCTCGCGCAGATGCTCCATCACGATCTCGCCGATCGCCTCCGATGATACTTCGGACTCGCCGCTGCTTTCCAGCTCGCGCACGATGGTGGAGACCATCTTCTCCAGCCGCTCCGGCTCGACCGGGCGCTTGCGCAACGATATCTGCAGCGAGCGCACCAGCTTGTCGCGGTCGAACGGCACCCGCCGCCCGTTGCGCTTGATCACCGTGAGCTCGCGGAGCTGCACGCGCTCGAAGGTGGTGAAGCGGAAATTGCAGGCCATGCAGACGCGCCGCCGGCGGATCACGGCCGAATCTTCCGTCGGCCGTGAATCCTTCACCTGGGTATCGAGACTGTTGCAGCTCGGGCAGCGCATCGAGAATGCCTTACTGGTAGATCGGAAATCGGTCGGTCAGCGCCCGAACGCGTTCCTTCATCGCGGCTTCCACCAGCGGCGCCTTGCCGTCCGGCGACTGCGCCAGCGCGTTCAGCACTTCGGCGATCATGCCGCCGACCTGCTGGAACTCGGCGACGCCAAAGCCGCGTGTGGTCGCCGCCGGGGTGCCGAGACGCAGACCCGAGGTGACGAACGGGGTTTCGGGATCGTAGGGGATACCGTTCTTGTTGCAGGTGATGGCGGCGCGCACCAGCGCCTTCTCCGAGACGTTGCCCTTCAGCCCCTTGGGCCGCAGGTCCACCAGCATCAGATGGTTGTCGGTACCGCCTGAGACGATATCGAGGCCGTGGGCGCGCAGCGATTCCGCAAGCGCCTTGGCATTCTCGACGACGTTCTTCGCATAGATCTTGAAGTCCGGACGCAGCGCCTCGGCAAACGCCACCGCCTTCGCCGCGATGACATGCATCAGCGGCCCGCCCTGCAGGCCCGGGAAGATCGCCGAGTTCAGCTTCTTGGTCAGGGACTCGTCGTTCCACAGGATCAGGCCACCGCGCGGACCGCGCAACGACTTGTGGGTCGTGGTGGTCGTGACATGCGCATGCGGCACGGGCGAAGCATGCACGCCGCCCGCGACAAGGCCGGCGAAATGCGCCATGTCGACCAGCAGGTACGCGCCGACGCTGTCGGCGATCTCGCGGAAGCGCTTGAAGTCCCAGGCGCGCGAATAGGCGGAGCCGCCGGCGATGATCAGCTTCGGCTTCACTTCCTCGGCGCGGCGGGCGACCGCATCCATGTCGATGAGATGGTCCTCGCGCCGCACGGTGTAGTGCTCCGCCTTGAACCACTTGCCGGACATGTTGACGGGCGAACCGTGGGTAAGATGGCCGCCGGCGGCGAGATCAAGACCCATGAAGGTATCGCCCGGCTGCAGCAGCGCCAAGAACACCGCCTGGTTCATCTGGCTGCCGGAGTTCGGCTGCACGTTGGCAAACTGCGCGCCGAACAGCTTCTTCGCGCGCTCGATCGCCAGCGTCTCGGCGACGTCGACCCATTCGCAACCGCCGTAGTAGCGCGCGCCCGGATAGCCTTCCGCGTATTTGTTGGTCATCACCGAGCCCTGCGCTTCCAGCACGGCGCGGCTGACGATGTTTTCGGACGCGATCAGCTCGATCTCGTGCCGCTGCCGACCGAGCTCGCCCTTGATGGCGGCCGCGATCTCGGGATCGGCCTGGGCAAGGGTCGCGGTGAAGAAGGAGTCGGGGGCAGAAGCGGTCTTGGCGCTGGAAGAGCTCATCGGCGAAATATCTCCACCGCCGCAGCCATTTAGCACTGCGGGCGGTTCTGGTTTGGCGGTCGAAAGAAGCGCTTGGGCCATACCATATCGGCCCGGAATGGCCAAGCGATTGCGGTAAGCGGCTGAACCTTGTGCAATATATGGTGGGGATGGCCGGGATTGGAACCCAAGCGGATACCGATGCCGCGCCGCACCCACCGCGGTCGCCCGGCCCGGCGGACCCGCCAAAACGGGTCTAAAATGCGCCGATTCTCCAGTCCGCGGCAGCGTCACCCGATCGTGAGATTGCCGGGCGTTTCCTTCGCACGACTAGCGTTTACCTAGAGAGGCTGACAGGAGCCAGCCATGTCCGAAGCAGCGGTATTCCGGCAGAAGGCCGAAATGTTTGAGCAGCGCGCCCAAAGCGCGACCGATCCGATTTCGCGGCAGCATTATCGCGAAATGGCTGCGCACTACCGCAAGCTGCTGGTCGAGCATCTCGACGAACGATCCTACGAACTCGCAGGCTGGGAACGTCCTGAGCCCGCCTAACCGGCCAGCCGATACGCCCCGCCCTTTTCCACCGAACGCTTGAACGCCGGACGCGCATGCATCCGCGTCAGCCATGCGTCGAAGTTTGGGTAGGCGGCGAGCTTGCCGAAGGATCGCGCTACTTCAGCCACGAAACTCATCTGGATATCGGCGCCGCTCAATGAATTGCCGACGAAGTATTCGCGTTTGCCGAGCGCGCCCTCGATATAGCCGAGGTGATTGGCGATCTCGCTTTCGATGCGCGGATGCAGCGGCGCGCCCGCTTCCTTCAGGCGCGATACGTAGAGGTTCAGCATCAGCGGCAGCATCGCCGAGCCCTCCGAATAATGCAGCCATTCGTTATAGGCTTCGTATTCCGCACTGCCCGGAGCCGGCATCATCGCGGGCCTTCCATTTCCTTGGCCGTAGCGACGGATGATGTAATCGACGATGGCGCCGGACTCCGCGATGCGGACATCGCCATCGACAATGACGGGCGATTTTCCGAGCGGATGCACCTGCTGCAATTCCGGCGGCGCCAGTCGCGTCTGCGCGTTGCGCTGATAGCTCTTCATCTCGTAGGGCGTGCCGAGTTCTTCCAGCAGCCACAGGATCCGTTGCGAGCGGGAGTCATTCAGGTGATGGAGTGTGAGCATGCGTTGTCCCCCGGGTCATTCTCTTGACCCGAGGTGTAGCAGACGCCTGCGTTGGATGGGAGCCGCCTACAGCCCCGTATATCCCGCCTTCACGGGATCGTTGCTGCCGTCGAGCTGGCGCAAATAAGTCAGGCCGCACACCGTCAGGCGGTGCTCGTCCTTTTCGCCGGCTTCGAACAGCGTGGTGACGTATTCCGTCACCTTCTCGCGCGCCTCGGCGCTGGCGGCAGCGGTCTGGTTCACCAGCAGATCATAAGTCTGCATGATGCGGTCGATGGCGGCTTGCATGGATGGCTCCGTTGCGGGGTCAGGCATTGCAGCGTCAGGCAGTCAGCGTCATCTCGGACTCGAACTTCGCGATCGCCTTGTTGGCGAGCCTGATCTTGTTGTACTCGCCGCGCTGAAACATCTGCACGATGATGCCGAGCAGGCGTTCATTGGTGGCAAGCGTGTCGGCGATTGCGCCGGTCCGGCGCAGATAGTTGGATGCGATGGCGTAGGCTTCGCCCACCGCCTCGACATTCATCACCTGCAATCCGCGTTCGACCAGCATGTTCAAGTCCTCCGCTACGGACGGATAAAGCGGAGCACGCGAATAAGTTCCAAATCGGGAAATCAGGTTTTTTCCACACAAAACACAAAAGCGCACCGGAACGCCGGAAAACCGGGCTCCGATACGCTTTATGGGAAGTATCACCTGGTTTTGACGGCTGCCGGTCTTCTAAACGGCCGGCTTGGCCGCAAAATTCTCAGAGGCGATAGAGGATCTGGTCGGTCCAGAAGCGCTCGAGGCGGTGCAGCGACTTGTTGAGCGTCGCGAACTCCTCACCGGAGATGCCGCCGACCTGTTCAACGGTCTTGACGTGCTTCTGGTAGAGCGAGTCGACGATCTTGCGGACTTCCTGGCCCTGCGCGGTCAGACGAATGCGGACCGAGCGGCGATCAACGCGCGAGCGCTGGTGATCGAGGAAGCCGAGCTCGACGAGCTTCTTCAGATTGTAGGAGACGTTGGAGCCGAGATAGTAGCCGCGGGTACGCAGCTCGCCGGCGGTCAGCTCCTTGTCGCCGATATTATAGAGCAGCAGAGCCTGCACCGAATTGATGTCGGCGCGGCCGCGGCGGTCGAATTCGTCCTTGATGACGTCGAGCAGGCGGCGATGCAGCCGCTCAACCAGAGTCAGAGCTTCGAGATAGAGCGGCTGCACCCCAGTCTGGCCAGACGCACGGTCAGCGGTTTCCACCGCCGTCGCAACGGCTTTCATCATGACACTTCCCCTGTTGTCGTTTTTATCGACACTTATTCGACGAAACTTTTGTCCCGCCTGATAGCCACAACTTAGGGGAGCGGTTTGAAGATCAGCTTAAACAAGACAATAAAGAGATCATGAATTTAAGAGAGTGAATCGCAGATTAAGCCTGTGCCACAAGGGCTTTTCGCAATTTTCTGTTCACGCTGGGGGCCGCCTGTTCACGCTTCGTCTGCCCTCTTCCGTGCAGCCCTGTCGCGTTACAGAACAACTTGGCGTGGTTTCGCAACGCCTGCGTAACAGGTGTGAGGGAACCCTTTAGGGTGAGCGAAAAGTTACCGTCAAAACTGGCGAAAATCCGCTGCAATCGCGGTGAAGAAACCGTTCCTACCCGGGGTTGCGCTACGGCGGGCGCTCTCTGGCTGCCATCCAGGCGAGCACGAGATAACCGGCAAGCATCAGCGCTTCGATGCCGACCACGATGAGGCTACCGCCGTAGATGCCGGGAAACATCAGCTCGATGACCGCCATCGACACGACAGTCGTCAGCCATACCACCGCGCCCCAGGGCGTTGCGAGCCACAGACCGACGGCAGCGACGAGTTCGATTACGGCGAAATAGATCGTCGCCGTTTGCCACGCCATGGTCTGGTTCTCGAACGCCTCTTCCTCGCCGCCGACGAAGCCGGTCACCTGCGCCCAGTGGTAGAGGCCCTTGGCGATCGAGAGCACCGCCATCACGCGCAGGAACAGCACGAGCCGCCGCGTCCAGGCGTTCTCGTCCGGCTCGATGCGCTCGGAGGTGAGCGCCGCCGCCGTCAGGGCGTCCCGCGGTGGTTCGCGCGTGGAAGTGTCGGACATCAGGGTTTCGGCGCTCGAAGGTCTCGTTTCCGGAGGAATCCCCTCCCCGCGGCCGCAGTCTTGACCCGGCTAACCCTGAAAATCAATCGCAGTTGCGGCGGATCAAGCGGCCGTGACGCCCCGCTGGCAAACTGCTAGAATTGGTCCAAATTCAATTCCCTCGCCGCTTTCAGGAGTTGTCCATGGCGATCAAGTTCGGCCGACCGATCGAAATGCGCGATGCGCCGCGGCGGCCCGCCGGCCTGTCCTCCACGCCCCCGCTTGATCTCGTGGTGCGCCCGCGCCGCAACCGCAAGTCGGAATGGGCACGGCGGATGGTGCGCGAGAACGTGCTCACTACGGACGACCTGATCTGGCCGATGTTCGTCGTCGACGGCAACAACACCCGCACGCCGATCGCCTCGATGCCCGGCGTCGACCGCCTCACCGTCGACCAGGTGGTGCGCGACGCCGAGCGTGCGGCCAAGCTCGACATCCCCTGCATCGCGCTATTCCCCTACACCGAGCCGTCGCTGCGCGACGAGCAGGGTTCCGAAGCCCTCAACCCCGATAACCTCGTCTGCCAGTCCGTACGCGCGATCAAGAAGGAATTCCCCGACCTCGGCGTGCTCTGCGACGTCGCGCTCGATCCCTTCACCAGCCACGGCCATGACGGGCTGATCGCCGACGGCAAGATCCTCAACGACGAGACGGTGGCGGTGCTGGTGAAGCAGGCGCTGACGCAAGCCGAGGCCGGCTGCGACATCATCGCGCCCTCAGACATGATGGACGGGCGCGTCGGCGCGATCCGCGAGGCGCTCGATGAGTCCGGCTTCGTCGACGTGCAGATCATGTCCTACGCGGCGAAATATGCCTCCGCCTTCTACGGCCCGTTCCGCGACGCCATCGGGTCGGCCAAGACGCTGACCGGCGACAAGCGCACCTATCAGATGGACAGCGCCAATTCCGACGAGGCGCTGCGCGAGGTCGAGCTCGACATCGCCGAGGGCGCCGACATGGTGATGGTCAAGCCCGGCATGCCCTATCTCGACATCGTCCGCCGGGTGAAGGACACCTTCGCGATGCCGACCTTCGTCTACCAGGTGTCCGGCGAGTACGCGATGATCGCAGGCGCCGCGCGCAACGGCTGGATCGACGGCGAGCGCGCCATGATGGAAGCCCTGCTCGGCTTCAAGCGCGCCGGCGCCGACGGCATCCTGACTTACTTCGCGCCGCAGGCGGCGGAGAAAATCAAGGCGCAGCGCTAGGCGGTCACCCGTGCGAGCGGATTCGGTCCGCACAGCGGGCGCAGTTCGTCGCGCTGCTCAGCCGACAGCACGGTGACCGGATAGATCGGCTCGCGCGTCTTCAGGTGGAAAAACGGGTGCGGCCAGGCCCGCCCGCGCAGCCGCCAGCCCAATACTTTGGTAATGGCGCGCAGCAGCAGCGTCAGATTGATGCCGGTCGAGCCCGCGGGCGCCGGGCCAATGGCGTATTTGCCGAGGATCGCTCCCAAGGGCGCGCCGAATACCGCATCAGCCGTCCGCACGCCGCCGTCGAACGTCTGCGCCACCAGGCCGACGAAGGGGATCGCGGGTCCGAGCGTGTTGCCGACGGGCGTGTTGCAGCAGGTCGTGTGCCAGCGAAACAGTCCTTTCGGCGTGAGGCGCACGCCCGCGATGCGGTTCTGTCCCCTAATGAAGGTGAGCGACGCGGGCGCGACCTGGACGATATCGCTGCCGCCTTGCGCGTTGAGCAGATCGGCGCGGCCGAGCTGGTGCGCAAAGGCCTGGCAGTCGTCGCAATAGCAGACCACGCGGTTGACCTTCTGCGGCGAGGCATTCGTGACACGGCCCACGACCTCCCCGCAGCGGCAGCGTACCTCCACATCCCTGGCCATCTGTCCCCTCTCCGTCCGTAGTGCCACCGGATGTTCGCCGGGATAGCTGCGACTCACAAGCGCGCCCGGCCGCTTGGCCCCGGTTATGCCGCACTATTTCCGCCAGTTAATGTGACTTCGGGACTTGCAGCCGCCCGGACGGTTCCCATGTCCTGTCGCGAGAATGCACGTCTCTGGAGGGACTGACCCATGACGTATAGCGGTTCGGGTGATACCGGCGGCGCCTGGCGCAACGACGGTGGCGTGCAGCCGCATGCTTACGACCCCGTTACGCAGCCGGAACTGTTCAGCGGCGTGGCGACCAAGCGGGTTTTCGCGTTCCTGATCGACATGCTGGTGATCTCCGTCCCCGTGGTGCTCGGTTATCTCTTTATCCTGCTGTTCGGCCTGCTGACGCTCGGGATCGGCTGGGCGCTGTTCTGGCTGGCCTGGCCGGCCTCGGTGGTCTGGGCGATCGTATATTACGGCGCCACCCTCGGCGGGCCGCATTCGGCGACGCTTGGCATGCGCGTCATGGATCTGGAGCTGCGCACCTGGTACGGCGCACCCGGCTATTTCGTTCTGGGTGCGATGCACGCCGTGCTGTTCTGGGTTTCGATCTCGTTCCTGACGCCGTTCGTCGTGCTGGTCGGCCTGTTCAACGGCCGCCGGCGGCTGCTGCACGACATCGTGCTCGGAACCGTGGTTATCAACAGCTTCGCCCGTACCCGGGCGGCGGAGCCGGCGCGGACATACTGACCCCGTAGCTTAGCCGATTGACGGCTGGCTTTCGTGGCGCGATGCTGGACACCGGCTGCTTCGGAGGCCTGACAACGTAACGTGACCCAGCATTCGCGTGACACCCCGCAATTCTACCTGACGGCGCCCTCGCCGTGTCCCTATTTGCCGGGCCGGCACGAGCGCAAGGTGTTCACGCATCTGGTCGGCGACAAGGCGGCCGATCTCAACGACCTCCTCACCCATGGCGGTTTCCGCCGCAGCCAGTCGATCGCCTACCGGCCCGCCTGCGACCAGTGCCGCGCCTGCGTCTCGGTCCGGGTGGTCGCCAACGAATTCCGGCCCTCCCGCAATTTCCGCAAGGTGCTGGCGCGAAATGCCGACATCGTCGGCGAGCAGCGCAGCGCGGTGCCGACCTCCGAGCAATATTCGATCTTCCGCGCCTATCTCGACAAGCGGCACCGCCACGGCGGCATGGCCGACATGACGGTGCTCGACTACGCGATGATGGTCGAGGACAGCCATGTCGAGACCCGCATCATCGAATACCGCAAGCGCGGCATCGACACCGGCATCACCGGCCGCGGCGACGAGCTGGTGGCGGTGGCGCTGACCGACGTGCTCAGCGACGGGCTGTCGATGGTCTATTCGTTCTTCGAGCCCGGGGAGCGCGACCGCTCGCTCGGCACCTTCATGATCCTCGACCACATCGCGCGCGCCCGCCGGCTGGGGCTGCCTTACGTCTATCTCGGCTACTGGATCGATGGGTCCAAGAAAATGGACTACAAGGCCCGCTTCCTGCCGCAACAGCGCCTCGCGCCGAGCGGCTGGCTGCGCATCGAGGCCACGGGCGAGATATTGTCCGAGCCGCAGGACTGATATCCTCGGCGTTCGATGACCTTCACCAAATACGAGAGTCTCAGGGACCGCGTCGTCCTGATCACCGGCGGCGCCTCCGGCATCGGCGAGGAATTCGTCAGGGCGTTCGCCGACAATGGCGCCCGGGTGGCGTTCTTCGATCTCAACACCGACGCTGGCCAGGCGCTGGTGGATGCGCTCGCTGCCTCCGCGCGGCACAAGCCGCTGTTCCTCCGCTGCGATGTGACCCGCACCGACGAGCTCAAGGCCGCGATTGCTGACGTGCGGCAAGAGCTCGGGCCGGTCTCCGCGCTGATCAACAACGCCGCGAATGACCAGCGGCAGGTCTACGCCGATGTCACGCCGGAGGAATTCGACGCGACCATGGCGGTGAATTTCCGCCATATCTACTTCGCCTCGCAGGCCGTCGTGCCGCAGATGATCGAGCTCGGCGCCGGATCGATCGTCAATATGTCTTCGATCACCTGGCAGATCGGCGCACCGGAATTGATGGGCTATGCGTCGGCCAAGGCCGCCGTGGTCGGCTTCACGCATTCGCTGGCGCGCCAGGTCGGCAAGCACCGCATCCGCGTCAATGCGATCGCCCCCGGGCTTGTGCTCACGGAAAAGCAGCAGCGGCTGTGGTTTCCGACGCCCGAGAGCGTGGCGGAAGTGATCAGCAATCAATTCCTTCCCGACGCGGTCATGCCCGCCGACATCGCCAATCTCGCGCTGTTCCTCGCCGCCGACGACAGCCGCATGATCACGCGGCAGACGTTCAGCGTAAACGGCGGCCGGGCCTGATCCACTCCGACCTCAGCCGCCGAAGAACGTGTCGAACAGCAGCTTCAGGTTCAGGATCACGATCACGCTCGCGACCACCCACGCCACCGCCGCCACCGCCGCCGGAATGGCGAACTGGCCCATCTTGCGGCGGTCGGACACGAAGCGAACCAGCGGGATCACGGCGAACGGCAACTGCATCGACAGGATGACCTGGCTGAACACCAATAGCCGCGCGGTGCCGCTCTCGCCGTAGAACGCGGTGACGATCACGACCGGCACGATGGCGATGCCGCGGGTCAGCAGCCGGCGCGCCCAACTCGGCAGGCGCAGATGAAGGAAGCCCTCCATCACGATCTGGCCGGCCAGCGTCGCCGTCACCGTCGAATTGAGGCCGGAGGCGAGCAAGGCCACCGCGAACAGCGTCGAGGCGATGCCGAGCCCGAGCAGCGGCGACAGCAGCTCGAACGCCTGGCCGATCTCGGCCACGTCGCTGTGGCCGCTCTTGTGGAAGGTCGCGGCCGCCACCACCAGGATCGCGGCGTTGATGAACAGCGCCAGCATCAGCGCGATGGTCGAGTCCGTGGTCGCCCATTTGATGGCGTCGCGGCGGCCCTCGTCGGTGCGCGGATAGGCGCGGGTCTGCACGATCGAGGAGTGCAGATAGAGATTATGCGGCATCACGGTGGCGCCGATGATGCCGATGGCGATGTAGAGCATCTCCGGATTGGTGAAGATCTCGCTCGAGGGCACGAAGCCCCGGAGCATTTCCGCCACCGGGGGCGCTGCGGCCGCGACCTGGATCGTGAAGCAGACGGCGATCACGATCAGCAGCGCGATCACGAACGCTTCCAGGAAGCGGAAGCCGCGGTTCATCAGGAGCAGCAGCAGGAAGGCATCGAGCGCGGTGATCAGCGCGCCGGCGATCAGGGGAATGCCGAACAGCAGTTTTAGCGCGATCGCAGTGCCGATCACCTCGGCGAGGTCGCAGGCGATGATCGCCGCCTCGCAGGCGAGCCACAGCATGAAATTGATCGGCCGCGAATAGCTGGCGCGGCAGGCCTGCGCGAGATCGCGGTCGGTGACGATGCCGAGCCGTGCGGCGAGCGCCTGCAGAAGGATCGCCATCAGGTTCGACAGCAGGATCACCGCCAGCAGCGTGTAGCCAAACTTGGATCCGCCCGCGAGGTCGGTCGCCCAATTGCCGGGGTCCATGTAACCGACCGAGACGAGATAGCCGGGCCCGGCGAAAGCCAGCAGCCGCCGCCACCACACACCACCCGCGCCGGGAACGGCGACGGTCGCGTTCACCTCGGCGAGGCTCTTGGTGTTGTTGGCGTCCGACCGCCAGCCCGTGGGGCTGGTCAGGGTTTCCGGTACTGTTTCAGAGCTCAAACTGCGGGCCTTTGCGTCGATTTCAGGCATGATGGCCGATTATTCTCTTTATTGCAACTCATTTGCAACTGCATCTAGCTCATCCCAAGATCGTTGTCGGGAAGCGGGTGGGTTTGGGCGTCGTCTCGCGGCGAGATTGCCCCAACCGCCGAGTCCCGGATTTGAGCCATGTCCACTTTGCCTGCCATCGAACTGCCGCCGACCTTCAACCGCCTCGCCTGGTCCAATCTCGCCGCCCAGTCGGCCGAGCAGATTGCGCTGGCCGCAGCCCCCATCGTCGCGGTGCTGCTGCTCGGCGTCGGCGAAGGCCAGACCGGCGCGCTGCAGACCGCGCTGACCCTGCCGTTCATTCTGTTTGCGATCCCGGCGGGCCTGCTCGCCGACCGCATGTCGCGGCGCTTCCTGATGGCGGGCTCCGAGGCACTGCGGGCGGTGGCACTGGCTGCGATCCTGCTCCTGATCTGGTGCGGCGCCCTCACCCTGCCCCTGCTCGCGCTGCTTGGCTTTGCCGCGGTGTGCGGCACCGTCGTCTACAGCGTTGCGGCGCCCGCTTTGGTGCCTTCGCTGGTCACCCCGCAGCAATTGCCGGCCGCCAATGCGCGGATCGAGCTTGCGCGCACCGTCGCCTTTGCCGCCGGGCCTGCGCTTGGCGGCGCGCTGGTCGGCTGGATGGGTGCGGCCCCTGCCTTCGGCTTTGCTGCCGCGCTCTCCGCCATCGCCGTGGTGCTGCTCTCCGGCATCTATGAGCCCCAGCGGGCGCCCGCGCCGCGCCGGCATCCGCTGAAGGAGATTGGCGAAGGCGCATCCTTCGTGCTGCGGCACGCGCTGCTGCGGCCGGTCTTCATCACCCAGTTCATCTTCAATACCGCGTCGTTCCTGCTGCTCGCGGTGTTCGTACCCTACGCCGTACGCCGTCTTGGCCTCTCCGCCACCGGCGTCGGCGCAACGCTGGCGATGTACGGCATCGGCATGGTGATGGGCGCGCTGCTCGCCACCCGCGTGATGAACCGCCTCGCCTTCGGCACCATGATCGGGCTTGGCCCCATCACCGGCTTTGTCGCGGCCGGTGTCATGGCGCTGACCACGTTCGTGCCCTCGCCTGTCCTCGCGGGCCTCAGCTTCTTCCTGCTCGGCGCCGGCCCGATCCTGTGGGTGATCTCGACCACCACGCTGCGGCAATCGGTGACGCCGCCCTCGCTGCTCGGCCGCGTCTCCGCCATCAACATCATGAGCTACGGCGCGCGCCCGCTCGGCTCGGCGCTCGGCGCCGTCGTCGGCGGCCTCTACGGCGCGGAGATGTGCCTCTATCTCGCAGTCGCGATCTTCGCCACCCAGGCGATGGTGATCTGGCTGTCGCCGGCGGTCGCGCTGGCGCGGCAGCCGGACATGGTCGGCGAGCCCGCACGCTGCTGAGCCATGCAGGACCGGATGATCCCGCTCACCGAGGGCTCGTTTCACGCATAGGAATTGGCGTCTTCGCACTGGCACTCTGGTTCGCTGTTTTATATGATAATCATCATCTTATCAGGCGGGAACTCCCATGGCCGACCAGACCGTTGCACTCGATGCCCCGCCCGTTGCCAAGGCAGAGGCTTCCTCGACCGTTCTGCAGATCGCGGTGCTCGCCTTGTTGGCGGCGACCGGAACGCTCGCCACCAACATCCTGCTGCCTTCGCTGCCGCAGATGGCGTCGGCCCTGAAGGTAACGACCACGGCGGTGACGTCGGCCATCACGGTCTTTCTTGCCGTGTTCGCCGTTGGGCAGCTCGTGGTCGGTCCGATTTCGGACCGGTTCGGCCGCCGTTGGCCGGTCCTGATCGGGTTCGCCGTCTTCTTTGCCGGCAGCGCCTGGTGCGCGCTTGCCACCGATTTGCCGGGGCTGCTCACCGGCCGGGTGATCCAGGCCACCGGGGCCTGCGCCACCTCGGTATTGTCGCGCGCGATCGCCCGCGACCTGTATTCCGGCGCGGCGCTGGCGCGCGCGATGGCGCTGATCATGATCGCCATGGCCGCCGCGCCCGGCTTCTCGCCGCTGCTTGGCGGCGCGCTCGACCATCTCTTTGGCTGGCGCTCCACCTTCGTCCTCGTCGCGGTCTTTGCAGCACTGGGCGCCCTCGCCTATGGCAGCGTGTTCGGCGAGACCCACAACGCAACGCGCATTCCGCTCAATCCCCTCGCCATCTCCGGGAATTACCTCGGCCTGATCCGGGATCGCCGGTTCGTCGTGCCGGCCGCCACCGTCAGCCTGATCATGGGCGGGCTGTTCGCGATATTCTCGGCTGCGCCGCGCATCCTGATCGAGACGTTGCACTTCTCGCCGATCCAGCTTGGGCTGTTCTTTGCCGGTACGGTGTTGATCGTGTTTGCCTCCGGCATGCTGGCGACACGGCTGGCGCCGCGGTACGGCCTCGACCGCTCGATCCGCGGCGGCCTCTTTGTCGCTGCCATCGGCAGCATCGCGATGCTTGCGGTCGCGCGCTTCTCTCCCTCTTTCCTGCCGTTTCTCGGCGCGATGAGCGTGTTCCTGCTCGGCATGGGCATCGTCAATCCGCTCGGCAGCGCGCAGACCCTCTCCCCGTTCGGCGAAAAGGCCGGTGCGGCCTCGGCGCTGCTCGGCTTCTGGCAGATGATGAATGCGGCCATCGGCGTCTGGCTGGCGGCGACGCTGTCCTCCGAGGCGATGCTCGCACTCGGCATGGTGCTGACGGCGTTTTCGTTTGTAGCGGTTGGACTGTACATGCTGCGCGCCAAAACCGCTCAACCCGTCACGTAACGCGCGTATTTGCCGGCGACGACCTCATCGGTGAGGATATCGGGATCGAGCGTGTAGAGATCCTGCGCGCCGCCGATGCCGCGCAGCGCAAAGCGGCCGGTTGACACGAGCCAGTTGCGCCCGGTCGCATCGAGGCCGTTGCGGAATGCCGACGACGTCAGGAGATCGCGGTCGACCGACCGGCACATCGAGGCAATGCGGCTGACCTCGTTGACGGCGGGGCCGACCACGGTGAAGTCGAGGCGGTCGTCGCTGCCGATATTGCCGTAGAAGACCTCGCCGATATGCAGGCCGACATGCGCCGTCGTCACCGCCCGTCCCTCGGCGCTGCGGCGCGCGTTCACCACATCCATGTTGTTCCGGAAGCGGTGTTCGGCACGCAGCGCCGCGCGCTTGGCAATCGACATGTTCTCGTTGGTGAACATGGCGAGCACACCATCGCCGATCAGCTTCATCACTTCGCCGCCGGCGTCGGGAATCGCATCGATCGAGGCCTGGGCATAATCGTTGAGGAACGGGATGATCTCGCCCGGCTCCATCTTCTCGGAAATCGCGGTGGAGCCACGCAGGTCCGAGAACCACAGCACCGCCTTGATCTTCTCGGTGATGCCGCGTGACATCTTTCCACGCAGCACCTGTTCGGCCGTCTCGCGCCCGAGATAGACCCGCCCCAGTGTGCGCGCGATGTCGGCCTGCGCCGCGGACTTGATCGCAAGCCCCAGCACCGGCACGAGGTCGCGCAGCGCCGCCAGTCCGTCTTCGCCAAAGCCACTGTCCCGCCGCGTCGTCCAGTTGGAATAAACGCAATCCATCTGCCCCATCGTGCCGGCCTCGCCGAAGCGGTGCACGAACGAGGTCACATGCTTGTGGCCGTTGGCGGCCAGCTCGTCGAACCGCGAATAGCGCTGAGAGTCGATGTCCGACAGATCGACCACGCGGTGCTCATGGCCCTGTTCGAGCATGTCGTAGAAGATCGAACGCCGCCAGCCTTCGGCGGAGTCGCCCTCCTCGGTCGGTCCGTACTCGAACGTTTCCGGCTGGTTGGTCTCGATATCGTGCCAGCGGAAGCCGCGGCCCTCGAAAATCGGGTGCAGCGTGTCGATCACGACGAGCCCGTAGGACAGCGGAAGGCCCTCGGCGCAACAGCGTTCGCAAAAGCCGCGGATCAGTTCGTTCTCGGGCAAACCCTCGAGACCCCCACGGATCAGCCAATTCATTAATTGAAGGCGCGGAACGTGTTGCATGGGAGCCATTATGCCGCGCAATCAGCCGTGACGAAAGCGTGGCTCTGCAATGCCTTATCCGCCTTGACGACCATAATGTGACGGCGGCAAATGCGACGACGTCTACAGGGGAACCGGATGCCATCGGCTGGAATCGGACTTTTGAGGAAATGAACCCGCCGCAGCTTCCGATCATCCTGGCGCTCGGCACCACGCAGACGCTGGCCTGGGCTTCCAGCTACTACCTTCCTGCCATTCTGGCCGACCCGATCGGCCGCGACCTCGGCATCTCCTCGAACTGGATCTTTGCCGCCTTCTCCGCCTCGCTGGTGCTCTCTGCCATCCTCGGCCCTCGCATCGGGCGGCAGATCGACCTCGTCGGCGGCCGCTCGGTGCTCTGCATCTCCAATCTGACGCTCGCCGCAGGTCTCGCCTTGCTCGGCTTCACCTACTCGATCCCCGTGCTGATCATTGCCTGGCTGCTGCTCGGCGTCGGCATGGGCATGGGTCTCTACGACGCCGCCTTCGGCGCGCTTGGCCGGATCTATGGCGACGCGGCGCGGCGTTCCATCACCGGCATCACCCTGCTTGCGGGCTTTGCTTCCACCGTCGGCTGGCCGCTCACCGCGCTCGGGCTCGAGCAGATCGGCTGGCGCAACACCTGCGTTGCCTGGGCAGCCGCACATATCCTGCTCGGGCTGCCGATCAACTTCTTCATGATCCCCGCGGTGCAAGGCGCCAAGGCCGCGATTGCCAACGCCGTCAAGCCGCATATTGCGATCGACCGGCCGATGATCGTGCTTGCCTTCGTGTTCGCGGCCGCCTGGAGCGTCACCAGCGCGATGGCCGCGCATTTTCCGCGGATCCTGGAGGCGGCCGGCGCGACGCCCGTGCAGGCGATTGCGGCCGGCGCACTGATCGGGCCGGCGCAGGTCGCCGCGCGGGTGCTCGAGGCCAGCGTACTCAGCCGCTACCACCCGCTGCTCTCGACACGGCTCTCCTGCATCACCCACCCGATCGGGGCCGCCATCGTCGGCCTTTTCGGCGGCGGCTTTGCCGGCGTCTTCGCGCTGTTCCACGGCGCCGGCAACGGCATCCTGACCATTGCACGCGGCACGCTGCCGCTGGCGATCTTCGGCTCGCAAAACTATGCCTACCGGCTCGGCCTGCTCGGCGCGCCCTCG
>JAKFVP010000165.1 GCA_021732175.1 Bradyrhizobium sp.
CCAGGGTCGCGGCGCCAGAACCACACGACTTCGCCGGACGCTCACTGCGTTTCGCCGGGTGAAGATCACCTGACGCAGCAAACGCCCCATCGCAACCCGCGCCCCGTTTCGTGACGACCGCGAAGCGTCCCTCATGGCGGCACGGGCTGGGTTGCTGATACCGCAAATCAGAATTCCGGTAAAGCGAAATATTTTCGCGGTTAGGTCCGGTTTGGGACTTGACACGATTCCGTCAAACCGAAGTGGTTTGCTCGTCGGGTCTTTCGGCCGGCGACGTGCCAGCCATCGCATGCGGCTGCGATGAGGCTGTTGCAGGTGATTTGAATTGTGCCGCGCCCTCCCGGTGTGGGATGGCAGCTTCATGCGGGCGCCGGCCTTGCCCCAAAAATGGAAAACGCCCGTGGGGAGCGGGCGTTTTCCGGTCGTCAACTTGGGGGTAGTTGGGGTCTTCTATTATCCACGCAGCGACTTTGGGGGGCTGGTAAAGAGCTGCGTGAATTCCGTGAATTCCTTCAAAAGAGCGTTCCTAGCGGACGACGGAGGCTCCCGAGCTGGTGACGGCGACCGGCTTGCCGGTCTTGATCACGCGCGCGGTCTGCACATCGTCCGAAGCGATGGTGCGCGTCGAGATGCCGAAGCCGGCAACCAGGATACCCGCCACGAGGGCCACGACCACGATCTTGAGGTGGGTCGTGCGATCTGCGCTGTAGATCGAGTGGTTCATGGAAGTCTCCTGCCGCCTTCCCTCTCTGTCTGGATTGGTGTGCTCCATTCAGAGGCCGGTTCAACGTCTCGCGTACAGAAACGTAGGAATCCCGCCTCGCGTTCCACAGAGGCGATCACAAGGCGGTGATAAGACTTGAAAACCCGCGACTGGAACTAATCGCCTGGTACGCCAGGATCGCAAATTCCAATGCTATAACATTGATTTAAGTCAAGCGTTGGCCCCCAGCGGCGGCCAGCCCGCCGAGCCGGCCCTTACCCAGAAACCGGTTGCCTGTGGCGAAAATGCTTCGTCGCCAGGCAGCTGATTTGCACCTCTTGGCCGGGGCACGACCTCCTCCCCACCGTCTTCAGCCGCGCCCGCGGATGGATTTCAGCCTGCGACAGCACCGTGGTCTGCTGGCGGAAGCGCTCCCACCAGCGGGGACAGCCGTGCCCCGCTTCGACCACCAAATTCCACTATCAAAAATTTGCGGTGCAGCTTCAATTCCACGAGTCGCTTCTCCCAAAGTGGCGGGAGTTGATCGCATTCAATGAGGCGTTCCTGTCGTCAGGCAAGTCGGACCCTAGCGCAATTGTCGACGCGAAAATTGCGAGCCGGGAGTTACCGTGTTGGTTTGCGATTTGAATCAAATTTGCATTCGGACAAAGATCGTACCATTGTATATATGCAATCTGAGATGGCGAGCTACTTTATCCTGTCTATAGTAGGCCGAAAGATAGTGGGCTTCTTGGAATGAGGCGTGCCGCGATAGTTCTCGCTGTCCTCTGTGGAGGCACGCTGGCCATAGTCGAGTGTTTGAATTTCACCGGATTTTGCTATCCGCAGCGACGCTATCTCTCCTCCGATGAACTCATAGCGAGTGCAATCAAGGAGAATTTGAGACGGCATACTCCCGTCCCGAACTCGCCCAGCCAAAAAGCGTATGCGTCGCTTGAAGACTTTTACCGGCAAAACTCCAACTGTTGCGAAATCAATCGGTGGAGTTCGAGCGGGCTTGCGAGTCCCGTGTGGGCGCGCGCGCTTGGATACTACGAGGCGTTAGTCAGCACCGTCTTTCGCACCGCCGAGGGCGACGGTGCGGATAATTTCTATGTATCGATGACTGCTGTCGACAGTTGCGGCGGGATTCATGGGTCCCACGGCTTTCCTACCTCAAGAAATGAGAAAGTGGCCAAATGACAACGCTGCATGTTTTATTAAAGTCGCAGTCATCGAAGAGGAATCCGTTACGGGCTTCCTGGCGACGATTGTTGAATGAATTTTTTCTTGCAACCTCTGAGAGAATGAATTTAGGTGTTTGCGACCCAACGAGAGGGCAGCGTGGCTTCGATGAACGACAATCAAGAGGCTTCGCGCGAGTGGCAGGCCGTTAATAGCGAAATGCGCCATTCGTTCGGCTTGCTGACAACAGCATCGCAAACCCGCCACGAGCGCCTGGTGCGTTTGGGCGATCAATTCTGCAAGGTCTTGTCCGCCGAATGTCGCTGGTCGTACAGAGCCTTGGAGCTTGCCTTGTGAGATGGGCAATCGGGGGCCTGCTGCTAATCCTGTTGGCCGTGTTCGCGGTCAAGGCGGCTCCCACCGACAAATACTCTTATCGGTATCGGCTGCAGATATCGATGGAAGTCGATGGCAAAGTCCTTACAGGATCAAGTGTAATTGAAGTGAAGTGGGCGTGTGGGCAGCTCATTCCCGGCGCTGGGCTGGCACCGTGTGAGTCAAGTCTTGGCGGTCAGGCGACCGTAGTGGACCTCGGGCCTCGCGGGGTTGTCGTTGCGACCCTCTTCACCGGAGAAAATGTCCTTCCGGTTCCGGATGGGGCGGTCGATGCGGTCTGGCTCTGCGCCAATGCGTTCGGGAACCGCAGCACCTATGAGGAGATACCGAAACTTCCCGGCCTTGCAGGGCGCCGTGTACTTGCGCCGGACAATTTCCCTCGGCTGGTTTGGTTCTCGAATCCGGCCGATCCGAATTCGGCCCGAAAAGTGACGGTCGGCAACATTGCCAGCATTCTCGATCCCAGTGCGCGCATCACGGAGGCGACCGTCGAAATCACACGCGATCCGATCGTGGTGGATATTGCGAAAAAGCTGCCTTGGTACCCGGCGATGCTGGAAGCGCAGAAGGGCAAGGGCATCACTTCGAAGCCCGGCAAATTTCAACTCATGTACAGAATGTTCGTGGGGGACAACTCGTGAATCCTAACCGGTTGCCTGTGGCGAAAATGCTTCGCCCCAGGGTCCCTGATTTGCCTCTCTTAGCTGGGGCACGATCTTTTCCGAAAACCGGTCCCCACTTTTCGGGATCGTGCCCTACACGCTTCCCACCGTCTTCAGCCGCGCCCGCGGGTGGATTTCGGCCTGCGACAGCACCGTGGTCTGCTGGCGGAAGCGCTCCACCAGCGAGCGGACGAAGGGACGGATCGCGGCAGAGGTCACCAGCACCGGCGCCTCGCCCTCGCGTGCGGCGTTCTCGAACGCGACGCGCACTGCGGTCATGAACTCTGACAGCTTTGAAGGCTGCATGGCGAGGCTGCGCTCCTCGCCCTGGCCCACGATCGACTCGGCAAAGGCCTGCTCCCAGCGCGCCGACAGCGCGATCAGCGGCAGGTAGCCGTTGAACGAGGTGTTTTGCGCGCAGATCTGCCGCGCCAGCCGCGCGCGAACATGCTCGACCATGGTCGCCGGGTTGCGCGAGAAGGCCAGCGCGTCGGCAATGCCTTCCAGGATGGTGGAGAGATCGCGGATCGAGATGCGCTCGGCGAGCAGGAGTTGCAGGACGCGCTGGATGCCGGAGATCGTGACCTGGGCCGGCACGATGTCCTTGACCAGTTCGCCCTGTTCCTTCGGCAGGTCCTTCAGCAGCTTCTGCACCTCGCCATAGGAGAGCAGGTCGCTCATGTTGCTCTTCAGCAGCTCGGTGAGGTGGGTGGAGAGCACGGTGGCTGCATCGACCACGGTATAGCCCTTCAGCGAAGCCTCTTCCTTCAGCGCGGCGTCCACCCAGGTCGCCGGCAATCCAAACGTCGGCTCCGTCGTGTGGATGCCAGGCACCTGCACCTGGTTGCCCGCGGGGTCCATCACCATGAACTGGTTCGGCCAGATCTTGCCGGTGCCGGCGTCCACTTCCTTGATCTTGATGATGTAGGTGTTGGCCTCGAGCTGGACGTTGTCGAGGATGCGCACCGCCGGCATCACAAAGCCCATCTCGATGGCGAGCGAGCGGCGCAGCGCCTTGATCTGCTCGGTCAGGCGGTCGGTGCCGTCGGGGCCGTTGACCAGTGGCAGCAGCGCATAGCCGAGCTCGATCTTGAGGTCGTCGATCTTCAGCGCCGTGGAGATCGGCTCTTCCGCGGCGGCCGCGGCGGCGCCGGCAGCGAGCGCCGGCGCAGCGGCGGCCGCAGCTTCCTCGGCCCTGACCTTGCGATGGCGTTTGCGCGCAGACAGCGCCAGCGCGGCGGCGCCGCCGCCGAGCGCGAGGAAGGGGATCATCGGAATGCCGGGGAGTAGCGACAGCACGATCATGACGCCCGCGGACATGCCGAGCGCCTGCGGATAGCCCGACAGTTGCTTCATCAGCGCCTTGTCGGCCGCGCCGGAGACGCCGGCCTTCGACACCAGGAGGCCCGCGGCGGTCGAGACGATCAGCGCCGGCACCTGCGTGACCAGACCGTCGCCGACCGTCAGCACCGTGTAGGTGCGGGCCGCATCGCCAAATCCCATGCCCTGCTGGGCGACGCCGATAATGATGCCGCCGACGACGTTGATGAAGACGACGAGGAGCCCTGCGACCGCGTCGCCGCGCACGAATTTCGAGGCACCGTCCATGGCGCCGAAGAAGCCGCTTTCGTCCTCCAGCGCCTTGCGGCGCTCTTTCGCGGTCTTCTCGTCGATCAGGCCGGCGGAGAGGTCGGCGTCGATCGCCATCTGCTTGCCGGGCATGGCGTCCAAATGGAAGCGCGCCGCGACTTCGGCGATACGGCCCGAACCCTTGGTGATGACGACGAAGTTGACGATGACGAGAATGGCAAAGACGATGATGCCGATGACGAAATTGCCGCCCATCACGAAGTTGCCGAAGGCTTCGATGACGTGGCCGGCCGCCGCCGTACCCTCGTGACCCTTCGACAGGATCAACCGGGTCGAGGCCAGGTTGAGCGACAGCCGCAGCATGGTCGAGATCAGGAGGATGGTCGGAAAGGCGGAGAATTCGAGGGGGGTCTGGATGAACAGCGAGGTCATCAGGATCAGCACCGACAGCGTGATCGAGATCGCCAGGAACAGGTCCAGGACGATCGACGGCAGCGGCAGGATCAGCACCACGAGGATGATGAGGATGCCGAAGGCCAGCGCGAGATCGCCGCGCCGAAGGATGGCTCCGATTTCGCTGAGGCTTGGGAAATTGCTGGTCGTCGCCGAACCCTGACCCGCCGTCACATCGACCATGGTAGCTGCGTCCCCCCGCGCGTGCCGCCCACGCGCGCCAAACGTCTGCGCGGCGGCCGAAGGACCGCCGTTTCGAAAGTGAGGCACCGCTGCGGCGTCCACGGGGATGTCCTCCCGTTATCAACGCGTCCGACGACACTCGACTTCACTCGGCAATTTTTGCCCGGTGTATGGTTAGCAAAGGGTTAATTTTTGCGGTTGGCTCGCGATTTCCGCCCGTTGCGGACCTTTCGCCGCGGGCAGGACGAGGGTGCAGGAACGGCCGTGGCGGGGTCGGAAGTCTCGATCTTCAGGCCGATGCCGGTCGTCGCCTCGCCGACATCAACCGCGTCGCGGCATGCAGCTTGTTGCACTGAACTGAACGGCTACTGCTGAAGATGTGTGAGCGGCAGCGGTGCGCCGGCCTTCAGGGTCTGGATCGCGATATTGCTGCGGACTTCGCGCAACGTGGCTGGTCACGGCGAAATCCTTTCACGTCGAGCGCAATTTTGCGGATGCCGGTGCCGGAGAGTCGCGCCGACGGCCGATTGCTCCGAATACTCGGAGCAATCCGCAACACCAGCGTAGCCCGCGGCAATTGCATGCCCAATATCGCGGCATTGTGGGTTGACCGCAGGCGGAAGCCCGCGCAGTTTGGACGGGCCGTGGTAATTTCTTCTCACTTCACCCCAGAAGCCGCCCATTTCGTTCCCGACTCGCGTCAGGCGTGGCTTCGGCTCGTCGTCGCCGTGCTGATCGCGGCTGTCGGCGCGGTCGGCATGTGGTCGGTCGTGGTCGTGATGCCGGTGGTGCAGGCCGAGTTCGCGGCGACGCGCGGCGCTGTTTCGCTTTCGGCGACCGCGATCTTCTTCGGCTTCGGCCTCGGCGGCGTCATCATGGGCAAGATCACCGATCGCGTCGGCATCGTGCCGGCGATGGCCGTCGGCATCGTCTTTGTCGTGATCTCCTACGTGTTTGCCGGACTGTCCACCGCGCTGTGGCAGTTCATCATCGCCTCCTTCCTGATGGGCCTCGGTGCGTCCACGACATTCGCGCCCCTGATGGCGGAAGCCTCGCACTGGTTCGAGCGCTATCGCGGCCTTGCGGTGACGATCGTCGCCGCCGGCAATTACATCGCCGGCACGTTCTGGCCGCCGCTGGTCAACTGGGGCACGCAGACTTACGGCTGGCGCGCCACCCATTTTGGCATCGCCATCGCCTGTGGCGTGTTGATGACGGTCCTGGTGCTGGTGCTGCGCCAGATCATGGGCGGCGCCGCGGCGCACGATCATTCCAATGCGCCGCCGCCGCGGGTCGACCTCAATCTTTCCGCCAATACGCTGACGGTGCTGCTCTGCATCGCCAGCATCTCCTGCTGCGTGGCGATGGCGATGCCGCAGGTCCACATCGTGTCCTATTGCGGCGATCTCGGTTACGGCCCGGCACGCGGCGCCGAGATGCTGTCGCTGATGATGGCGTTCGGCATCGTCAGCCGTATCGGCTCGGGCTTCATCGCCGACAGGTACGGCGGCATGGTCACGCTGATGATCGGGTCGGTGGCGCAGGCGGTCGCGCTGTTCTTCTATCTCTTCTTCTCGAGCCTGCCGTCGCTGTATCTGATCTCGGCGATGTTCGGCCTGTTCCAGGGCGGCATCGTTCCGAGCTACGCCATTATCGTGCGCGAGACGATGCCGGCGAACGAGGCCGCGACCCGTGTCGGCATCGTGATCTTCGCCTCGGTGTTCGGCATGTCCTTTGGCGGCTGGATCTCCGGCGTGATCTTCGACTGGACCGGGTCCTATGCGGCCGCGTTCGCCAACGGCTTTGCCTGGAACCTGATCAACGTCGCGATCGTGCTGATGCTGCTGATGCGCGGCCGCCAGCGGCTGGCAATGGCGTAAGTGCCTACAATCTAAAGTTATATCAATAACCAGAAGCAATTTAAGAGGGATGACCCGTGCGGCTTTCATGTGCCGGTTTCAGGCCACGCACGCTTGCATCTTTCGAAGCTATTCGCCAAGAATTGCCTCGGCCCGGGCTGGGCTTAAGGCCTTTTCTGCAGTCGCAATACCGCTCCCGGGGTCACCGGTAACTCTACGGGGTATTTGCCGAGTATAGCCGCATCATGCTGCGGGCAGGTCATTACGTTCCCGGCGCGGGTTGCCGGCAGAAGATTTCAACGGCTTGGGTTTCGAGTATGCCGTCAGACGGTTCAAATTGGTCTTTCGTCGACTTCGTCACGCGCGCGCCGTCGGCCATCGCGATGTTCGACAACGAGATGCGTTTCGTCGCCGTCAGTTCTCGCTTCCTCGGGGATCATCGGTTTGACGCCGAGAGCCAGCATTCCGTCATCGGGCGGAGCCTCTATGACGTGTCGCCCGATGTCAGCGAACGCAGCCGGAAATTGCACCGGCGGGTCCTTGCCGGCGAGACGCTGTCGGACGTTGAGGATTTCTTCATCCGCGCCGATGGCACGCCGGCGCGGATGAAGTCGGACATGGCGCCCTGGCGGCACCCCGACGGGACGATCGGCGGCGCAGTCATTTTCCTGCGGCAGTACACGGGACAGGAGGAGGCTGAGGAAGCCCTCGCCGCCAGCGAATCCTTGCTGCGGCTCAGCCAGGAAGCGGCTCACATCGGGAGCTATGACTGGCACATCGGCGGCGGGCCGAACATCTGGTCGGACGAGCATTGCCGCGTGTTCGGCATCGAGCCATCGGGCGGCCGATCGATACCGACGGAGCTGTGGCGGGAAATCATTCATCCCGACGATCTGCCGATGCTGGAGCAACGGATTGCCGAGATCCTCGAGACCGGCGGCTCGGGGGAGATCGAGCACCGGATCCGCACCGCCCGCGGGGTGCGCTGGCTCTATGGGCGCGGGCAGCTCGTGCGCGAAAAGGGCAAGCCGACGCGCCTGATCGGCATCAACATGGACATTACCGAGCGCAAGCTGCTCGAGGAGGAACTGCGCGAGCTGACACGCACGCTGGAAAAGCGCGTCGAGCAGGAAGTCGCCGCCAGGGAAGCGGCGCAGACCAAGCTGGCGCACGCGCAGAAACTCCAGTCGATCGGCCAGCTGACCGGCGGCGTCGCCCACGATTTCAACAATTTGCTGACGGTCATTACCGGAACGATCGACATTCTGGAGCAAGGCGTTGCGGACCGCCCGAAATTGGCGGCGATCGTCAAGCTGATCGGCGAGGCCGCCGACCGCGGCGCAAGCCTGACGTCGAGCTTGCTTTCATTCGCGAGGAAGCAGCCGCTGCGGCCGCGAAGCACGGATGTCGAGGCGCTGCTCGCGACGGCCAGCGATCTGCTCGCGTCGTCGCTCGGCCGGCACATCGAGATCAACTGTATCAAGCGGGGTTACGTCGGAACGGTGCTGGTCGATCCGGATCAGTTGACGTCGGCCATCGTCAATCTGGGAATCAACGCGCGCGACGCCATGCCGGATGGCGGCACGCTGACGATTGAGGCCGATACGGTTGCGATCGATCAGAACGACGCCGCCGCGCGGGAGATTGCCGCGGGCAACTATGTGGCCGTCAGCGTCTCGGACACCGGGACCGGCATCGATGAAGCTATCCGAGACAAAATCTACGAGCCCTTCTTCAGCACCAAGGGCGTCGGGAAGGGCACCGGGCTCGGCCTCAGCATGGTCCACGGCTTCATCAAGCAATCCGGCGGCAACATCGAATTCGAGACGGCCAGGGACAAGGGAACCACGTTCCGGCTGTATCTTCCCTGTTCCGATGAAAGTGAGCCGGCGCAGGCGATCGATCGGGCCTACAGACGGCTTCCCGGCGGACAGGAGACCATCCTCTGTGTCGAAGACGACCCGATCGTTCGTGAATTCGTCACGCGGCAATTGCAGGCGCTGGGCTACACTACGATCGCCGCAAGCAATCCAGCGGAAGCGCTGGCGCAGATCGGGCGCGATGTAAATATCGACCTGCTCTTTACCGACGTCATCATGCCCGGCAAGACGGACGGCTGGCAGCTCGCTGAACTCGCCAGGCAGTTGCGGCCGAACATCAAGATCGTCTGCACGAGCGGCTATTCGGATTTCAACGCGGAACGGATCGTGGCTAATCCCGGGATCCTGCTGCTCGAAAAGCCCTATCGGCTTTCGGCGCTCGCCCAGATGGTTCGCAGGGCACTGGACGGTCCCGCTCAAGCCGCCGGCTAGGAGCGGCAGCTAGGCCGCCTGTCCCGCCTTGAGCAGCGAGCAGCCCGTGATCTTCAGGCTGCCGTCGGGCTGCTGCTCCAGCGTGTAGAGCGCTTCCCAGGCTTCGCCCTTCTCGTCGACGATGTGGACGCGCTGCGCGACGCGCCCGTCCGCCACCTTGGCCTCGCCGAATTCGAAGCTCCGGTGGCGATAAACAGGCGCGTAACCCTGCTGCACCATCTGCATGAAGATCTCGGCGTGCGGGAAGATTTCCTGGATCGCCGGCGCGGCCTGCGCATAGGCGGCGGCCGCATCATCGCGCGCAAAGGCCTGCTCCTGCAGGCGGATCACATTTTGCGCGGCGGTGACATCGGCGGCGCGGGCAGGGGCGGCAAGGCAAAGCAGGACGGCGGCAAGCAGGACGACGGCGCGCATGAAAATGCTCCCGATCTGTGTTGCCCCGGCATCTGACCGGCAGGCTACACCGCCACCGTTACGTCCGCAATTTCCTCCGGTTTCACCGCCTGCTCAAGATTTAGTGCATCAGATCGAGGAACGGCGTGTCGTTGGCGCTGACATGGAAGATCACGACTTTCGCGCTCCAGCGTGTCGGGATAGCTGCGAGCGACAGCATATCGTGGAAACGGCCAGTTCCGCATGCGACTGGCGCCATGCGGATAGCGCGTCAACGCAAGTTCGCATGGCCGATGCGCCCCAGGTGCGTGCCGGTCATTCAGTCACGCCCGGTTGCCTGCACATCCAAATCGGACTGTAATGTGAAACAACGAACAAACAGAATTCCGGAGCAGGGAATGACTGGGGAAACCAAGACCCATTACGAGGTGATCGTGGTCGGCGCCGGCGTCGCCGGCATCTACCAGATCAAGCGGCTGGTCGATCTCGGCATCGACGCGACCGTGCTGGAGTCGGCGCCCGATCTCGGCGGCACCTGGTACTGGAACCGCTATCCCGGCTGCCGCTTCGATTCCGAGAGCTACACCTACGGCTTTTCGTTCTCAAAGGAGCTCCTCGACGAGTGGCACTGGAAGGAGCGTTTCTCCAGCCAGCCCGAGAATTTGCGCTATCTGAACTACGTCGCCGACAAGTTCGATCTGCGCAAGCACATGCAGTTCAACTGCGGCGTCAAGGCCATGCAGTTCGACGAGACGCGCGATCTCTGGCAGGTGATAGTCAGCGACGGCCGCGAACTGACCTGCCGCTTCGTCGTGCTTGCCATCGGTCTGCTCTCGGCGCCGACCATGCCGCGGCTCGAAGGTGTCGACGATTTCAAGGGGCGTTCGTTTCACACCTTTTACTGGCCGCACGAGCCGGTCGATCTGGCCGGCAAGAAGGTCGCCGTGATCGGCACCGGCGCCACCGCGATCCAGCTCATCGCCGAAATCGCCGACAAGGTCGGTGAGCTCACCGTGTTCCAGCGCCGGCCGAACTGGAGCGCGCCGCTCAACAACAGCCCGATCTCCGACAAGGAGATGGCGGACATTCGCTCACGCTATGATGAGATCTTCGCCGCCTGCACCCGCACGCCCGGCGGCTTCCTGCACGGACCGGACAAGCGCGGCTTCTACGAGGTCTCGCGCGAGGAGCGGCTGAAGCTCTGGGACAAGCTCTATGACGAGCCGGGTTTTGGTATCTGGCTCGCCAATTTCCGCGAGATATTCATGGACGAGGCGGCCAATGCCGAGCTGTCCGAATACATCGCGGACCGCATCCGCCGCCGCGTCAAGGACCCGAAGATTGCCGAAAAGCTGATCCCGAAAGACCATGGCTTCGGCGTGCAGCGCCTACCGCTGGAGACAAAATATTTCGAGGCCTATAACCGCGATAACGTCCATCTCGTCGACATCAGCGAGACGCCGCTGGTGCGCGTCACCGAGAAGGGCCTGCGCACGACGGAGCGCGACTACGAATTCGACATCATCGTCTACGCCACCGGTTTCGATGCCATCACCGGCGCCTACGACCTGATTGATATCAGAGGCATCGGCGGCGAGCGTCTGTCAGACAGATGGAAGCAGGCGCCGTCGACCTTCCTCGGCATGCTCGTACACGGCTTCCCCAACATGCTGATGCCGACCGGCCCGCAGAGCGCGTCGGCTTCGACCAACTTCCCGCGCGGCATCGAGAACGGCGTCAACTGGTGCATGGGCCTGCTGCAATACATCTGGGACCACGGCTACACCCGCGCCGACGCCACGCTGGAAGCGCAGGAGCGCTGGACTGCGCATGTGGTCAAGATGTACGAAATCATGCTGATGCGCAAAGCCAAGTCATGGTTCACCGGCTACAACTCCAACGTCGCCGGGCACGAGGAGGGGACGGTCCGCTACTTCGTCTACAATGGCGGCACGCCGAAATTCGTCGGCATCATCAACGAGGTCGCGGCAAAGCAGTATCAGGAGATCGCGTTCTCCTCCAATGCGCGCGCCGCGCCGGACGCGCCGCGCTCGCGGGTTTCCGCGTAGGAGATTTCAGCGCGGGCAGTTCGGCGTATCCGGCGCGCCCGCAAAGCGGTCGCGTGTCCAAGCGACGAGATCGGCATCGAGCGCTGCGTTGCCCGCGACCAGCGAGCCATGATCGCGGCCGGGATAGAGGCGATAGTCGATCGGCTGGCCGGCCGCACAGCGCGCCGCGACGTAGCGGTATTGCAGGCTTGTCGGCACGAGATCGTCGTCTCCGCCCTGCGCGATCAGGACGGGCGTTGCGATTCCAGTGGCCGGCGTGTTCTGCCGCAGCCGGTCGCCGAGCGGCCCCGACGCGGGATCGCGCGTGAAGATGCCGGCGGCCGGCAGCAGCTTCGTTTCCAGGACCGAAACCATCGTGGGCCAGCCGCCGACGCAACGCGTCGCGATATCGCTGACGAATGGCCGCATCCTCGCGCTCACATAGGCTTTTACGTCGATCTCGGGGTAGGCGGCCGCGTAGGCTGTCATGAGATAGGACGACACGATCTTGCCGAACATCGTGCCTTGGCTGGCCTTCAACAGCGAGGGCAGATCACTCGCCGGCGCCAGTGCTGCGACGCCGGCAATATTCACGTCGGGCGCATAGTCCTCGGCGCGGATGCCGGTCCACAGCGCCGAGTTGCCGCCCTGCGAATGACCCCACACCACGGCGCGGTTGTCGAGTGAAAGCCCCTCCAGCCGCCGCGTGGCGCGGATCGCATCCAGCACAGCGCGCGCGGCGTCTTCGCCGACGAGGTAGGCGTGGCCGCCCGCGGTACCGAGGCCGGGATAGTCGGTTGCGACATAGACCCAGTTCTCTGCAACGATCTTGTCCATTGCGGGAACGTTGGCGAACGGTGACGTCACCGATGGCGCACAGCCGGGCACAATGCCGGTGGTGCCATGCGCCCAGGCGATCACTGGGCGCATGGCGCTGGTCGGCTGCGTGGACGTGACAACGACCGCACTGGCGACGGCAGATGAATTGCCCCGCCTCGTCGTATAGAGAATGCGCCAGCCGCGCGCGCCGGCCGGCAGCTCCTTCGTGTAGGGCTCGCTGCGCAAGAGGGCGCCGGGTTCGCCCGGCTTCTGCGCAGGCGGCTCATAGAATGCATCGGGCTGAGAGGGGCGCGATGCCGTCCACAGCGCGGTGATGCCGGCCGCGGCGATCACGGCGAGAACCAGCGTCCAGCGCGCGATCCTGCGGGCCAGCTTCATCGGCGATCCCTAGACCTCCGCCACCGCGTCGCCCCAGGGCTGTGCGCTTTCGGTCGCGCCGGAATTCTGCGTGCCCTTGCGCATCACGACGCTCGGGCAGGCGAACTTCATCGGGAAGGTCTGAATCCGCGCCTGCTCATAGTCGAAGCGCGCGCCCAGTGCACCGTGCACGGCATCAGGCAAACGCACGTCGCCGATCACGACGGCGCCTTCGCTGGCATCGATGCGCGGCTGATGGATGGCGGCATCAAGGTCCATGCCGAAATCCATCGCAAAGGAAAGCAGCTGCGTCACGGCGGGGAGGATGCGGCGTCCGCCGGAGGCGCCCACCGCGAGGCGGCGGCTGTCGGAGGTTTCCGCCACCACCGGCGTGTAATTGGTCAGGCAGCGCTTGCCGGGCGCCAGCGAGTTCGGCACATCAGGTGTCGGGTCGAACCACATGATGCCGTTGTTCATGGTGATGCCCGTGCCGGGCGTCACGAATTTCGAGCCGAATGTCGACAGCAGCGTCTGCGTCACCGCGGCCATGTTGCCGTCCTTGTCGACCACGGAGAAATGCGTGGTGCAGGCCGGCGCCAGATGTTCGGCGCCGAGCGCGCGGCGGCCGTCGGCATCGCCCATATCGGAGAGGCGCTCGCGATAGGCCGATTGCAGTGCCGTCGCGTATTCGGTGTAAACAGCCGCATCCGGCGCGCGGCCGGGCGAAAGCTTGGCTTGCAGCTGGCGAAGGGTTGATGCCAGCGTCGGGCCCGCGGTGAGCTCGGGCGTCGCAAACACCTTTCCGCTGCGATAGGGGATCGCCAGCGGCTCGCGGTGATAAGCGCGGAACGCGGCGAGGTCTTCCACCGAGAGCGCGCCGCCGGCCGCCTTGATGTCGGCAGCGACGCTGCGCGCGATCTCGCCTTCATAGAAATCGCGCGGGCCGCGCGCGGCAAGCTGCTCCAGCGTCGCCTTCAGTCTGTCCTGTGGCAGGCGCACGGTCGCCTTGATGCCCCACTGCGCATTCGGCGGCAGGCCATCCTGCAAATAGGCGGCGGCGCTCGCGGGATAGCGTCGCAAATCGACCGCGGAGCTTGCGATCATCAGCGTCGTCCACCAGTCCACCAGCAATCCTTCGCCGGCAAGCTTCGCGCCGGGCGCGACCAGCTCCTTCCAAGGCATTTTGGCGTGGCGGCGATGGGCTTCTTCCATGCCGGCGACCACGCCAGGCACCGCGATCGAGCCGGGGCCGTGCAGGTTGCGGTCGTCCTTCACCCGCGGCCAGGGAAAGATGTCGGAGGCCGCGCCTCCGGTGAGGGGATAGTCCTCGACGCGCAGGCTGTTCGGCGCGCGCATACCGTAATCGATCACCTCGTAGCGGTTCTCCTTCGCTCGGTAGAGCACCATCGCGCCGCCGCCGCCCATGCCGCTCATCCAGGGCTCCAGCGTGCCGATCGCAAAGGTGGTGGCGATCACGGCGTCGACGCAATCGCCGCCCGCCGCCAGCACCGCGGCGCCGACTTCCGCCGCGCGCCGTGACTGGGCAGCGACGATGCCGCCCTTGGATTGGACCGCGGGCTTGCGGAGCTGCTGGGAGTTGGAGAACTGGTCGGCCATAGGAGTTCCTCGTCGTCTCTCTTTATTGCTTCTGCGCGCCACGCCACCACGGATACTGGCTCGGCATATCCTGCGATACCTTGCCGGGGAAGGCGGGCGCGCGCTTTTCGATAAAGGCCTGCACGCCCTCGCGGACGTCGGCGTGGCCGCCGCGCTCGATCGACATGGGTTTGTCGATATCCAATAGCTCGAACGGATCGGGCGCGCCGGCAAAGCGCCACAGCATCTGCCGGGTCAGCGCAATGGATACGGCCGACGTCTCGGCTGTCATCTCCAGCGCGATGGCCTTGGCGCGGTCGAGCAGCTCCGCGGGCTCGACGACCTCGCTGACGAGGCCGCCCCGGTGGGCTTCGTCCGCCTCGAAGGTGCGCCCCGACAGGCACCAGCGCAACGCCTGCGGCAGACCAACCAGCTTCGGCAGGAACCAGGCGCTGCCGGCTTCCGGCACAAGGCCGCGGCGCGCAAAGATGAATCCGATCTTGGCGCCCCTGGCGGCGATGCGCACGTCCATCGGCAGCGCCATGGTGATGCCGACGCCGACCGCGGGCCCGTTGATCGCCGCGATCGAGGGTTTTCGGCAATTGAAGATCGCTTCCACGAAGCGGCCGCTGCGCGTGCCTGCGCTGGAGAACACGCCGGCGCCGTGGCTGCCGGAAGTGTCGAAGCTTTTGGCGCCGCCGGAGACATCGGCGCCCGCGCAGAACGCGCGGCCGGCGCCGGTGACGATGACCGCGCGCACTGCATCGTCACTGTCGGCATGCCCGAACGCGTCGGTGATCTCCGCGCCCATCTGGCCGGTATAGGCGTTCAGCTTCTCCGGCCGGTTCAGCGTGACGATCATGAAGGGACCGTCTATCTCGCAGCGGATCTGTTCATAGTCCATCGCGGTCCCCCTAGTTCGCGCGCCGTTCCGGCGTGAAGCGCACCGGCAGCTTGCGGATGGCATGCACGAAATTGTTCGGGGCAACGTCAATGCCGCCGGCGTATTCGATATCCGGCAGCCGCGTCAGCAATTGCCGGTAGACTTCCTCGAGCTGCAATTGCGCCACGCGCTTGCCGATGCAGACGTGCGGCCCAAAGCCGAAGGCGATGTTCTTCGCCGCATTGGCGCGGCGGATGTCGAGCCTGTCAGGATCGGGGAACACGCTGGGATCGCGGTTGGCCGCCGAGAAATACATGATCACCTTCTCGCCCTCGCCGATTTTCTGGCCGCCGACTTCGGCGTCAGCGGTCGCGGTGCGCCGCATATAGATGACGGGGCTGACCATGCGGATCAGCTCGTCCACGGCATTGGGCAGCAGCGACATATCTGCCATCAGCGCCCGCTTCTGGTCGGGGAATTCCGTCAGCAGCTTCATCGAGCCGGAAATGGTGTTGCGTGTGGTGTCGTTGCCGGCGAACACGATCAGGAGCCACGAACCGTCGAGATACTCGTTGCGCAACAGCTCGCCGTCGAGCGTGGCCCGCGCGATCGCGCTCATCAGATCGGCCTTGGGATCGGCGCGCCGCTTCTGCAGCATGTGCTGGCCATAGGCGAACATCTCCGCAACGTTCTCGTTGAGCTCCTTGACGAACTTCAATAGCTCCGGCGTCGGCTGCGGATCCCGGCGCTGTTTTGCCGTGATGTAGCCGGCGACCTCCAGATAGTGCATCCATTTGATGAATTTCGGCTGGTCGGCCTGCGGCACGCCGAGGATCTCGCACAGCGTGAACAGCGGCAGTTGCGCCGAGAGCTTTTCGACGAGGTCGCATTCACCGAGATGAGCGATGTTTTCGATCAGCCGCGTGGTCTCGGCGGCGACCTTCTGCTTCAACTCGGCGAGATAGGCCGGCGTGAAATACGGCATGTGCTCCTTGCGGAGCTGCAGGTGCCACGGCGCATCCATATTGATCATGGCATCGACCGAGGCGCGGAACAGCAGCGGATGCCGCGATTCCTTCGGCCCGTAGGTCATCAGGATGCCGCCCTTCTGCGACGAGAAGGTCTTGGGGTCGCCATCGACCCGCATCACGTCCTCATAGCGCGTCAGCGCCCAGAAGCCGGGGCCGTTCTGACCCTCGCGCTGCCACGACACCGGCGCCTGCGCGCGCAGCCGCGCGAACAGATCATAGGGTTGGCCGCCGGTGAACTTCTCGGATTCGGTGAGGATATCCTGATCGATTTCCGGGTAGAGTTTCGGGAAGGCCGGGCCAGGCGTGGCGTCGGGCAGGGTCTCGCTCAGCAGGCGCATCGATAACTCCGGTCAGGATGCAGGTTTCACGGGCGGCAGATGGAGTTCGCGCCATCCTGCCATGTCACGATAGAGTTTTAGTATTTTGCGGTCGAGGGCGCGGTCGCTTGCCTGCTCTGCAGCTTCGTGCAGGCGGATCAGCAGCCGGCGTAAGGCTGCGTTGGCGGCATCGAGCGTCGCAATGGAATAATCGCCGTCACCGGGCAGTTTGTCCGCGGCAATGCCGTGCGCCGGTCCGGCTTCCGCAAGGATCGTGCGAAGTGCGGCATTCTCACGCACGCGGATGGCGGCGGCATCCGCGGCCTCCAGCGCCGCCAGTTTGTTGGTGAGCGCCACGAGGCGGAGGCGCGCCGCAGCGAACAGGCCGGCATCCTCGGGCCGTGGCGGCGTCGCCAAGGTCATGATGCAGGCGCTGAGCAGGTCCTGTGCGGTGGGTGTCATGACCAGCCTTCCTCGACCAGCCGTTCCAGCAGATCCGCCATGATCCTTTCGTGCCGACGCGCGCTGTAGGTGCCGGCAAAGCCGAGCACGAGGTCGTGCCCGCCTTCGCGGAATTCCCTGGCCGACGTGGTCCAGATCGCGCAGCCTTTTACCGTGGAGAACAGCTTCCACCATTTCAGCGCGGCAGGATCGACCGTCAGCCCGCTCGCGCGCTCCCAGATCGCGATGGCATCCTTCTCTGATATCGTCGACGCCACGCGGCTGTCGTCAAAGTGATTCCACAGCAGGTCGAAGCACCAGGCGAGGTCTTCCACGGCGTCGCCAAGATGCACCATCTCCCAATCGAGCACGCCGAGGATTTTTCCGCGCCCGTCATGCATGAAATTGCCCGAGCGGTAATCGCCATGCACGACCGAAATTTTCGCTGGGGGCGGCGGTGGATTGCGGCGCAGCCGGCGTATCGCCGCGCGCACGATCGGCTGCGGATGGCGTTCGTCGCGCTCGATCACCGCCTGCCATTCGTCGAGCGCCGCGCGCCAGCAAAGTTGCGGCGCCGGCGGTTGCAGACAGTCGCGCAGTGGCAGCGTTGCCGGGTCGCAGCGCGCGATGCGGCCGAGGATGCCGAACAATTCCTCGCCGATTGCGCGCGCATTCTGGCCGTAGGGATCGAGGTTCATCACCGACGGCACCTGGCCGCCGTCGATCCGGCTCATGATGAAGAACGGCCGCTCCAGCGCGCCGCCCTCGGTATCCAGCACCAGCGGCTCCGGCACCGGCACGATGCCGTGAAAGGATTTGTAGGCAAGGAATTCGATGTGCCTGTTGGTATCGATCAGGCTGCCGGTGGGATCGCGGCGCAGGATCATGCCGCGCGGCTTGCCGTCGACTTCGGCGTCGAAGCGATAGGTCTCGCGGCTGGCGCCGCCTGGAATGCGGGCGAGATCGCGCACGCGAACTTCCGCATTCCAAAGCGTCGCCAGATAGCGTTCCAGCCGCGCGCCGAGCGCCTCGCCGGCGGGCGCATTCATGGCGCGAAATCCAGCGTGGTCTTGAAGCCGGAAGGCGCATGCGGACCCATCGCCAGTTGCTCCAGCACGCCGCGGCCTTGATGGGTGCGGCCACCGGCCTCGCGGCAGCTGACGTCGCAGAGCGCCTGGATGTGCAGATGATGCGGCTGGCGCACGTCGACGTCAGCGAGCACGATATCCTCGCGTTCCACCGCAAGCTCGCCATGGTTCAGCCCATGCGCCCATTTCGGGTGGCCGTAGCCGAGGCCGAGCATGAAGAAGTTGTAGAGCGGCGTGAACGTCGCCTCCAGCCGATCGGCACCGTCGCCCAATGTCAGTGTCGCGGAGGCCGCATGCCGTGTGCCGCTCTTCCAGCCGATCTGCATCTTCGCGTGCTCGTATTCGCGCACCGCTCCGCCATCCGGCGCCCATACTGCGCGGCGGTTCCACGGCAGGCCGGCGGAATCGTCATTGCTGTGGAAGAACAGGCTGGCGCCTTCAAAATTGGTCGGCGACCACAGCCAGAAGAATTGCGGCGGACTTGCGGGCGCCAGCGCCTGCGGGTCGCGCATGCCGACGGGACGCACGCCCCAGGATCGATCGCGCGTGCCGACAAAGCCGTCAACCTGCTCGTGCACGCCGTCGAGCTCGATAAAACCCTGGTAACGGCCGTTCTGGGTCAACCTCGTATAATCCATCAGCGTGCGCGGCCCGATGCGGCGGATGAAACGTGGTTCCTCGATCGGAGCCGAGCGGCCAGTAAACACAAGATCGGCGGCGATGCCGCGTTCAGGATCGTTGACCGCGACGCGCAATTTGTGCAGCGGCTCGATTACTTCGATGCGGATCGGGCCGACGGAAATATCCATGCGCTCCATGTTGAGGCAGCGCGAGGCATGCAGCGCGGTCTCGACGCCGTTGCGAACCACGACAAAGGCGGCATCGGCAATGTTGAGATGCGGATAGACGCCGAAGGCGACCGCAAGGAAGGAGGTATTGCCGGGTTGCGCCGAATAGCCGTTAAAGAAGTATCGGTCGTAGAAATTGCGGTCGGTGCCCGAATAGGCAATCGGCTCCGGCGTCTGGTGAATGGGATAATCGTCACCCTTGCTCAGCGCCAACGCAAATTCCTCCCCGATGGCGCATGCGCCATTGTTGTATTTTGACGAACACTAGTACGGCGGCGAGAGGAGTCAAAGCCCGTGCTGAATTCGCGCATTGGCGTTTGCGCGCTGGGAATGGCACAGTGGCGAGAACAAGGTTTTCAGGGAGAAGAAAATGGCCGGAGTGAAACAGGGCAGGGACGGCGCGGTCGGCATTCTCACGCTGAACGAGCCCGAGAGCCTGAATGCGATGACGCCCGATCTGCTCGGCGCGCTCGCCAGGGCCGTCGCTGAAATCACCGCCGACCCTGCGATCCGCGCGCTGGTCCTGACCGGGGAGGGGCGCGGTTTCTGCTCGGGCCAGAATTTGAAAGCCTCGGAAGCGCTGGGACAGGACATCGTCGCCGGCGTGATGAAATTCTATTGGCCCACCTTCAAGGGGCTGCGCGAATGCCGGGTGCCGATCGTCGTTGCCGTCAACGGTGTCGCCGCCGGCGGCGGCTTTTCCCTCGCGATGGCCGGCGACATGATCGTCGCCGCCCGCTCGGCAAACTTCATCCAGGTGTTCAGCCGCATCGGCCTCGTTCCGGATTTGGGTTCGACCTGGCTGCTGCCGCGCCTGATCGGCCGCCAGCGCGCGCTGGAATTGATGCTGTTCAACGAGCCGATCTCTGCCGAGAAGGCAAAGGAATGGGGCCTCGTGCGCGAAGTCGTCGACGACGCGCAGTTGATGGCCGAGGCAATCAAGCTGGCGCAGCGCCTGGCGCAAGGTCCGACCCGCGCGCTGGTCGCGACCCGCATGCTGCTGGAAGAGAGCGAGCACGCCAGCTATGCCGCGCAATTCCGCCGCGAGATCGAGGTACAGTCCGAGATCCGAACGAGTGCCGACGCGCTGGAGGGCAGGGCGGCGTTCGTCGAGAAGCGCAAGGCCAGCTTCAGCGGGCGGTAGCCTCTACTTCAATCCCCGCACCGTCATCACGATTGCGTCCGCGCCGGCCTTCCGGTCGACCGCGATCTCCTGATACTCGGGCGACTCCTGGAATTCCCGCGCGGCCTCCGCATCCGGGAATTCCATGATCACGACCTTGTCGGGCGGCCATTCGCCTTCGAACACCACCGGGTGCTCGTCGGCGACGAGCAGCTTTCCCCTGAAATTTTTGAACACGCCGAAGAAGCGCGACTGATAAATGTCGTAACGCGCGCGCTCGGTGAATTTCAATTGGGCGACGATGTAGACGCTCACGATATGCTCCCGGTCGTTTGGAGCATGATCGGCAGAGCGGGTGCGGATCGTCAAGCCGCTTCGAATGCTCGCTCCGCATGCCCGCGCGTGCGTTCCGCTTCCATCCGCATCGATTGCCGCAGCTCGATCAGCGAACGGCGCAGATTGGTCTTGATGGTGCCGTTGGGCACGGAATAGGCCCTGGCCAGCTCGTCGCGGCTCTGCTCGCGGACATAAGCGAGCAGGATCAGGTCGCGCTTGGCCGGATCCATCTTGCGGATGGCGGCAAAGGCGTGGGCGCGGCGTTGCGCCATGTCGATCTCCTCGGCCGGATCAGGCTCACACGCTTCCACGCGCGTGGTCTCTTCGCCGAATTCCACGGTATCGAGCTTCTGCTTGCGCAGCGTGTCGATGGCGCAATGCCGGACGATGCTGGCCATCCAGGCGATCGGGGAGGCAAGGGTGACGTCGAAGGAGGCGGCGTTGCGCCAGATCCGGACGTAGACTTCCTGCACGATATCTTCGGCGGCTTCGCGGCTGCGCAGGATGCGCAGCGCGACGCCAAACAGTTTTCGGTTGGTCAGCCCATACAATTTGGCGAAAGCGGATTTGTCGCCGGCGGCGACCTCGGCCAGCAGGGTGGCCAAGCCTTCCTTGTCACGGTCTCCGCGGATCGTTCGTTGCATGATGCCCCTCCTGACACGCTTGCGGCCGCTTCAGCCGCGCAGCGAGCTATGCCGCCAAGTACAGGCCGCCACGCGGATTTGTTTCAGCCCGCCCGCATATATTTTCGTGAAGCCGATTGCGGCATGTTCGGTGAAACTTTTCCGGATTGATCCGTATCTACGGGGCCCCTATACCCGGACTGGGGCTTCCGGGGATCGGGGCAGCAGGTGTCGAACGGAGAACTCGCAACCACACTGGAGAAGGTGGCGGAAGGGGACAGGGTCGCGTTCCGAAGCCTCTATCTGGCGGTCGGACCGAAATTATTCAGCATCTGCAAGCGGTTGATGAGAGACCACGGCGCGGCCGAAGATGCGCTGCAGGACGTCATGGTGCGGATCTGGGAGAAATCTCCTCTCTACGACCGGGCCAGGGGCGAGGCGATGGCCTGGATGGTGGCCCTGACGCGCAGCGTGATCCTTAACCGCCTGGCGGCGAAGCCGGCGCCGGCGCTCTCGCTGAGCGACGCGGAAGTGGCCGCGGTTGTCGAGCGGGTCTCGGCGGGGGGCGACCCGTCGCTGGGGACGGATTTGCGGCGCTGTCTCGGCGGCCTCAGCGAAGAGCACCGCCGCTGCATCGTCATGGCCTATCATTATGGCCTGAGCTACCAAGAACTTTCGACGCTTTCCGCCGTACCTCTGGGAACGGTGAAGACCTGGATACACCGCGCGATCGGGCAGTTGCAGGCATGTCTGAACCAGTAGAGCCCGACGACATTCTCGCAGCCGAGTACGCGCTGGGCCTGCTGCGGCTCGAAGCGCGGGCGGAGGCTGCGTCGCGCCTCGAGTCGGACGATGCCTTGCGCGCTTCGGTCGCGCGCTGGCAGCAAATCTTCGCCGGCCTCGATGCCGCCGCTCCCGACAGCGACGATGCACCGCCATCAGGCACGTTCGACGCCGTTCTGGCGCGGATCGATGCCGAGGGCATGCAGTTGCCGGGCACGCGCACCCTGCGCGCGGATGGCGCAAAGTGGATCACGATCGGAGCGGGCCTGGTGGCGCGCGTGCTGCACGTCGATCGCGCCAGTAACCGCCAGTCGCTATTGATCCGCATGTCGCCGGGCGCGATCTACAAGGCGCATGCCCACGACATCGAGGAAACGACTTTTGTCGTCGAGGGCGATATCGCCTTCGGCGATCTCAAGCTCGGTGCGGGCGATTATCACATCGCGGCGGTGGAGACGCGCCACCCGATGGGTCGCACTGTCGGCGGCTGCGTTGTGCTGGTCACGACGAGCCTTTCGGCCTGAGTGTCTCGCCGGGCCCGGAAAGCCCGTGCCAATACGGGTTTCGCACGACCGATGGCTGGCTGAGATACAAAAAACCGTGGCCTTGCCGCTGTCCTTATGATCGCGCGTTCGCTACATTTGCTCCATGCCTGACGACACGCAAAAGCCTTCCCGGCCGGCGGAATACGCTCTCGGACTGCTCCGCGGCGGCGAACGCGCTGCCGTGCAGGCCGATGATGGGTTGCGCGGCGAAGCCGAAGGCTGGCAGCAAAAGCTTGCGGCGCTCGATGGCGCCGACAGCGAGCCGCTGCCGGCAGGCTCGTTCGAGAAGATCCTCGATCGCATCGACAGCGAAGGCATGTCGCTGCCCGGCTCCACGACCAGGCGTGCGGCCGAAGCCGAATGGCAGCAACATGACGAGGGTATCGCCTACCGCGTGCTCAAGGTGGACGAGCGGCTGCAGCGGCGGACATTGCTGGTGAAAATGCAGCCCGGGGCGATCCTGAAATCGCACATCCACGAATTCGAGGAAGAGTGCCTCGTGATCGAGGGCGACCTCAGATATGGCGACCTCGTGCTGCGCGCCGGCGACTATCACCATGCGTGGGCTGGCGCGCACCATGCCGACGGCGTTACGGCGGGCGGCTGCCTGCTGCATGTCGTCATCGCCATCTAGCCGGGGCGGCCCATTACCGGTTTCACGGCTGTAGTCAGCGCGCGCCGAGCGAGCGCGCGATGATGTTGCGCTGAATCTCGGACGTACCTTCACCGATGATGTAGACCAGCGCGTCGCGATGGAAGCGTCCTGCAGGATATTCGCGCATGATGCCGGCGCCGCCGAGGATGCGGATCGCCTGCTCGGTCACCCGCACCGCCATTTCGCTGGCGACCAGCTTGACCTTCGACGCCGTCGTGACATCGATGGTTCCCTGGTCGACGCGCCAGGCGCCGTAATAGACGAACCATTTTGCCGCCTCGATATCGGCCGCCATGTCGGCGAGCTTGTGGGCGATCGCCTGGTATTCGATGATCGGCTTGCCGCGGACCAGGCGGGTCTTGGCGAATTCCAGCGCCGCATCGAACGCGCCGCGCGCCATGCCGATGCAATTGGCGGAAACGCCGATCCGGTTCTCCGCCAGCGAGTCGCGCACGATGCCGTAGGTACCGGTCTGCCCGCCGAGCAGGCAGTCGTCGGGCACGAAAGCATCCTCGATGTAGATCAGACCCGTTTCCGAGGAGCGGATACCTTCCTTGTCGAGCTTGCTGATGCGGAAGCCGGGATTGGGCAGTTCGACGATGAAGAGGCTGATCGCGTCGGCCGTGTGGTCAGGCTTGGTGCGCGCGGCCAGCATCAGGAAGTCGGCCATCGGCGCATTGGTGATGTAGAGTTTTGAGCCGTTGAGGCGCCAGCCGCCTTCGACCTTTTCCGCGCGCGTGCGCATGGCGCGGACATCGGAGCCGCCGTCCGGCTCGGAGAGGCCGAAGCCGCCCACCTTCTCGCCGGCGAGTCCGGGAACGAAGAACCGCGCCTTCTGTTGCGGCGTGCCGGCGCGCCAGATCGGCCACAGCGCCAGATGGGTATGCGCCGACCACGAGGCCGAGAAAGACTGGCACACCCGGCTCATCTCCTCGCGGACGATGCAGTCGCTGATCTTGTCGAAGCCGGAGCCGCCATCGGCCTCCGGATAGCGCACGCCGAGCAGGCCCAGCTCGCCCCATTTGCGGAACAGCTGCTTCGGAAACACCTCGTTCTCCTCGGCCGCCCTGACCAGCGGCGCCATCTCCTCGCTGGCGAAGCGGGCGATGGTTTCGCGCACCTGCTCGTGCTGCGGCGTGAACTCGAAATTCATTGGGTATTTCCCCGGGCTTCTTCTTTCCGCGATATGACAGTCTATCCGATGGTTGCCGGCAGCAAGCTGCGCCAGATCAAATCAGAACGTCGGCGGCGTGCAGGCGCTGATGACTTCGCAGGGCTTGTTGCCGATGCAGCGGAAGCGATGCGGGCGCCGGCTCTCGAAATAATAGGCATCGCCGGGGCCGAGGATGCGCCGCTCGCCATCGACGGTGACTTCGAGCCGGCCCGAAATCACGACGCCGCCTTCCTCGCCGTCATGCACCAGAGGCACCCGTCCGGTGTCGCCGCCGGGCCCGTAACGCTCGTGCAGGATCTGCAGCGTGCGGCCGAACAGGCTGTCGCCGACCTGCAAATAGGAAATCGGCTTCTTGCCGATCTCGGTCAGTTCGTCGGCGCGATAGAATGCCTTGCGCGGCCGCTCCGGCTCGATGGCGAAGAATTCGGCGAGCCCCATCGGGATGCCGTCAAGGATGCGCTTGAGCGCACCGACCGAGGGGTTCATCTGGTTCGACTCGATCAGCGATATCGTTGAATTGGTGACGCCGGAGCGCTTGGCCAACTCGCGCTGCGACAGCTTGTGGCGGCTGCGGACGAAGCGGAGTCGCCCGCCTATGTCGACGCTCATCGGATTTCCCGTGTTGCAGGTGTTGCGGATCGGACAAATATGCCTTTATCGATCCAGTAAAATCAATGCTTTAAGCAGGGGTAGAAAAGGACTTGTTGAGTGGGGGTGCCCGTGGGACGGCTAGCTGCCCATATAGATTCCATAAAACTAAGGAGTCGGCCCGTGACGGTTCACCAGCTTCCCAACACCCTCGACCTCCAGGCCTTCTGGATGCCGTTCACGGCGAACCGGCAGTTCAAGGAAACGCCGCGGCTGTTCGCCTCCGCCGAGGGCATGTATTACACCAGTGTCGACGGCCGCAAGGTGATCGACGCCTCCGCCGGGCTCTGGTGCGTCAACGCCGGCCATGGCCGCAAGCAGATTGCCGCCGCGGTCGAGCATCAACTGAAAAATCTCGATTTCGCGCCGTCGTTCCAGATGGGTCATCCCATCGCCTTCGATTTCGCGCGCCGCCTGGCCGAGATCGCGCCAAAGGGCCTCGATCGCGTCTTCTTCACCAACTCCGGCTCCGAGTCGGTCGACACCGCGCTGAAGATCGCGCTCGCCTATCAACGCGCCATCGGCCAGCCCACCCGCACACGCCTGATCGGCAGGGAGCGCGGCTATCACGGCGTCGGCTTCGGCGGCATGTCGGTCGGCGGCATGGTCAACAACCGCCGCGCCTTTGCCACCCATCTGCCGGGCGTCGACCACATCGGACACACCTACGACCTCGCCCGC
>JAKFVP010000439.1:0-19806 GCA_021732175.1 Bradyrhizobium sp.
AGACCGCCGCCGCGCGCCTGGATTGCGCCCGCAACCTAGCGCGCCTCTCAGATCGCGCCGGGCCGGTATCCCTCGATCAGCCGCGCCAGCATGTGCAGGAAGGCGGCGCGCTCCCGCTTGTCGAGCGGGGCGAGCGTGTGCGCATTGAAGCTTGCGCCAAGGCGGCTCGCTTCGTCGGCCCGCCGTTCGCCGGCGCTGCTCAGCGAGAGCTCGACCGCGCGCTTGTCGCGCGCCGACCGCTTGCGCCGGATGATACCGGTTTCCTCCATGCGGGACAGGATCTTGACGAGGTTGGGCAGCTGCATCTTCAGCACGGCGGCGAGCTCGCTCTGCGTCACCGCCTTGTTGTCGCGCAGCGTCACCAGGATCGCGTACTCGACCGGCGACAGTTTCAGCGCCTCGAAATGCGGATAGAACGCCTCGAAATTCTCAATCTGCAGGATCCGGATCATGAAGCCCGGCGTCTGCCGCAGCGCGCTGAGATCGAGCTTGCGGGCCGAATCCGGCTCGGCTCCGTTTGCCTTTGCTGTCAGCGCCTTGCTTGGCCCTTTGACGGTTCGTCCCATGTCCGAATTGCTCGCTCTTGCCGGCATGAATTGACACTCCCGAAAATTACTTATATTTTATAAGTAATTTCGAAGCGGCCCTCAGGCCGCCTTTTGTATACGGGAGGGAAAGCATGCGACAGATGTTTCGCAGGGCAATGCTGGCGGCCGCGCTGGGCGCAACAATTGCAGGCGGCGCACAGGCCCAGGAGAAGGTGCGGATCGGCGTCCTCAACGACCAGTCCGGCGTGTTCGCGACCTATCAGGGCGTAGGCTCCGTGATCGCCGCACAGATGGCGGTGGAAGACTACGGCGGCAAGGCCGCCGGCAAGCCGGTCGAGGTCATTACCGCCGATCACCAGAACAAGACCGATGTCGGCGTCGGCATCGCGCGCCGCTGGTATGACGTCGACTCGGTCGATGCCATTTTCGACCTGCCGAATTCGGCAATTGCGCTCGCGGTTGCGGCCATGAGCGAGCAGAAGAACAAGGTCTTTGTCGGCTCCGGAGCGGGCACGGCGCTGCTCACCGGCGAGAAGTGCACGCCCAACACCGTGCACTGGACCTACGACACCTATGCCTATGGGCGCGGCCTCGGCAAAGCCGTCGTCGCGCAGGGCGGCAAGAAGTGGTTCTTCCTCACGGCGGACTACGCTTTCGGCCATGACCTGGAGAAGCAGGCCGCCGAAGGCGTCAAGGCGTCCGGCGGCGAGGTGCTGGGCGCAGTGCGTCACCCGCTTGGCACCGCCGATTACGCGTCCTTCCTGCTGCAGGCCCAGGCTTCCGGCGCCGACATCGTCGGCGTCGCCAATGCCGGCGACGACACCATCACTTCGATCAAGCAGGCCGCCGAATTCGGCCTCACGCAAAAGCAAAAGCTGGTCGGTCTCATTCTCGGCATGAACGGCCTGCCCGCGCTCGGGCTGAAGGCGGCGCAGGGCGCGCAGATCATGAATCCCTTCTACTGGGATATGAACGACGGCACGCGCGCCTTCGCCAAACGTTTTGCCGAGAAGCATCCGCAGAACAACTATCCCAACGACATGCAGGCCGGCGTCTATGCCTCGGTGCTGCACTACCTGAAAGCGGTCGACAAGGCCGGCGGCGCTGTCGACGGCAAGGCCGTGGTCGCGGCGATGAAGGCGATGCCGACGGACGATGCTCTGTTCGGCAAGGGCATCATCCGCGCCGATGGGCGCAAGATTCACCCGCTCTATCTGCTCGAGGTGAAGTCGCCCGACGAATCCAAATCCAAGTGGGATCTCCTCAAGGTCGTCGCGACGATCCCGGGAGATCAGGCGTTTCGTCCCGAGAGCGAAGGGAACTGCCCGCTCGTCAAGAAGTGAGGGAGCGGGAACGGCGGCCGCGAAAGCCTCTCGCGCGGTCCGCCGTTTTTGTTTGTCATTTATGTTGCCAAAGCAACTAATTCGTGGAAGGATGACTGAAGACCGATGGCCAAAAAAAACACCATCAAGGGCCCGGTCGCTCCAGGGGAGGAAAGGGATGTCCGGGCGTATCCGCTCGCGCGATGATGCAACGTCGCGCGTGCATCGCGGTCGCCATGACGGGATCGCCGGCAGCGTCGCAGCCAGCGCGGTGCACTCAGTCTTCGCCGACGCCGTTTACGGCATCGAGATTGGCGTGCACGCGACGCAACAGCACGATCAATGTCTCGCGCTCCGCCTTGCTCAGGCAGGCCAGCAGGCGCCGTTCGCGTTCCAGCGCAAGCGCAATCACCTTGTCGTGGGTCGCCGCGCCCTTCGCGGTCAGCGAGATCGAATGGCTGCGGCCGTCCTCGCGGTCGGGCCTGATCGCGACCAGTCCGCGCTTCTCCATCGCCGCCAGCGTGCGGCTGACCGGCCCCTTGTCGAAGCCGATGACGTGGCAGATGCGCGCGGCGGAAATCGCCGGCTCGATCGCCAGCAGCGCCAGGATACGCCATTCCGTGACGTTGACGGCACAGCGCTTCTGGTAGAGCACGGTCGCGCCGCGCGACAGCTTGTTGGCGATGAAGGTGACGAGCGCCGGAACATAGCGCTCGAGATCGAGCACTAGTTCGACCTGCGGGTCTCTGTCGGTCGCGGGAGCCCGCAAATTTCGCGCTTGTCGGTTTCGGGCCATGAATTTCCAGATGGCTTTCCAGGCGTGTCTGCTGCTTCAGACATAGAGACACCACATACCGCTCCGCAACAACAAACTGCAGGAGGCCCACAATGACCGCACCCGCAACGACGCCGGCGCACGGCGCCGCACCCGGCATTCCGCATCTCGACTTCGATCCGTTCTCGATCGAGTTCTTCGCCGATCCATTTCCGATCCATGAGCGGATGCGGGAGGCGGGCCCGCTCGTCTATCTCGACAAATGGGGCACCTATGGCGTCGTGCGTTACGCCGAAGTGCATGCCGTGCTCAACGACCCCCAGACCTTCTGCTCCAGCCGCGGCGTCGGCCTCAGCGACTTCGCCAAGGAAAAGGCGTGGCGCCCGCAAAGCATCATCCTGGAGGCCGACCCGCCGGCGCATACCCGCACGCGCGCGGTGCTCAACCAGGTGTTATCGGCGACCGCGATGCGGCCGCTGCGCGGCCACTTCACGGCGCTGGCCGAAGCCAAGGTCGATGAGTTGCTGGCGCGCGGCAGTTTCGACGCCATTCCCGATCTTGCGGAGGCCTATCCGCTGTCGGTGTTCCCCGACGCGCTTGGCCTCAAGCAGGAAGGCCGCGAAAACCTGCTGCCCTATGCGAGCCTCGTGTTCAACGCGTTCGGCCCGCCGAACCGGTTACGGCAAGAAGCGATCGAACGTTCCGCGCCGCATCAGGCCTATGTCGCCGAACAATGCCAGCGCGAAAATCTCGCGCCCGGCGGCTTCGGCGCTTGCATCCATGCCCGCGCCGATGCCGGCGAGATCACCCATGAGGAGGCGCCGCTGCTGGTGCGTTCGCTGCTTTCGGCCGGGCTCGACACCACCGTCTATGGCATTGGTGCTGCGGTCTATTGCCTGGCGCGCTATCCCGAGCAGTTCGCGAAGCTGCGCAGCGATCCAACGCTGGCGCGCAATGCGTTCGAGGAAGCGGTCCGCTTCGAAAGCCCGGTGCAGACCTTCTTTCGCACCACCACGCGCGAGGTCGACATCGGTGGTCACAGCATCGGCGAAGGCGAAAAGGTCCTGATGTTCCTCGCTGCCGCCAACCGCGATCCGCGCCGCTGGGAGAATGCCGACAGCTATGACATCACCCGCCGCACCTCGGGTCATGTCGGCTATGGCTCCGGAATCCACATGTGCGTCGGCCAGCTCGTCGCCCGCCTCGAAGGCGAGGTGATGATGGCGGCGCTGGCGCGCAAGGTGAAGTCGATCGAGATCACCGGCGAGGTGAAGCGCCGTTACAACAATACGCTGCGCGGCCTCGAAAGCCTGCCGGTCGCGATCAAGGCGGCGTGACGGGCTCACACGTCTCAAGGGGAGGAAACCATGAAAAAAATCGCATTCACTGCTGTGCTCGCACTGTCCTGTGCCGCCGGCACGGCGCAGGCGCAAATCTCAGGCGATATCGTACGCGTCGGCGTGCTCAACGACATCTCCAGCATTTTCCAGGATACCAACGGCATGGGCTCGGTCGAGGCCGCGCGCATGGCGGCCGAAGATTTCAATGGCGGTGGCAAGGGCATCAAGGTCGAGATCGTCTACGCCGATCACCAGAACAAGGCCGACGTCGGCTCCACGATCGCGCGCAAATGGCTCGATGTCGACGGCGTCGATGCCATCGTCGACGTACCGAACTCGGCGGTCGGCCTCACCGTCAATTCGCTGCTGCGCGACACCAGAATGACGTTCCTCGCGTCATCGACCGCAAGCTCCGATCTCACCGGCAAGGCCTGCTCGCCCAACACCATCCAGTGGGTCAACGACGTCTGGGCCACCGGCAACGCCACCGCGGCGGCGATGATGGCGCGCGGCGGCAAGGAATGGTTCTTCGTGACCGTGAATTTCGCGCTCGGCCAGGGCATCGAGGCCGAGGCGACCAACTACATCGAGAAACATGGCGGGAAGGTGCTGGGCTCTGCGAAGCATCCACTCAACACCTCGGACTTCGCCTCGTTGCTGCTGCAGGCGCAGAACTCAAAGGCAAAAGTGATCGGACTTGCCAATGCCGGCGGCGACACCGTCAACGCGGTGAAACAGGCCGCCGAGTTCGGCCTGCAACAGGGCGGCCAGACCCTGGTGGCGTTCCTGCTGTTCGTCAACGACGTGCACGGCATGGGTCTGAAGGTCGGTCAAGGCCTGCAAATTCTCGAAGCCTTCTATTGGGACATGAATGACGACACCCGCGCGTTTGCCAAGCGCTTTGCGGCGCGGCCCGGCATGAACGGCAAGATGCCGAGCGCCAACCAGGCCGGCGTCTACGCCTCCACGCTCGCCTATCTCAATGCGGTTGCCGCCACCGGCAGCGACGACGCCAAGGACGTCGTGCCGCAGATGAAGAAGTTTCGGGGCAAAGACAAGCTGTTCGGCGACGTCGCCATCCGCCAGGACGGCCGCGTCGTCCACCCGATGTATCTGTTCGAGGTCAAGAAGCCGGAGGAGTCGAAGTATCCTTACGACTATTACAAGCTGATCTCGACGATTCCCGCCGAGCAGGCGTTTCGCCCGATGGCCGACGGCGGCTGCGCGTTGGTGAAATAAGGCGCGCCGGAAAGCCCGACACCTCACTGGAAGGTTGACATAGATCAACCCGGCCGTAGCAGCCACGGCCCAAGGATTGGTCCCCGCCGCTCTGGCACGGAGTTGGATCATGAGGCTGTTCAGTCTACTGCCGACCACCATTCTCGCTGCAACCGCCGCCCTGCTCAGCGTGAGCGCGCAGGCGGGGCCGATGCCGACCAATGTGGCGTCGATGACGTCAATGGTCGAAAAAGCCACGACCGAGGTGCGTTATCGCGGAAGGGTGGTCTATCGCGGCGGCCTGGGCTATCGCCGCCTTGGCTACGGCGTCGCGGCTGGCGCTGCCGGTGCCATCGTCGCCGGCGCGGTCGCCCGCCGCGCCTATTACGGCGACGGCTACTATGGCGGCGGCTATCCCGCCTACGGCTACGCCGAACCGGGCTACGGCTACGGCGGTGGTTATGGCTACGCACCTGCGCCATACGGCTATGGCGGGGGCGTCGTCGTCAGGCGCTACTACGGCGGCTGGTAAAGTCCTCCCGCAAGGGGAGAAAGAAGAAGCGTTTAGCTCGTCACCTTGCTGCTGCCTTGGGTGATCAGCCGGGCGGGGCGCTGGTCGCGCAGATAAATCCACAGCCAGCTCAGCGCGACGCTGAGCCGGTGGCGCAGACCGATCAGGAAGTAGATGTGGGCGATGCCCCAGATCCACCACGCGATGGTGCCGCGCAGCTTGAATTTGCCGAAATCGATCACAGCCAGCCGCTTGCCGATCTGCGCGAGGCTGCCCGCATGCGAATAGCGGAACGGCGGCAGTGTCTTGCCGGCGAGACGGGCCCTGATCAAGGACGCGACATAGCGCCCCTCTTGCTTGGCGGCCGGCGCGATGCCCGGCACCGGATTGCCGTCGGGGCCCTTGACGGTCGTGGTGTCGCCGACGGCAAAGATGTCGGGATGTCCGGGCACCGTCAGGTCAGGCTCGACCTGCAATCGATAGGCGCGATCGTGCGGCGCATTAAGCCATTCGGCGGCGCGCGAGGCACGCACACCTGCGGCCCAGATCAGCGTGCGCGCGCCAAGGCGCTTGCCGCCATAGACTACGCCTTCGGCCGAGCATTCTGTGACGGCCTCGCCCAGCATCACCTCGACGCCGAGTTTCTCCAGCGAGGCTTGCGCATACGCCGACAAGTCCTCCGGGAAGCCGGCAAGCACACGGGGACCCGCCTCGATCAGCACCACGCGGGCCTTGCGCGTGTCGATGTTGCGGAAATCCGGCGGCAGCGTGTCGCGCGCCATGTCGGCGATGGTGCCGGCCATCTCGACGCCGGTCGGCCCGGCGCCGACGATGACGAAGGTGAGCAGCGCGTCGCGCTTTTCCGGATCGGTCTCGCGCTCGGCGCGCTCGAAGGCCACGAGGATACGCCGCCGCAAGGTCGTGGCATCCTCGAGCGTCTTCAGTCCCGGCGCGAACGGCTCCCACTCGTCATGACCGAAATAGGCGTGCCGCGCGCCGGTGGCGAGCACCAGCGTGTCATAGGCAATGGCGCTACCATCTTCGAGCAGTACGCGTTTTCCCGCGGCATCGACGCCGTTGACGTTGGCAAACAGCGTCGTCACCTCCGACCGGTCGCGCAGCAGATAACGGATCGGCCAGGCGATCTCGGATGTCGCCAGTGAAGCGGTCGCGACCTGATAGAGCAGGGGCTGGAACAGATGATGGTTGCGGCGGTCGATCATGGTGATCGTGACCGGCGCGCCGGCGAGGCGAAACGCGGTCTCCAGCCCGCCGAAACCCGCGCCGACGATCACGACATGATGGAGTTTGCTCGACGCCTGGTTCATCGGTTCTTGCCTCCGCTTCGGCCCGGCCGATTATGCTCCCATTGGACGGAATGTTCCAAGACGCATCCGCCAATCGGCCGATAGCGGCGCGCTATCGAGGTGGCGCGGGTAAAATAATCTCGCCGGGGCCGCATCTTTGGCTCCTCGCCAAACGTCGTTGCAGGTGAGTATCCCCCAACGAGGAGCCCGCCATGCGACGAACCCTGATCAGATACAAGGCCAAACCGGATGCAGCCGACCACAATGCGGAGCTGGTCAAGGCGGTGTTTGCCGAATTGCAGGCTACCCAGCCCGAAGGCGTGCGCTATCTTACGCTGCGGCTCGAGGACGACAGTTTTGTCCACATCGTCGAAACCGCGGCCGAGGACGGCTCGAGCCCAATTCCGAAGCTGAAGGCGTTCCAGGAATTCCAGAACGGGATTCGCGACCGTTGCCTGGAGCCGCCCGCGCCCCGTAATGCCACCATCGTGGGCAATTACCGGATGTTGCACCAGTCGTGATGCTGCCATGACCATGCCAGCCGGGACGCCGGCCATCGACCTCGATCGCCTCCTGGGCGCGATGCGGCCGCGGCTGCATCGCTATTGCGCCAGAATGGTCGGCTCGGTCATCGACGGCGAGGACGTGCTGCAGGATGCGCTCGTCAAGGCGGTCGAAGCCTTTCCCGGTGCTGCGCCGCTGCGCCATCCCGAGGGCTGGCTGTTTCGCATCGCCCACAACACGGCGCTGGATTTCCTGCGCCGTCGGGGCCGCCAGGCGGCGATTTTTTCTGAAGCGGAGCCGGATATGGTCGCCGATGAGCTCGATGCGGTCACCAGCCGCCAGATCGCCAATGCCTCCTTACGCACCTTCATGCGCCTGCCCGAAACGCAGCGCGCTGCCTGCATATTGTCGGATGTGCTGGGCTGCTCGTTGCAGGAAGTCTGCGATATCCTGGATTCCAGCCTGCCTGCGGTGAAAGCGTCGCTGCACCGTGGCCGCGAAAAGCTTCGCGAATGGGCAAAGGAGCCTGATGACGCGCCGCAGCCGGCGCTGTCTCCGGCCGAACGGGCGCAGCTCGATGCCTATGTTGCGCATTTCAACGCCCGCGACTTCGACGCTATCCGCGCCATGATCGCCGACGACGTCAGGCTCGAACTCGTCAACAGGTCGCGCATGCGAGGCAAGGTCGAGGTCAGCAGGTATTTTGGCAATTATTCGGCTGCCGGCGACTGGCGCCTCGTACCCGGGCTGGTCGAGAGCAGGCCGGCGATCCTGGTGTTCGATCCGGACCGCATGGATGCGCCGGCACGATATTTCATGCTGCTGGCATGGGATGGCGACAAGGTCGCCACCATCAGGGATTTCCGCTACGCGACCTACATCGTCGATGGCGCGGAGTTTACGACGCTGGTCTGACGGGCCGCTACTCGAGCTCGATCTTGCCGGCGTAGCCGCAATAGCCATGCGCGACGACGCCCTCGCTGCTGCCCTTCATGTGCGACAAATGAAACTGGCGCCAGCCCATGCAGTCGCCGGCGATGCAGTGATACATCTTCTCCGAGTTGGCAAAGCCGTCGGTCATCGTGTTGTGCTTGCGGTTGCTGTTGTCGATGCGCACGAACGGACACCATTTCGTGCGCGCAACCTGGTCGCTGATCATCATGTGCTTGTCTCCAGTCGCAGCGACTGTGATTGCAACGCGTTAATTGCGCGTGCGGCAACGCTGTTAATTGCAGGTAAAGTGGAGAAGCTCTGCGCGATATATATTTCCGATCATGGACGGGTGAGTGAATCCGGCTGTCGCCGGAGAGCAGCAGGCATGTGACGCGGCGAGCGATGTGTAATCGTGGCGCGCCGACGCAACAGCGTCGCAGCGTTGTGTGAGACTGCACCGGAAGCTGCGACGGCAGGTGCAAGGTTGGTCGCCGACAATTTCCGCGCCGCGCCGTAGTGTCGGCGCCTCGCGTCCGCGTCGCTCAGCTCGGCCAGCGCTCGGGGTGGCCCAATCCTGCGACAACGCCGCCCACAAAACCGGCACTATAATTCTTGATTTCCTCCAGACCCCTGAACTATGGTGCAGGCCGCTGGGGCATAGGCCGAAGGTTCTAAGTGGGGCTTTCGGTTCGTGCTTGCTGTGGGCCGGCGCTTTTGCGCACAGAACATGTCTCTTTATAAAGGCCTGCGCAGCCAGTGCCGCCATTCGGCGCGGACAGGGTTGCAACGATAACGAGGAGGGGAAGTCCATATGAAGAAAGCATTTTGGCTGGCAGGTATCGCCGCTCTGGCGCTGGCTCAGCCGGCGAGCGCCGGCGACACGATCAAGATCGGCTTTGTCTCGACCTTCAGCGGCCCGACCGCTGCGATCGGCAATGACATGCGCAATTCCTTCGAACTCGCGCTCGACCATCTCGGCCGCAAGATGGGCGGCAAGCCCGTCGAGGTGATCTACGAGGATGACGGGCAGAAGCCCGATGTCGGCAAGCAGAAGACCGAAAAGCTGATCCAGTCCGACAATGTCGACTTCATCGTCGGCTACATCTGGTCGAACGTGCTGCTGGCTTCGCTCAAGACCGCAGTCGACTCCAAGACCTTCCTGATCTCCGCCAACGCCGGTCCGTCGCAGCTCGCCGGCGAACTCTGCTCGCCTTACGTGTTCTCGACCTCGTGGCAGAACGACCAGACCCCGCAGGCGATGGGCACCTACATGACCCAGAAGGGCGTCAAGTCGGTGTTCCTGATCGGCCCGAACTACGCGGCGGGCAAGGACATGCTGGCCGGCGTCAAGAGCACCTTCAAGGGCGAGGTCAAGGGCGAGGAATACACGGTCTGGCCGAGCCAGCTCGACTTCTCCGCCGAGCTCACCAAGGCGAAGAACTCGGGAGCCGAGTCGATCTTCGTGTTCTATCCGGGCGCTGCCGGCGTGCAGTTCCTCAACCAGTATGCCCAGGCCGGCATCAAGGCGCAGATTCCGCTCTACACCGCCTTCACCATCGACGAATTGTCGCTGCCGTTGCAGAAGGACAACGCGCTCGGCGTGCCCGGCGCGCAGCAGTGGGTCAACGACCTGCCGAACGAGGAGAACAAGAAGTACGTCGCCGACTATCGCAAGAAGTACACCGGCCTGCGCCCGAGTTTCTACGGTGCCCAGTCCTACGATGCCGCCAACCTGATCAACAGCGCCGTGGTCGCGGTAAAGGGGGACACGTCCAAGAAGGACGAGATGAAGGCGGAGATGGAGAAGGCCAACTTCAAGTCGGTGCGCGGCGCCTTCAAATACGGCAAGAACCACATCCCGATCCAGAATTTCTACCTGCAGGACGTGGTCAAGGATGCCGAGGGCCAGCTCGCGCTGAAGACGGTGGCCACCATCGTCAAGGACGATCAGGACCGCTTCCACGACAAGTGCCCGATGAAGTAGGATCGGGTTCTCCGGCGAATGATCTTCCGCGGCTTTGTGCAGTCTTGCGTGAGATGATACGCCCAACAACAATAAGCGGCAGTGCCCACGCGCTGCCGCTGCTTTTTTAGGCTTTGGGGGACCATGCTCGTCGTCGTCGAACAAATGCTCAACGGACTGCAGTTCGGCCTGCTGCTGTTCCTGCTGGCGGCCGGGTTGACGCTGGTGTTCGGCATCATGGACTTCGTCAATCTCGCCCATGGCTCGCTCTACATGATGGGCGCCTATTTTGCCGCGACCTTCGTGGCCTGGACCGGCAATTTCATCCTCGGCTGCGTCATGGCGCTCGGCGCGACCTTATTGCTCGGCATCCTCCTGGAATTCGTCGCGCTCCGGCATCTCTACAACCGCGATCACCTCGACCACGTGCTCGCGACCTTCGGCCTGATCCTGTTCTTCAACGACGCGGTGCGGCTGATCTGGGGCCCCGCAGGCCTCGCGCTGCCGCTGCCTTCCTGGCTCACGGTACCCGTGCAGATACTGCCCGGCGTCAATTATCCCGCCTATCGTCTGTCGATCATCGCCGTGGCGCTGCTGGTCGCTGCCTTGCTCTATGTCGTTGTCATGCGCACGCGCATCGGCATGCTGATCCGCGCCGGCGCCTCCAACCGCGAGATGATCGGCGCGCTCGGCATCAACATCAAGCTGCTGTTCACGCTGGTGTTCGGCCTTGGCGCTGCGCTCGCCGGCCTCGCCGGACTGATGCAGGCGCCGATCCTCACCGTGCAGATCGGCATGGGCGAGAACATTCTGATTCTCGCCTTCGTCATCATCGTGATCGGCGGCATCGGTTCGATTCGCGGCGCCTTCATGGCCGCGATCTTCGTCGGCATGATCGACACGCTCGGCCGCGCCTTCCTGCCGGACCTCCTGCGCAAGGTGCTGAGCTCGACCGCAGCCTCGACCGCGGCGCCCGCGATGTCCTCGATGCTGATCTATCTCCTGATGGCCATCGTCCTGGTGGTTAGGCCGGAGGGGCTGTTCCCGGCCGCCAAGCGATGAAATCTGCTTTCAATCTGCGCACTATCGTCGTCGCGCTGGTCGTTGCCGGACTCGTGCTGCTGCCGGTCTATTCGGCGCTGACGGGCAAGGTGTTCATCCTGACGATGTTCACCCGCATCATCATCCTGGCGCTGGCGGCCGCATCCCTGAACCTGATCATGGGCTATGGCGGCATGATGAGCTTCGGTCACGCCGCCTATCTGGGCATCGGCGGCTATGCCGTCGGCATTCTTGCTTTCGAGGGTATCGGAAGCGGCTTCATCCAGTGGCCGGTGGCGCTGATCGCGTCCGCGCTGTTCGCGCTCGTCATCGGCGCGTTGTCGTTACGCACCCGCGGCGTCTATTTCATCATGATCACGCTCGCCTTTGCGCAGATGGCCTATTACATCGCCTCGTCGCTGTCGCGCTATGGCGCCGACGACGGGCTGACCATCTACAAGCGCAGCAATTTCGGTGGCCTGATCGATCTCTCCAACCGCACGCAGTTCTATTATGTGTGCTTGGCCTGCCTGTTAGGGGGCATCTACCTGATCTGGCGCATCGTCAATTCGCGCTTCGGTCTCGTCGTGCAGGGCGTGCGTTCCAACGAGCAGCGGATGCAGGCGATCGGCTTTCACGCCAACCGCTATCGGCTGGTCTGCTTCGTCATCTCGGGCACCATCTGCGGCCTTGCCGGCGCGCTGCTCGCCAACAACACCGATTTCGTCAGCCCCGCCGTGATGTACTGGACCCGGTCGGGCGACCTCATGGTGATGGTGATCCTCGGCGGCATGGGCACGCTGTTCGGCCCCGTCATCGGCGCCATCGTGTTCCTCTTGCTGGAAGAATTGCTGTCGCAGATCACGGAATATTGGGCGATGATCATGGGCCCGCTGCTGCTGCTGATCGTGCTGTTCGCGCGCGGCGGCATCATGGGCCTGCTAGCGAGGTTCTCCCGTGGCTGAGCATCTCCTGCGCGTCGAAAATCTGATGCGGCGGTTCGGCGGCCTTGTCGCGACCGACAATCTGTCCCTGGAAGTCGTAACCGGCGAGCTGCACGCCATCATCGGCCCCAACGGCGCCGGCAAGACCACGCTGATCAGCCAGCTCACCGGGCAGTTGATGCCGAATTCCGGCGCGATCCATTTCGCAGGCCAGGACATCACAACCTTGCCGTCCTACAAGCGCAGCGGACTTGGCCTGGCGCGTTCGTTCCAGATCACCTCGCTGCTGCGCGATTTCACCGCCGCCGACAATGTCGCGCTCGCGGCGCAAGCCCATGCCGGCCACTCCTACCGCTTCTGGGGCAATGCGCGAAAGGAAGCGCCGCTGCGCGAAGCCGCGCACGCCGCACTCGCGCGGGTCGGCCTCGCCAAGCGCGCCGACGTGCCAGTCTCCGAGCTCAGCCATGGCGAGCAGCGCGAGCTGGAGCTTGCGGTCGCGCTGGCGACAAAGCCGAAATTGCTGCTGCTGGACGAACCGATGGCGGGCCTTGGTGTTACCGAGTCCCAGCGCATGGTGGCGCTGCTCAAGGAGCTGCGCAAGGAAGTCACCATCGTGCTGGTCGAGCACGACATGGAGGCGGTTTTTGCGCTCGCCGACCGCATCACCGTGCTGGTTTATGGCCGCGTCATTGCCTGCGGCAAGCCGGACGAGATCCGCAATAACGACGAAGTCAAACGCGCCTATCTCGGCGACCAGCATGCGGTGACACGACATGGCTGATACGCTGCTCGAAATCGACGGCATCGAAACCTGCTACGGCCTGAGCCAGGTGCTGTTCGGCCTGCAGCTCACCATCAAGTCCGGCGAGATGGTCGCCCTGATGGGCCGCAACGGCATGGGCAAGACCACCACCATCCGCTCCATCATGGGTCTGACGCCGGCACGCGCGGGCGCCATCCGCTTTGCGGGCGAAGATGTACGCAAGCTTGCGTCCTACAAGATCGCACAGCTCGGCATCGGCCTCGTTCCCGAGGGACGGCAGATCTTCCCAAACCTCACCGTACGGGAAAATCTCGTCGCGGCCTCGGGCAACCGTCTCGGCGCAAAAGACCCATGGACGCTGGAAAAGATCTACGCGCTGTTCCCGCGCCTTGCCGAGCGCGCCACCAACATGGGCGTCACGCTGTCCGGCGGCGAGCAGCAGATGCTGGCTATCGGCCGCGCGCTGATGACCAACCCGATGCTGCTGATCCTCGATGAGGCGACCGAAGGCCTCGCGCCCCTGATCCGCGAGGAAATCTGGAACTGCCTGTCGATGCTGAAAGGGCAGGGCCAGTCCGTGCTCGTCATTGACAAGAACGTCGGCAATCTCGCCAAAATCGCCGACCGCCACTACATGATCGAGCGCGGCCGCACCGTGTGGAGCGGCACGTCGGAGCAGTTGCTGGCAGAGCCGGAGCTGCAGCACAGGTATCTGGGGATCTAGCCGTGCTGTTGATCTAGCCACCGCTGTCGTCCCGGCGCAGGCCGACGTGGATCAAAACAGCTCGAAATATTCCCGCTGCTCCCAGTCCGACACCTCGGCCTGGAAGCGCTCGATCTCGGCGTTCTTGATGTGGACGTAATAATCCACGAACGCGGCCCCCAACGTTTCCCGGAAGAAGGCATCGTCATTCAGCACGAACACCGCCTCGCGTAGCGATTTCGGCAACAGCACCGCCTTGGTCTCGTAGGGTGCATCGGCCGACCGACCCGGATCGAGCTTGCGGTCGACGCCGTCGAGGCCGGAGAGGATCTGCGAGGCCATATAGAGATACGGATTCGCCGCGGGCTCGCCGATGCGGTTCTCCAGCCGTGTCGCGGCTTCACCGGGCCCGCCGAGTACGCGGATCATGACGCCGCGGTTGTCGCGGCCCCAGATCGCGCGGTCCGGCGCCAGCGAGTAGGAGCGGTAGCGCTTGTAGCCGTTGATGGTCGGCGTCGTGAACACCGTCGAGGCCCGCGCGTGCTCGAGCAGCCCTGCGAGATAATGTTTGCCGAAGGCGCTCAGCGCCTCGCCCTTGTCTTTCGCCATGAATGCGTTCTCGCCTGACGTGCGCGACACCAGCGATTGATGCAGGTGCCAGCCGCTGGCGAAGACGTTCGGCAGTTTCGGCCGGCACATGAAGGTGGCGTGATAGCCATGCCGCCGCGCGATCTGCTTCACAGCCGAGCGGAACAGCACCATGTTGTCGGCGGGCGCGAGGCCTTTGGTGGGCTGGAAGGTGAATTCGCACTGGCTCGGCCCGAACTCGACCTCGACCGAGCGCAAGGGTAGCCCCAGCGCCAGCACGTCGCGGCGGATGATCTCCAGCGCCGGCTCCATCTGGTCGTAGCGTTGTTCGGTGAGGTACTGATAGCCATGCGAGAGCAGGCTCACGGTCGGCGGATTGCCGGGCTGCCCGGCATCTTCAGGCGCCATCTTCTCGTCTTCCAGCCTGAAGAGATGGAATTCGACCTCGAGCCCGGCTACGAAATCAAAGCCGCGCTGCGCCAGCTTGTCGATCACGCCGCGATAGAGGTTGCGGGTCGCAAACGGCACCGGCCGGCCGTCATTGAAATAGAGATCGCACAACACCCAACCCGTCGCCGTCTCCCACGGCAGCACGCGGAAGGTCGTGGGGTCCGCCACCATCAGGGCGTCGGCGGCGCCCTCCATTTCCTTCATCCCGAAACCGCCGCCGGAGGAGAACACCGGAAATACCGAGCGATGTGAGGTGTCCTTGGCGAGCAGGCTGGTCGTGATGGAACAGCCGCTTTGGAGCGAGGCGACGGCTTCGCCCGCGATCAGTGTCTTGCCGCGCAGGATGCCGTGCTGGTCTGGCCAGGCGAGTCTGACAACTTCCAGCCCCCGTTCCTCGACAATGCGGGCGAGACGGCTTGCCGCCTCCTTCTGCTCTGCAGACCACAGGCCATGGCGCTCAACGAAACTCAACGCGGTATTCCCCCAGAAGATTGGCCAGATTGTAAGCCAAAGAGCGAAGCTGTTTCTACCGTCATTGCGAGGAGCGCAAGCGACGAAGCAATCCAGCTTTGTCGCTGCGGCGAAGGAAGCTGGATTGCTTCGCTTCGCTCGCAATGACGGGAGGAGAGGCGTTACTCCGCCGCCGTCAAATGCGGCACCTTCCCCGCGATCTCCCTCGGCACCGGCGCCGCCCAGGGCGCGCCGCGCCGCCGCTTGACGTCGACTTCCATCCAGTAGATCTCCCAGCCCGTGGTCGGCCCGATACCGTCCATGGTCGCCGGACCCTGGATGGATCGCGCATGCGCCTCGTCGAGATGCAGGAGCGGCGTCTCGCCGCCGGCCACCTTCTCGATCTCACCGCGCAGCAGCCGACGATACTGGATGATCGCCTTGTCGCTCTGGCCGAGATGCTCTTTCGTGCGATCCTGGATCGCGCCCATCGACTCCACGGCCCACTGGTCGTGCACGTTGATGTCGGCGCCCATGCCGGTATAGGTCGAATGCTGCTGTTCGTGCGGGTCGAAGCCGTAATCGTTCGCCTTGTTCTTGCGCGATTTGTAATCCGGAAGCTCATAGAGCTCGAGCCGCTGCTCGCGCATCTTCTTCTTATCGACCGGCGTCGTATAGCTGGTGAAGATCGCGTACCAGTAGCAGTTCTCGTCATCGACGGGCACGTGCCACTGCGTGATCGTCATCTCCGCGCTCATCGGCAGCACGAAGCCGTGCGGGAACAGCTGGTTGGTAACGCGCACATGCGTGCGCTCCTCGTCGATTTCGCGCAGCGCGATCAGGCGCATGCCGTATTCGGTGTGTTCGACATTGATGATCGGACGATCGTACTCGCGCATGATCTTGGTCATCGGCAGATCGCTGCCGGCCGACGCGCTACGGAACTGTTTTCCGTAAGCGTTCGACGTATCTTCGTCCTCGAAGAAGCGATGCAGATAGGATGCGTGCGCGGGATCGATGCCGACCTCCAGCGCCTGCAGCCAGTTGCAGCCCCAATGGCCCTTGAAGGTGAAGGTGTGGCTGTCGGGCGCGACAAACGCATCGATCTCCGGGAACGCGGGCGGGGTGCCCTCGCCGAGATATGCCCAGAGGATGCCGGCCTTCTCGACCACGGGATAGGAGCGCTGCTTGATGCCCTTGCAGAGCTGCGAGCCCTTGGGCTCCGCTGGAGTCTCGATGCACTGGCCGGTCGCGTCGAACAGCCAGCCGTGGAAGGCGCAGCGAATGCCGCCATGCTCGAGCCGCCCGAAGGCCAGATCGGCGCCGCGATGCGCGCAGTGGCGATCGATCAGGCCGTAGCGGCCCTGCTCGTCGCGGAACAGCACGAGGTTTTCGCCGAGCAGTTTCACCGGGCGCACCGGCCGCGGGCCTTCAAGTTCGTCGACCAGCGCCGCCGGCTGCCAGTACATCCGCATCAGTTTTCCGCAAGGCGCGTTCGGTCCGGTGCGGGTGATCAGGTCGTTCGCTTCCTGGCTCATCATGGCGGCGGGTCCCTTCGAGCTAACAGGCGTTGTTCGCCTATTGAACAATTGGGCGAATTATGCCATTTCTCCATTCGCCAGCAAAGCCCAATCTTCCAACGGTACAAAGTCCAAAACCGCCGATGCCAAAGCTGAAACGCGAAGCCGGCGAGGGGCGCGCCACCGATTTCGTCGAAAGCCTCGACCGCGGCCTGCGCCTGCTGCGGGCATTTGGCAACACCACCGGCCCGATGACGCTGAGCGACATGGCGCGCGCCGCGGATCTGCCGCGCGCCACCGCGCGCCGCATCCTCTTTACGCTCGAGCACGGCGGGTTCGTTGCGAGCGACGGCAAGCTGTTCACGCTGACGCCGCATGTGCTGACGCTCGCCGGCTCCTTCCTGCGCTCGAACCAGGTCGTCACGGTGCTGCAACCCGTGCTCGACCGCATCGCGACATCAGCGCAGGAAATCTCCTCGCTCGCGCTGCTCGATGGCGACGAGGTCGTGTTCATCGCGCGCAGCAGCCCCGCGCGGGTTTTCTCCACGGGCCTTGAGATCGGCTATCGCCTGCCGGCGTTCTGCACCTCGGTCGGCCGCGCCATGCTCGGCCGCTTCGATGACGATGAACTCGCCAAACGCCTGAAGGCGATGCGCCGCGAGGCGCTGACGCCGCAGACGGTCACCGATCCCAAGGCATTGCTGAAGACAATCATCGCCGATCGCGCCAAAGGCTATTCACTGGTCGACCGCGAGGCCGAACCGCATTTCCGCTCGATCTCGGTGCCGGTCCGTCGCTACGACGGCACCATCGTCGCCGCCATCAACATGGGCGCCCATGTCGACCGCGTGCCAGTCCGCGAATTGACGGATCGCTTTTTGCCGCTGCTGCGCGAAGGGGCGGAGTCGGTGAAGGACAAGCTTCTCTAGCGGCTACACCGCGACGCTGCGCAGCCCGAACGAGCGCGCCTCGCTCTGCAGCACCGGCCGCACTGAGTCGACCAGCCGCGCGGCGGCTGCATCCACCGAGAGTCCCGCCGTATCTACCACCGCCGCGGCGCGCGAGTAGAGCGGCTCGCGGCTGACCAGGATGTTGCGCAGCTCCGCCATTGCCGAGCGGTCGTCGGCCATCGGCCGAAGATCGCCCTGCTTGCGCACGCGCATCATGTGTTCTTCCGGATCGGCCTTGATCCAGATGGTGTAGAACGACGACAGGATCAGGTCGAAGGTCAGCGGCTCCGAGACGATGCCGCCGCCGGTGGCGAGCACCATCAGCTCTTGCCGCGCCAGCAACTGTTTCAGCGCGGCCTGCTCCATGCGCCGAAAACCTTCCTGGCCGTAGAGCGCGATGATCTCGGCAACCGAGAGCCCGTTCTGCGTCTCGATTTCCTTGTTCAGCTCGACAAAGCTCCAGCCGAGCTTTTTCGCCAGGATGCGGCCAAGCGTGGTCTTGCCGGCGCCGCGCAGGCCAATCAGCGCGATCCCGGCGAAGGCCGGTGCGCGATGCGTGCTCGCGCCGTGACCGGCAAGAATATCCTTGGCCTGCGCGATCTGCGACGGCGTCGCCTTGCGCAGGAGATCGCGGATCACGGGCCAGTCGGGCGTGGGTGCGACGTCAGGAATGAGATCCTCGATATGCGCGCCCATCGCCTGCGACACCCGGCGCAGCAGCACGATCGAGACATTGCCTTTGCCGCTCTCGAGCTGGGCGATGTAGCGTTCGGAAATGCCGGAGACTTTGGCGAGCACCTTGCGCGACATGCCGCGCAGCGCCCGCGTGGTGCGGACCCGCTGACCGAGCTGCTCCAGGAAATCGGTTTCGGGATCGGGTTTTTCGGCCATGTTTCGGCAACATAATGCCGGAAAGAGTTGACAGCAAGCGAGCCTGTGGATTTTATATGCATTATAATTCAAAACAGGTGGGGAGGAACGTCATGGCACGCGTGGTCAGCGGGAGCGCGGCATGAGCACCTACAACGCGGTGACCTGGCTGCTCGATCGCAACATCGACGAGGGCCGCGGCAACAAGCTCGCCTTCACCGACACCGTCTCCGACATCAGCTATGGCGAACTGCAGCGGCAGAGCCGCCGCGCCGCCAATCTGCTGCGCCGGCTCGGCGTGCGCCGCGAGGAGCGCGTGGCGATGATCATGCTGGATACGATCGATTTCCCGATCGTGTTCCTGGGCGCGATCCGCGCCGGCATCGTACCGGTGCCGCTCAACACGCTGCTGACGGCGGATCAATATGCCTATGTGCTGGCCGACAGCCGCGCGCGCGTGCTGTTCGTCTCCGAGGCGCTCTATCCGGTCGTGAAGGATATCGTCGGCCGCATGCCGGATCTCGAATGCGTCGTGGTGTCTGGCAAGAATGCGTTCGGTCACAAGCTGCTGTCCGAGGAACTGGCAAAGGAGAGCGATGTCTTCGCCACCGTCGAGACCCATGCCGAGGAGCCGGCCTTCTGGCTCTATTCCTCCGGCTCGACCGGCATGCCCAAGGGGGTCCGCCACGTGCATTCCAATCTGCAGGCGACCGCCGAGACCTACGCCAAGCAGGTGCTCGGCATCCGCGAGAGCGACGTCTGTCTTTCCGCGGCAAAGCTGTTCTTCGCCTACGGCCTCGGCAATGCGCTGACCTTCCCGATGTCGGTTGGCGCGAGTACCGTGCTCAATGCGGAGCGGCCGACACCGGCGCGCATGTTCGATCTCCTCAACAAGTACAACCCGACCATTTTCTACGGCGCGCCGACGCTGTTCGCGGGCATGCTGAATGACGAGGCGTCGAAGGACGCGCGGGCAGGGACGCGACTGCGTATCTGCACCTCGGCCGGCGAAGCGCTGCCGGAATCCGTCGGCCTTTCCTGGAAGAAGCGCTTCGGCGTCGACATCCTCGACGGCATCGGCTCGACCGAGCTCCTGCACATCTTCC
>JAKFVP010000439.1:19816-25366 GCA_021732175.1 Bradyrhizobium sp.
CTTCCTGTCCAACGCGCCCGACGATATCAGATATGGCACCTCGGGCCGTCCCGTCCCCGGCTACAAGGTTCGCCTGGTCAGCGATGACGGCAACGACGTGCCCGATGGTGAGATCGGCGAGCTATTGGTCGAGGCGCCCTCGGCCGGCGAGGGCTACTGGAACCAGCGCGTCAAGAGCCGCCACACCTTTCAGGGCAATTGGACCCGCACCGGCGACAAATATGTCAGGGATGCCGACGGCCGCTACACCTTCTGCGGCCGCGCCGACGACATGTTCAAGGTATCGGGCATCTGGGTCTCGCCCTTCGAGGTCGAGAGCGCGCTGATCACGCATCCCGCGGTGCTGGAAGCCGCCGTCGTGCCCGAAGCCGATCCGGAAGGATTGCTGAAGCCGAAGGCTTTTGTGGTGCTGCGCGAGGGCAGCAAGACGGACGATCTCTTTGAAACGCTGAAGGAGCACGTCAAGCAGAAGATCGGCCCGTGGAAATATCCGCGCTGGATCGACGTGGTGGAGACCTTGCCGAAAACCGCGACCGGAAAGATCCAGCGCTACAAGCTGCGCGAAGGGGCATCGCAGTAGAAGGCAAAAAGTAGGTGTCGTCCCGGCGAAGGCCGGGACCCATAACCGCCAGTCTTAATTGTTGAAACTCGCTGTGGCTCCAGCCGAGACTAACTACTCGCATTCGTGGCTATGGGTCCCGGCCTTCGCCGGGACGACACTGTGGAGGTGGCGACGTCTCGGCAAAAACGGAACATCAATGAAATGACTCTCCCTCCCACCGGCTTCCTGCGCATCGGCGCCTCCGATCTCGAATACCGCATGATCGGCCCCGCAACCGATGCGGCGCCGATTATCGTCATGCTGCATGAAGGCCTCGGCTCGGTCGGGCTCTGGGGCGACTTTCCCGAGAAGCTGCAGGCCGCGACCGGCTGCGGCGTCTTTGCGTATTCCCGCGCCGGCTACGGAGCCTCCACGCCGGTAAAGCTGCCGCGCCCGCTCGACTACATGCATCGCGAGGCTTCCGACGTGCTGCCGGAGCTGCTCGAGAAAATCGGATTCCGCCAGGGACTATTGCTGGGCCATTCGGACGGCGCTTCCATCGCGGCGATCTACGCCGGCTCGCACCAGGATCACCGCGTCAAGGGCGTGGTGATGATCGCCCCGCATTTCATCGTCGAGGACGTCTCGGTGAAATCCATCGCCGAAATCAGGACCGCCTATGAGACCACCGAGCTGAAAGGCAAGCTTTCGCGCTGGCACAAGGATGTGGACAACGCCTTTTATGGCTGGAACGGCGCCTGGCTCGACCCGAAATTCCGCGACTGGGATATTTCCGAGTACCTCGCCTATATCCGCGTGCCGGTTGCAATCGTCCAGGGCGAGCGCGACCAGTACGGGACCCTGCGTCAGGTCGAGATTGCGAAAGAAGAGTGTTATTGTCCGGTCGATGTGACCGTTATCCCCGAAGCGGGCCACTCGCCGCAGCGGGAAGCGCCAGAGGCTACGCTTGATGCGATCAGTCAGTTCGCAAGCGCGGTGTTGCTCAGTGGCGAAGGCTCGCACGGACGGGCCGCCTGAAATATTTTGCAAAGGCGTGCGCCGATGAGCACGCAGCCTTCTTCCTCCGCCGAGCTGCCGCTGCCGCAATGGGCCTACGTTCCCGGCGAGATGACCGAGGACGACGCCGATCACGACACGCTGTGGAAGGCGAAGCAGCTGGTGCCCTCGCGCTTCCGCGATTACGTGCCGGCGCGCCACCCGGCGCTGCGTTACGGCATGACGCTCAACGACCGCGGCTATTTCTGGGAGGCGCAGGAAGTGCTGGAAGCGGTGTGGGCGGCCGCGCCGCAAGGCGGGCGCGAGCGTATCCTGCTGCGCGCCTGCATCTTGGTCGCCAGTGGCAATCTTCGCCTGCGCATGCAGAAGCCGCACGCCTGCGCGCGGCTGTTCGGCGAGGCGCTGGCCGAGCTCAACACGCTGTCGGCGCGCAAGGCCGCGGCGGTAGGGGACGGGTTTGCCGACGGCTTTCCGACTGCTGAGCTGGCCACGCTCCTGAAGGCGAAAACGGCCAAAACCGAGCTCAGCAAGGCCGATTGGGTCGCCTTTTCCGCTATCGGCCGAACATGAAGCAAAGTGCATATTTTAGAAATTCGGACTAGACGCGTTCAAAAACATGCATTATTGTGCATGTAACGACTTCAACAATATCTCAGGGGTGAGGCCCATGGCCGGCGAAGATCGCGTGCTCGCAGGCGGCGCGAAATACATCGATTTTCAGACCGATCCGTCGCGCTACAAGCACTGGAAGCTTGACGTGAACGGCGATGTCGCGACCCTCACGATGGACGTCGATGAGAATGGCGGCCTGTTCGAGGGCTACCAGCTCAAGCTCAACTCCTACGATCTCGGCGTCGACATCGAGCTTGCCGACGCCGTGCAGCGGCTGCGTTTCGAGCATCCCGAGGTGAAGGTCGTGGTGATGCGCTCGGGCAAGAACCGCGTGTTCTGCGCCGGCGCCAACATCCGCATGCTTGCGGGCTCCACCCACGCCCACAAGGTCAACTTCTGCAAGTTCACCAACGAGACCCGCAACGGCATCGAGGACTCCTCCGAGAATTCCGGCCAGCGCTTCATCACCGTGGTGAATGGCACGGCGGCCGGCGGCGGCTACGAGCTGGCGCTCGCCACCGATCACATCATCATGGCCGATGACGGCTCGGCTGCCGTCGCGCTGCCGGAAGTGCCGCTGCTGGCGGTGCTGCCCGGCACCGGCGGGCTCACAAGAGTGGTCGACAAGCGCAAGGTGCGCCGTGACCACGCCGATTTCTTCTGCACCATCGAGGAAGGCATCAAGGGCAAGCGCGCCGTCGCATGGCGCCTCGTCGACGAGATCGCGCCGAACAGCAAGCTGGAGGCGAAGGTCGCCGACCGCGCCAAGGAATTCGCCGGCAAATCCTCGCGGAACGGCAACGGTAATGGCATTGCGCTCACGCCGCTGCAGCGGACCGTCGATGCCAACGGCCTGCGCTATGGTTTTGTCTCTGTCGACATCAACCGCGAGCAGCGCATCGCCACCATCACGATTTCGGCGCCGGAAGCCGCGCCGCCTTCCGATATCGACGGCATGATCGCGCAAGGCGCCTCGTTCTGGCCCCTGCAGGTCGCGCGCGAGCTTGACGATGCGATCCTGCATCTGCGCATCAACGAGCTCGGGATTGCCATGCTGGTGTTCAAGTCGCAGGGCGAGGCCGCCAATGTGCTGGCCGCCGATGCCTTCCTCGAGGCCAACAAGTCGCACTGGCTGGTCAACGAGATCAGGCATTACTGGAAGCGCGTGCTCAAGCGCATCGACGTCACTTCGCGCACGCTGGTGACCCTGGTCGAGACCGGCTCCTGCTTCGCCGGCACGCTGGCCGAACTCGTGTTCGCCGCCGACCGCTCCTACATGCTGATCGGCTCGCGCCAGGGGGACAACCGCCCGCCGCCGCAGATCGCCTTGTCCGCGATGAACTTCGGGCCCTATCCGATGAGCCACGGCCTGACGCGGCTGGAATCGCGCTTCCAGGCCGATCCGGCCGATATCGATCGCGCCAGGGCGAAGATCGGCGAGGCGCTCGATGCGGAAGCTGCCGAAGAGCTCGGCCTCGTCACCTTCGCACTCGACGACATCGACTGGGACGACGAGGTGCGCGTGTTCTTCGAGGAGCGCACGTCCTTCTCGCCCGACGGCCTCACCGGCATGGAAGCGAATTTGCGCTTCGTAGGGCCCGAGACGATGGAATCGAAAATCTTCTCCCGCCTCACCGCCTGGCAGAACTGGATCTTCCAGCGTCCCAACGCTGTCGGTGAGGAGGGCGCGCTGCGCCGCTACGGCACCGGCGTGAAGGCGCAGTACGACATGACCAGAGTGTAGGCGCGAGTAGGGAGTGGCGAGTAGCGAATGGTTTCTTCCATTCGCCATTCGCCATTCGCTACTCGCCATTCGCCAAGCCGAGGAGCGCACCATGAATTTGATGAACGTCGACTACAGCACAAAGATCCCCAACAACGTTGGTCTCACCGAGGACCGCCAGGTGCTGAAAGCGCTGGAGGGATGGCATCCCGGCTATCTCGACTGGTGGAACGACATGGGCCCCGAGGGTTTCCAGGAGTCGCTGGTTTATCTGCGCACCGCCGTCAGCGTCGATCCCAAGGGCTGGGCCAAGTTCGACTATGTCCGCATGCCCGAATATCGCTGGGGCGTGCTCCTCGCTCCCCAGGATCCCGATCGCAAGGTCAATTTCGGCCAGCATCTCGGCGAAAAGGCCTGGCAGGAAGTGCCCGGCGAATACCGCGCCATGCTGCGCCGTCTGGTCGTGATCCAGGGCGACACCGAGCCCGCCTCCGTCGAGCAGCAGCGCCATCTCGGCAAGACCGCGCCCTCGCTCTACGACATGCGTAACCTGTTCCAGGTCAATGTCGAGGAAGGCCGCCATCTCTGGGCGATGGTGTACCTGCTGCAGAAATATTTCGGCCGCGACGGCCGCGAGGAAGCCGATGATTTGCTGCGCCGCCGCTCCGGCGATGCCGACGCGCCGCGCATGCTCGGCGCCTTCAACGAGGCGACGCCGGACTGGCTGTCGTTCTTCATGTTCACCTACTTCACCGATCGCGACGGCAAGATGCAACTCGAGAGCCTCGCGCAGTCCGGTTTCGATCCGCTGTCGCGCACCTGCCGCTTCATGCTGACCGAAGAGGCCCATCACATGTTCGTCGGCGAGACCGGCGTCGGCCGCGTGCTGCAGCGGACCTGCGAGGCAATGAAGGCCGCCGGCATCGAAGACCCGAACCAGATCGAGAAGGTGCGCGCGCTCGGCGTGATTGACCTCCCGACCGTCCAGAAGAAGATGAACCTGCACTATTCGCTGTCGCTCGACCTGTTCGGCTCGGAGGTCTCGACCAACGCCGCCAACTTCTACAATGCCGGCCTGAAGGGCCGCTTCATGGAGACCAAGATCGACGACGATCATCGCCTGACCAACGACACCTATCCGGTGGCCAAGCTGGTCGACGGCAAGATCACCATGGTGAACGAGCCGGCGCTGACCGCGCTCAACATGCGCCTGCGCGACGATTACACCGAGGACTGCGCCAAGGGCGTCGAGCGCTGGAACAAGGTGATCGAGAAGACCGGCGTGAACTTCCGCCTCGAACTGCCGCACACCGCCTTCCACCGCCAGATCGGCGAATTCAAGGGTATCGAGGCGACGCCGAAGGGCGTTATCGTCAGCGGCCCGGAATGGAGCAGGCAGCGCGACAATTACCTGCCGTCGAAGTCGGACGGCGACTTCATCGAATCGCTGATGCAGGCGGAAATGGAGCCCGGCAAGTATGCGAGCTGGATTTCGCCGCCGCGGGTCGGTATCGACAACAAGCCCGGCGATTTCGAATATGTGAAGATCGAGAACGCCTGAACAGTATGAGTTTGGCCGAGGCGCGTGCGGCATCGGGAATCACCTCTCCCTTTGGGAGAGGTCGGCGCGTAGCGCCGGGTGAGGGGGTATGCTCTC
>JAKFVP010000100.1 GCA_021732175.1 Bradyrhizobium sp.
GTTGCCTTGATCGAGGCGCCAAAGTGCTTGCGGATCTCCTCCTTCTTGTCGGGCGGCGTCAGCACGCCGACGCGGTCGCCGAATTCCAGCATCAGGTCCGGCGAGGGCACGAGGTCGGCATCATAGCGCCGCACATGCAGCAGATGCGCCGGAAAGCCCGCCGGCATCGGCAGGCTGGACAACGGGATGCCGACCACGCTGGCCTTGCCGACGAACACGCGGATGTAGTCGAGGTTGGCCCGGTCGCTCGCCAGTTCGCCGGGCGCGAGCTTGCCGAGTTTTGCCGCGGCATTGGCAATGGCTTCCTGGCTGTCGGCGACAACCAGCACGGCGTCGCCCGCGGACAGCACCGTATCGCCCTTCGGTACGATGTTCTGCCCTGCCTTGCGGACCATCGTCACGTCGACGTCGCTGAGGACTTCCTTGCTGAGTTCTTCCAGCGTGCGGCCGGAAAAGCTCGCGCCGATGGAGATCTCGCCCATGTGAAAGCGCTGCGCCTTGGGCGGGAATTTCGGTTTCACGAGTTGGGTCATGAAATAGATGCACAGGATCGGGCCGATGACGCCAAAGGGATAGGCGATCGAATAGCCGATCGACGGGTCCTTGCTCTTGGTGACGTCGAGCGCCGCTTGCAGGGTCGCAGTGCTGGTCATCGATCCCGCGTAGAGGCCTAGCGTGTGTCCGGTCTTGATGCCGTACAAATGTCCGAGCCCGAGCGCCACGGCGAGGCCGGCCAGGCAGGCAATGAGCGCGAGCAGATTGTATTTCTGCCCCGCACCGACCATGCCCTCGAAGAACTGCTTGCCGTAGAGAATGCCGATTCCGTACAGGAACATGATCAGGCCGGTGAGGCCGATCGGGCCGATGATCTGTGCTTTGGGAGCGAACGCGCCGATGGCAAGGCCCACGAACAGCACGGCGCCGACGCCAAGGGAGAAGCCGAAGATGTTGATCTGGCCGACAAGATAGCCGACGCCGATTGCAAGGAACGCCGTCAGGATCGGCTGACTGCCGATGATGTCGCGCGCAAGGTCCAGCATTTCACTCTCCCCCCATTTCAATTAAGTGGCGATCAGCGGGCGTTGCAGCCCGCGTCGCGAAATTGTCCGATGACCCGGTTGATCAGTTCACGGCTCGGCGGCTGCGTGTCGTAATGCTTATAGTCGAGGCCGATCGCCTTCCACTTGAATTCGCCCATCTGGTGGAAGGGCTGCACCTCGACCCATTCGACGTTCTTCATGGGTGCAACGAATTTCGCGATGCCCTCGACATTGGCGGGATCGTCGGTGGCGCCCGGCACCAGGGTGAAGCGCACCCAGGTGGGCTTGCCGATCGACGCCAGGCGCTCGGCAAAGCGCAGCGTCGGTGCAAGGTCGCGGCCGGTGACATTGCGATAGGTGTCGGGATTGGAGCTCTTGATATCGAGCAGCACGAGATCGAGTACCGATAGAAAGTCGTCATCGACGCGATCGCCGAGGAAGCCGGAGGTCTCGATCGCCGTGTGCAGGCCCATTTGCTTGGCGCCGGCGAGGATGCGCTTGGTGAAGGCCATCTGCACCATTGCTTCGCCGCCGGATATCGTCAGGCCGCCGCCGAGGCTGCGTAGCGAGGGCGCAAAATCGCCGAGGCGTTTCAGCACCTGTTCGGCCGACACATAGGTGCCGTCCTTGAGGTGCCAGGTGTCCGGGTTGTGACAGTAGGTACAACGCAGCAGGCAGCCGGAAACGAACAATACGACACGCAAACCCGGGCCGTCGTAACGGGACGAGGACTCGTAGGAATGGCAATAGCCGAACGCGCCCTTTCCATCATCCTTGAACTTGTCCTCGTCGGGCGCATCGGGAGATACGCCCGCTCGAAGATCGTACCGGCTGCCTGATTCGAGTGGTTGCACCGTCGACATGGCAGGCCTCCGTGCGTTCTAGATCTGGCCGTGGAAGGTGCGGCTGATCACATCCCGCTGCTGCTCCGGCGTCAGGCGGACGAAGTTGACCGCATAGCCGGACACGCGGATGGTGAGCTGCGGATACTTGTCCGGGTTCTTCATGGCGTCTTCGAGCGTCTCCTTGTCGATCACGTTCAGGTTCATGTGGAACCCGCCGCGGCTGAAGTAGAGATCGAAGGCCTTGGTTGCCTCTTCAACCAACTGGGTCTCGGAGAGATGCGCCTTTTGCGGCGCCACCGATACCGTGTAGCTGATGCCGTCGAGTGAATCCTTGTAGGGAAGCTTCGCCACCGAGAGGCACGACGCCAGCCAGCCATGGCTGTCGCGGCCATGCATCGGATTGGCGCCGGGCCCGAACGGCTCGCCCTTGCGGCGGCCGTCGGGCGTGTTGCCGGTCGCCTTGCCATAGACGACGTTCGACGTGATGGTGAGGACGCTCTGCGTATGCGTGGCGTTGCGATAGGTCGGATGCTTCCTGATCTTTTCCATGAAGGTGGTGACGAGTTCGGAGGCGATCTGGTCGACCCGGTCGTCATTGTTGCCAAACTGCGGCGTCGAGGCGTTGCCTTCGTTCTTGTAGTCGACAATCAGGCCCGTCGCGTCCCGCACCACCTTGATCTTGCCGTACTTGATCGCGGCAAGGCTGTCGGCGACGACAGACAGGCCGGCGATGCCGAACGCCATGGTGCGCAGGATGTCGCGGTCGTGCAGCGCCATCTCCAGCCGCTCGTAGAAATACTTGTCGTGCATGTAATGGATGCAGTTCATGGCATGCACATAGGTCCTGGCGAGCCACTCCATGACGGTGTCGAACTTCGCCCTGACGTCGTCATAGTCGAGGAAATCGCCTGTCACAGGCATGGTCTTGGGCGAAACCTGGTCGCCGGAAACCTCGTCGCGGCCGCCGTTGATGGCGTAGAGCAGCGCCTTGGCGAGGTTGACGCGGGCGCCGAAGAACTGCATCTGCTTGCCGAGTCGCATCGCCGACACGCAGCAGGCGATCGCATAGTCGTCGCCCCAGAACGGCCGCATCAGATCGTCGTTCTCGTATTGCAGCGATGAGGTGTCCTTGCTGACCTTGACGCAGTAGCGCTTGAAGGGCGCGGGCATGTGGGTCGACCACAGCACCGTGATGTTCGGCTCCGGCGCGGGACCGAGATTGTAGAGCGTATGCAGCATGCGGTAGCTGCTCCTGGTCACCAGCGCGCGGCCGTCGAGGTCCATGCCGCCGACGCATTCGGTCGCCCAGTAGGGGTCGCCGCTGAACAGCGCGTCATAGTCCGGCGTGCGCAGGAAGCGCACGATGCGCAGCTTCTGCACCAGCTGGTCCCAAAGCTCCTGCGCGCCTGCCTCGTCGAGCTTGCCTTCCTTCAGATCACGTTCGATGTAGATGTCGAGGAAGCTCGATATGCGGCCGATTGACATCGCCGCGCCATTGGCTTCCTTGATTGCGCCGAGATAGGCGAAATAGGTCCACTGGAACGCTTCGCGGGCGTTTGTCGCAGGCTGGGTGATGTCAAAGCCATAGCGCTTTGCCATCTCCGCCAGATCCTTGAGCGCCCGCATCTGTTCGGCGAGTTCCTCGCGCTGGCGAATGATCTCGTCATTGGGCCACATGTCGTCGATCTGCGCGCGTTCCTCCTTCTTGACCTCCAGCAGGCGGTCGGTCCCGTAAAGCGCGACACGGCGGTAATCGCCGATGATGCGACCGCGGCCGTAGGCATCCGGCAGGCCGGTGATGATGCCGGAGCGCCGGCAGTTCATGATCTCCGGCGTATAAGCGTCGAACACGCCGTCATTGTGCGACTTGCGATACTTGGTGAAGGCCTCGTGGACAGCGGCGTCAGCTTCGAAACCCGCTGCCTTGATGCCTGACTCCACCATGCGCAGGCCGCCATATGGGAAGATGGCCCGCTTGAACGGCTGGTCGGTCTGCAAGCCGACGACGACCTCGTTGTCCTTGTCGATGAAGCCGGGCGCGTGGGCCAGCAGGTTCGACGGATTCTTGACGTCGACCGCGAGCACGCCCTTCTTTCGCTCCTCCGCGAAATAGGGTTGCAGCTTCGCCCATACGGCCTTGGTGCGCTGCGAGGCCGGCGCCAGGAATTTTTCGTCCCCGGTGTAGGGCGCGACGTTCTTCACGATGAAGTCGCGAACGTTGATCGACTTGGTCCAGTCGCCGGGCTGAAATCCTCTCCAGCAATCGCCTGCGGCGGATTCTTTCCTGAGAGCAGCGGTTGGGTTCATGGGAGGTCTCCGACCGGGATATGTGCTTGGGTGCCGCGCGCGATCCGGAGGCGCCGCGACAGGGTGCGAAAGGTCGCGCGATCATCCGAGTACCGGCGTCGCAGCCCTTGATTTAAGTCAATGAAGCAAGTCGCCCGCCTCCGATCTTGCGACGCAGCATGATGATGCGGAGCAAGAGACCGTGTGACATCAACTTCGGAACCGGACGATGTGACCGCGCGTGTTCCGCCGCCTGATGCAATGGAAGTGTTGCTGAGCTTCGGCGCCCTGATGCTGCAGGCGGGCAACACGGCGGTCCGCACCCGTGGATGGATCGATGTGATCGCGCCGAAGCTCGGTTTTGAGGCGGTAGCGGTGAATGCTTCGCTCGACAGCATCACTGTCAGCGTTCGCCGCGGCAATGGGTGGCTGACGGCGATCCGGGAGATCGGTCCTCCCGGAGTCAATGTCCTGCGTGTTGCGCAGCTCGAGCAGATGGCAAAAGCCGCCGCCCAACATACGCCGGCGGAGATCGCCACCGCGCTTGCGAAGATTGAGGCCGGATCCCACCAATATTCATCAATCCAGATTGCCGCGGCCGTGGGCCTCGCCAGTGCCGGCTTTGCCTTTATCAACGGCGCCGGTCTGCCCGAGATGCTCGCCGCAGCCATGGGCGGCGGATGCGGCCAGGGGCTGAAATCGTGGCTGAATCACCGCCGGGTGAATCACTACGCCGTTGCCGCATTGTCGGCGATCGCGGCCTCCGGGGTCTTTTTCCTCGTCGCGGCGGCGGGAAGCCAGTTCGGCTTCCGGTTTGCGCAGTATCCGGCCGGCTTCATCGCCTCCATCCTGTTCCTCGTCCCCGGCTTCCCGTTGCTCGCGGGGTTGTTCGACCTGTTGCAATACCAGACCGTCGCCGCGCTCAGCCGGCTGGCCTACGGTCTGATGATCCTGCTCGCCGTCGCCTTCGGCCTCAGCATTGTGGTGGGACTCGGCGGGGTCGACGTGACCCGGCAGCCGCCGCTGGAACTCGCCTACGCGCCGAAGCTGCTGTTCCGCTGCGTCGCCAGTTTCATTGCAGCCGGTGCTTTCGCCATTCTGTTCAACAGTCCGCCCCGAACGGCGCTGGCGGCAGGCCTTCTGGCATTGGTCGCGAACAGCCTTCGCCTGCTCCTGATCGATTTCGGTGTGATGCCCGCGCCGGCTGCATTTCTTGCGGCCTTGTCGATCGGGCTCGCCGCGCTGTTGGCAGAGCGGCATCTTGATGTGCCGCCGGTAGCGATAGCGGTGGCGCCCATCGTGATCATGATCCCGGGAATACTGGCATTCGAGACGATCGTGTTCTTCAACCAGGGGCAGATGCTGGACGCCCTTCGTGCATTCGCATCTTGCGGCTTCATTGTCGGCGCGCTGGCCATCGGATTGGCGTCAGCGCGGGTGCTTAGCCCAAAATAGCGGCAGGTTCGTACCGCGGAACTATCCCGCAAAGGTATTTTGCGCGCCTTGCCGATGTTGACCTAGATCAAGGCTCCCAAGCGGGCATTGAGGTGCAAATCTGGCAAGGGTTTTGTCCCTCCAGGGATTGCGGAGCGAACAATGAGCGCCATGCCAGCCGACACCAAGCCGCCCGGGTCCAAGTACGACAAACTGATCGCAGCCGCGAAGGATACTCCGATGGTGACGACGGTCGTCGCGCATCCCTGCGACGAGAGTTCGCTGCGCGGCGCCATCGAATCGGCGCAGGCCGGGATCATCAAGGCGATTCTTGTGGGTCCCGCGGCCAGGATCAAGGACGTCGCCGCCAAGCACAGCCTCAATCTCTCCGACTATGAAATCGTCGACACGGCGCCGACCGAGGCGGCCGCAGCCTCCCGCGCGGTGCAACTGATCCACGAGGGCAAGGGCGAAGTCCTGATGAAGGGCAGCCTTCATACCGACGAGATCATGCGCGCCGTCACCGCAAAGGAGGGCGGATTGCGCACCAACCGGCGGGTAAGCCACGTCTTCGTCATGGACGTGCCGGCTTATGCCGACACGGTGTTTGTTACGGATGCGGCGATCAACATCTTCCCCGATCTCGACGCCAAGCGCGATATCGTCCAGAACGCGATCGATCTGTTCAACCAGGCCGGCTTCGGTACGACGCCGCGGGTCGCGATCCTCTCGGCGGTCGAGACCGTGACCTCGAAAATACCTTCCACCATCGAAGCCGCCGCGCTCTGCAAGATGGCCGACCGCAAGCAGATCACGGGTGGATTGCTCGACGGACCGCTCGCCTTCGATAACGCCATCGACACCGAGGCAGCGCGCATCAAGGGCATCAAGTCGGAAGTGGCCGGCCGGGCGCAGATCCTGGTGGTGCCGGACCTTGAGTCCGGCAATATGCTGGCCAAGAACCTGACCTATTTCGCCAAGGCTGATGGCGCCGGTATCGTGCTTGGCGCGCGCGTGCCCGTGGTGCTGACCTCGCGGGCGGACTCCGCACGGTCGCGCATGGCGTCCGCTGCGATCGCCGCGCTCCTTGCCGATGCAAGGCGGCGCAAAGCGCCCGTCGCAGCAGCGTGATCGCCATGGATACGATCCTCGTCGTCAATGCCGGCTCCTCCAGCGTCAAGTTCCAGGTGTTTGCCGTGGAAGGCGAGGGACGCCTGAAGCGGCAGATCAAGGGCCAGATCGACGGGATAGGCAGCCGGCCGCGGCTGCGCGCCAGCGGGGCGGATGGCAACACGATCGCCGACCGAGCCTATCCGATCGAATCCGTGCCGGATGTCCCGTCCGCCATGGCGGTCGCAGGTGCATGGCTGCGCGAGGAGAACAGCATCAATCCGGTGGCGGTCGGCCATCGCGTCGTCCATGGCGGGCCGGATCATTCGCGCCCGGTGCTGATCGATCATGGCGTCGTGGGCCGGCTTGAGCGCTATATCTCGCTGGCGCCGTTGCACCAGCCGCATAACCTCGCGCCGATCAGGACCATCCTGAGCAACTCCCCCGCCTTGCCGCAGGTCGCCTGTTTCGATACCGCTTTCCATAGGGATCACGACGCGCTGGCGGATCATTACGCGATCCCGTATCAGCTCCATGCCGAAGGTATCAGGCGCTACGGCTTCCACGGTCTTTCCTACGAATACATTGCAAGGCGCTTGCCGCAGGTCGCCCCCGATATCGCGGGCGGGCGCGTGATCGTCGCCCACCTCGGCAGCGGCGCCTCGATGTGCGCGATGAAGAATGGCAAGAGCGTCGAGAGCACGATGGGCTTTACCGCGCTCGATGGCCTCGCGATGGGGACGCGGCCAGGTCAGCTCGATCCCGGCGTCGTGCTCTATCTCCTTTCCGAGAAAGGCATGCCGGCATCGAAAGTGCAGGACTTTCTCTATCGCGAATGCGGCCTGAAAGGATTATCCGGCGTCAGCAACGACATGCGCGAGTTGCAGACCAGCACGGACCCGCGCGCCAAATTTGCGGTCGACTATTTCGTCTACCGGGTCGGTCTCAACGCCGGCATGCTGGCCGCCGCGCTGCAGGGCCTCGATGCGTTCGTCTTCACCGCCGGGATCGGCGAGAACTCGTCCTCCATCCGCGCCCTGATCGCCGAACGGCTCGGCTGGCTCGGCGTCACCATCGATGCGGCAGAGAACGACAAGCACAGCGGCAAGATATCGGCGTCCAACAGCAAGATTCCCGTCTATGTCGTGCCGACCGACGAAGAGCTGATGATTGCGCAGCATACGCTGGCGCTGCTCATGAGCCGGCAGTCAGCCAACCCGAACCGTGCGAGAGCTTCATGAATATTCCGGTCTATCCCGAAACCAGCGTCGCACTCAAAGGCAAGAAGGGACTGGTCGTCGGCATCGCCAACGATCAATCCATCGCCTGGGGCTGCGCCAAGGCGTTCCGCGCGCTCGGCGCCGATCTCGCCGTGACCTATTTGAACGAAAAGGCCAAGAAGCACGTCGAGCCTCTGGCGAAAGCGCTGGAATCGCCGATCTTCATGCCGCTCGACGTCATGGTCGAGGGCGAAACGGAGAAGGTGTTCGACCGGATCGCCAAGGAGTGGGGCCAGCTCGATTTCCTGCTGCACTCGATCGCCTTCTCGCCGAAGGGTGCGCTGCATGGCCGCGTCGTCGATGTCGACCGCGAAGGTTTTCAGAAGACCATGGACGTATCGTGCTGGTCGTTCCTGCGCATGGCCCATCTGGCGGAGCCGCTGATGAAGAACGGCGGCACCATGTTCACCATGACTTACTACGGCAGCCAGATGGTGGTGAAGAACTACAACATCATGGGCGTCGCGAAGGCGGCCCTTGAAGCCTCGGTGCGCTATGTCGCGGCGGAGCTCGGCCCGAAGGGCATCCGCGTCCACGCGATTTCGCCCGGACCGCTGGCGACGCGCGCTGCGTCAGGAATTCCAGAGTTCGACGAACTGATGGACAAGGCGCAGTCGCAGGCGCCGGCGCGCAGTCTCGTCAGCATCGACGATGTCGGCAAAGCCACTGCATTTCTTGCGCTCGACGCCGCCAAGCTGATCACCGGCAGCGTGCTCTATATCGATGGCGGCTATCACATCATCGATTGAGCGGCGATCTCTGCGCTCAAGCGTAATGCAGGCCGATCACCTCGGCGACGCAGGCCGGCCGCTTGGCACCCTCGATCTCGATCGTCACGCGATAATGTACACGCAGTCCGTTGGGCGGCACGTCCTCGGCTTCTGCGATACTGACGCGACCGCGCAGTCTTGAGCCCGCCGGCACCGGCGAGAGGTAGCGGATGCGGTCCGCGCCGTAGTTCAGCGTGTTCTTCAGCCCCCTCAGGCCCATCACCGAGCGGATGAACATCGGCGTCAGGCTCAGCGACAACATGCCGTGCGCGATGGTCTTGCCGCCGGGCATTTCCGTCGCGGCGCGTTCCTGGTCGACATGGATCCATTGTTCGTCGCAGGTGGCATCCGCGAACTTGTTGATGCGGTCCTGCGTTATTTCAATCCACTCGCTGACGCCGATCTCGGTGCCGACCGCGGCCCTCAGTTCGTCAAATCCGTTGAATACGCGCATCGCTCAACCAGCCTGCTTCAGAGCTTCATTTCCGGCACGTTGTCGGGAACGGCTAGTTCAGCCTCGGTGACCGCCAGCACCTCGGCCACCTTCAGGCCCGGCGCCGTCTCCATCAGCGTTGCCTTGCCGCCGGGGAAGGCGATGACCGCCATGTCGGTCACGACCATATCGACCGGCCGCCCCGACGTCAGGGGCAGGTTGCACTTGGCTACGATCTTGGATTTGCCCTTGGCCGCATGCTGCATGGCGACGATCACGCGTTTCGCCCCGGCGACGAGATCCATGGCGCCGCCCATGCCCGGCACCATCTTGCCAGGGATCATCCAGTTGGCGAGATGACCGCCGGCGTCGACCTGCAGGCCGCCGAGCACGGTGATGTCGACGTGTCCGCCGCGGATCAGGCCAAAGGACATCGCGCTGTCGAAGGTGGCCGCACCCGGCAGCGCGCTGATCGGCCTGCCGCCGGCATCTGTCAAAAGCGGATGCGCCATGCCCTGCTCGGGGATCGGCCCGGTGCCGATCAGTCCGTTCTCGGACTGGAAGAATATCTTCAGTCCTTCCGGAACGTAGTTCGCCACCAGCGTCGGAATGCCGATGCCGAGGTTGACCAGGTTGCCGGGCCGAAGTTCCTGCGCCACGCGGCGGGCGATGATGGTTTGTGCGTCCATGGGCTCACCCGTTCGCGACGAGGTAATCGACCAGCGGACCCGGCGTGACGACGTGATCGGGCGCGATGACGCCGACGGGAACGATATGTTCCGCCGTCACGATCACCGTGTCCGCGGCCATCGCCATGACCGGATTGAAATTGCGCGCGGTCAGCGCGTAGGAGAGGTTGCCGACGTAATCGGCAAGAAACGTATGCACCAGCGCGAAATCGGCGCGCAGCGCGGTCTCCAGCAGATAGGTTTTTCCGTTGACGTCGATCTTCTGCTTGCCTTCCTCGACCAGCGTGCCGACGCCGGTCGGTGTCAATACGCCGCCGAGGCCGCAGCCGCCGGCGCGGATGCGCTCGACAAAGGTGCCCTGCGGAACGAGGCTGATGTCGACTTGCTTGCCCAGCATCTGCTGCTGCGCTTTCGGATTGAGGCCGATATGGGTGCCGATCATGCGCGACACCTGCCCGCCGTCGAACAGTTTGCCGACGCCCATGCCGGGCCTGCACGCATCGTTGCAGATCAGCGAAATGTCGGACTTCTTCTGCCGCACGAGTTCATCGAGCAGGCGCTCCGGCGTTCCGATACCCATGAACCCGCCGACCATGATGCTCGCACCGTTCGGGATCAGGGCAACGGCTTCTTCGACGGAAACGGACTTCATGCTCGGGCTCCGGCGTCGGTCGGAGAGGGGACGGTTGAAATGTTGCCGCCGGTCCGGGCGCGATCCTTGATCTGAATCAAGCCTCGGCCTGGGCGCTTTCCGCATGGCGCGTGATGCCGATCCCCGCGAGCAGTTCGGCCCACAATTTCCGCACCTGGCGATGACGCCCTTCAACGGCGGTGCTGACCGCCGCGCGGACCGGCTTCAGTTCGTCGCTCTTGAGGAAGCGGATTTGCGCCTGGATGAGGCGGCTGCTTTCGAATTCGATCCGCCGCAGCGCGACGACGAAGGGATCGTCCGCCGATACGTCTTCGGGCAGCAGGGCTGCGGGGCGGATTGCACCGTGAACGGCGTGCCCAAGGGCGGCGATGTCGATCGTCATCGCCAGCACCTGGTCGGAAATTCCGGGAATCGCTTTCGGCAGCCACGCCGCCTCCCACATCAGCGCCTGGTACGGCAGCGTGAAATCGGGGACCCATGAGGTTGCGCGCATTAGCAACGAGACGATTTCCGCTTCGCGATGCAATTGTGCGTTCAGTTCGGTCTGCCAGCCCGCCTTGAGCTGGCCGGGCAGATTGATGGCGAGCTGCTTCGCCAGCGCCCCGTGCGCCGATATCAGGAACGAGGCGATGCGGGTTTGCTGCAGCGGCGGAATACGCTGGGCTGAGTCGAGCGGTCCCAGGAACTGGTTCATGACGTCGCCTTTTGCACGGGAATGGCCCGCAAATGGTCGTAGCCCGCGGGAAACGGAATCATATTTCCACCGGCCTCGTCCGGCGCGATCCAGACCGCCTTGTTGCCTTGCCAGCGTTTGGCCAGCACATCCTCGGCGAAGCGCGCCAGCAGGTCCGCCGTCAGCGCCGCCTTCTCCAGGGTGAAGGCATGGTAGGCGTTAGGGATGATGACGAGCGAAGAGTCGGGAATGCCGAGCCGCAGCGTCTCATGCAGCGAGCGCGGGGTGAGGAAATCGAACTCGCCGTTGAGGATCATGGTCGGCGCCGTGATCCTGGGAAGCAACGGGGTGAGCGGCCGGAAGTCGAGGAACGACTCCATCAGGTTCTGCAAAGCGTAGACGTCGTTGATCAGCCAGCCCTGCCGCTTCACCGCGTCGAGATTGCCGAGCAGGGGTTTCAGCCAGGAATCCGACAGGTTCATCGGCAGCAGCAGATCCTGCAGGTAGGAGGTGCCGCCGAGAATGAGGCCGGTGCGCAGCGCATTGCCGAGTAACATGAGCTGCGGCGACAGCTCGGCGAACGCGCTCATGGGAACGAGGCCGGCGATCTTGTCGCCATGCTCTATTGCATAGCGGAGCGTGATCAGCCCGCCGAAGCTGATGCCGCCGAGGAAGACCGGGCCGCCGCCGAGTTCGCCGATCAGGAGGTGGAGCGCCTCGACCTGGTCGTCCTGGCTGATGAACAGTTCGGGCTTGTCGGAAGCGCCCTGGCCCAGCAGGTCGAATGTCGCAACGCGGAAGCCCTTGCTGACCAGCGCGTCGCGATAGGCCCCCCACAATTCGGAGTACTGCGTCAGCCCGTTGACCAGCACATAGGCTGGCGCGTCCTTCGGGCCATCCAGCTCATAACGGACGCGGTGCGCGCCATGCGTCAGGAAGGGCATTCATTTCACTTCGTCGCTGCGGTTGGCCCGACCTTGAGGCGGGCTGACGGCCGCACCCTTGAGATAAATCAATGCCGGGATACCCGTCCCGGATCGAGGATTTCCCAAAATATCGGGAGCCCTCCATGAAACGCCTGTTTGTTTGCCTCGCTCTGCTCGCACTGAGCGCGTCGGTTGCAGTCGCGCAGCCCTTCTCACGGCGCTCGTCGCAGGAAAAGCATGACGGCCTGAAGAAGTACTACGAAATCGCGAACTTCAAGCTGGGCGGCAAATACGACCTCGCCAATCCCTCGAAATGGGAAAATGGCGGCGAGGGCGGCGTGACGCTGGAATCGCTGGGCGGCGGCAAATTGCGCACGGCCTATATTGCGGTCGGCACGCCGCGGCGCAATGCCGCTGGCGAGATCACCAATGCGGTCGTCATCAGCTCATACTATTCGGGCGACTCCACCGACATGTACGAGCAATGGTATGTCGGCGCCGCGCTCTCGGGCGGCGTTCCCATCATCGGCCCGGGCCGTCCGATCGATACCGACCGCTACTATGTCGTGATGGTCGATCCGCTCGGCACCTGGGGCGCCAGCAAGCCGTCCGACGGGCTCGGGATCAAGTTTCCACAATACACCTATTACGACATGGTGCAGGCGAATTACCGCATGCTGCGCGATCACCTGAAAATCGCCAGGGTGGCGCTCGCCACCGGCGTCTCGATGGGCGGCACCCAGACCTATGTCTGGGGCGTGATGCATCCGGAGTATGTCAACGCGCTGATGCCGATCGGCGGCACCACGCAATCGGATGCCGGCGATCCCGTCGGCAACTGGACCTTCCAGCTCATGACCGCGGCGATCGAGTCCGACCCGGTGTGGCAGCAGACCAAGGGCGACTACTACAAGATGCCCAAGGAAAAGCATCCGCTGATGGGCATGGCGTTTGGCTGGTCCGTGCTTGGCCTGACCGGCTACGACTTGGCGTTCCGCACCACGCAGGCTTACGCGTCGGTGCAGCCGGAAATCTTCTACTGGAATCCGCCGAACGAGAAGGCCGCCCTCAACGTCATCAATCGTTCCAAGCTCTATGATGCCGTCGACCTTGTATGGCGCAACCGCGTCGGCGAGCTTCACAACATCAACAACGATCTCGGTCGCATCCAGTCACGCACGCTGGTGATGCACATCAAGAATGACCTGTGGCTGAACTTCAAGCTGGCCGAGAAGGCTGTCGACCGGATTCCCGGCGCAACCCTGATCGCCGAAGAGAGCCCGGTCGCGCATTACGGCGTGTTCTCGATCATCAACGACCGCAAGAACGATCCGAGATTCGTGTCGTTCATGGACGATGTCGCGAGCCTCGACCGCGCGAACAAGTTCATCGACAAGAACTATCGCGTTCCCGGCGTGGCGGCACAGATCGACCCGGCCAAGTCGTTCTGGAAGGATTTCGTGACCTATCCGTATCCGGTCAAATACGCGACCGCGAAGGACAAGCGCGGCACATCCTGGCAGGTCGGCTACATGGACGAGTACGCGGGCACCGACAGGGATCCGAAGGTGCTCGTCATCATTCACGGCAAGGGCGCCTTTGGCGGGCACTACGGCAACATCATGCAGTATGCGCTGCGCAGCGGCGTGCGCGTGATCGTACCCGACCTGCCGCATTACGGCATGTCCGGCCCGGGCAATCTCGACAAGAGCCCGGCGCGGACCATGCAGGACATGCGTGAAGTCGTCTACGACCTCGTGGTCAATCAACTCGGGGTCAAGAAGGCGTATTATCTCGGTCATTCGCTGGGTGGCCAGGTCGTGATGGGCTACGCCCTGACATGGCCGGATGTCGTGCAGGGCCTGGCGCTGGAGGCGCCGTCCGGCCTCGAGGAATATCCGCGCGACATCACGATCGCCAAGGACAAGAAGGCGCGCCTGTTCGATCAGGCGTTCGATCGCGATTTCGACAAATGGAAGCAGACCTGGGGCGAGACCGGCATCCTGGCTGCGGAGCTCGGACGCTCGGAGCAGAACATCCGCGACTTCTTCTATTTCAAGAAGCGCGATCCCGAGACCAATGCGGTGTCGGCGTCCAAGAGCGGCTACTTCTATAGCGACAGCGAGTACGCCCGCTTCCACACCGAGCAACGCGTCGGACTCACCAGGGGTAACCCGAAGGAGCTCGAGCAATGGGCCAATGTCTTCATCTACGACATCTATTCGATCGGCTCCGAACTCCAGCAGGACGATCCGAAGAACCTCTATGAGCGGCTCACCCAGATCAAGGCGCCGATCTTCCTCTCGTTCGGAGACCGCGAGCCGTTCATCCCGACTCCGGCCTTCAATGGGCTGACGGACCTCGGACGCGATGCCATCACGCCGTTCATGTCGCGCATGACCAATGCGGGCAACCGGCCGATCCTGAAGATCTATCCGGAGACCGGACACTTCATCCATACGGACAATCCGGTTGAATTCCCCGTAGATGTCGTCGACTTCGTGATCAAGGGAACGGTCGACACCAGCTCACCGCTGGGTACGGACCGCATGATCAAGGGATCGGTTGTCACGGCATTGCCGGTGGCGCCGACGCCGGCCGGGTCGAACCCGACGGCCGGATTGAACAAGTAGGTCGCAATGCCGCGGGTGCAGGCTGGAGAGGTCAGTCTCGGCTGGCGGGAATGGGGAAAGGGCGACATTACCGTCGTCTTCATCCATGGCAACCTTGCCAGCAAGGACTGGATCGAACTCGCCGCACCGATGTTCCCGAGCGGCGTGCGGGTCATCGGCATTGACTGGCGCGGCTGCGGCGAAAGCGAACGGCCGCTGCCGGCGCCTGATTATGCCAACTACTTGATGCAGCAGCATGCGCAGGACATGCTGGCTGCGCTCGACGCGCTCCGCATTCCGTTCTGCCATCTCGCGACGCACTCGACCGGCGGCATCATTGCAGCCCGGATGCTGCTGATGCAGCCGAAGCGCTTTGGCCGGGTGCTCGCGCTCGATCCGGTGACGCCGCTCGGCATGGCCTTCAATGCCGAGCAGATTGGTCTGTTTCGTGCAATGATGACGAGCAAGGAGGTCACACGTACGGTGATGGCGACCGCGGCTGCGTCATTGTTCGTGCCGGAAAGCCTCGCGCCCAACATGATCCCGAAATTCCGCGGCGGCCTTGGTGACGTACAGGCGCTGTTCGAACGCATCCTGGAGCAGACGTTCGGGGTGTCGGAGGGCATCTGGATCGGCACGCCCGTCAACCTCACGCGCGAGCGTGAGAGCGGCGAGTTGCAGCGCAGAATGCCCGAGCTCCACCATCCTCATCTTGTCCTTTGGGGCGAGTGGGACGGCTGGATTCCGCCGGCGGATTTGCGGACAATGGCGGAGGCCATGCCGGATTGCCGGCTCGTCTTCGTGCCGCGCGTCGGCCACTCGATGAATCTGGAAATGCCGGCGCTGTACGCGGGTTACTTCGGCGCCTGGTTCGGTGGGTTAAGTGCATAGATCTCAATGGAGAAGGGAAGAATATCATGTCGGATCAGATCGTGTCGCCGGAGAAGGTTCGCGCCATGCTGAGCGAAAACCTGGAGCGCGTGCGTAAAGCCACTGACGATTATTTCCAGCAGATGGAGAAAGGGCTGGCTTCCACCCCCATCGCCGGTCAGGCCAAGCAATTCACGGACCTGATGCAGCGCAATGTTGCCGCGACATTCGAGCTTTGCGACAAGCTCATCCAGGCCAAGGATCCGCAGGATGCGATGCGAATCCAGGCCGAGTTCTTCCAGGCCCAGATGCGCGCCATCACGGACCAGGCAAAGACCATCGGAGAGTCCGCCATGAAGGCCATGACGGGCGGCTTCGGCTCCAAGGGCTGATCTGGTCCCGGTCCGCAAGCCGTCGTGTCTGCAAAGGGAACGCCATGCAGGCTCTGCTCAGTGAAATCCGGCGCAGTCCGTTGCTCTGGCTGCTGGTCGTCGTGCCTATCGTGCTGGTGGCCGAAAAGGCCGTACCGGAAAAGCATACGCTGCTCTTCCTGCTCTCGGTGCTCGCCATCGTGCCGCTCGCGGCACTGCTCAGCCACGCCACCGAGGCGGTCGCGGCGAAGACCGGCGATGCGGTCGGCGGCCTCCTCAACGCGACGCTGGGCAACCTCACGGAGCTGATCATCGCGGTGACCGCGCTTCACGCCGGCCAGTACATGCTGGTGAAGGCGTCGATTGCGGGCGCCATCGTCACCAATACGCTGTTCATGCTCGGTGCCTGCTTTCTGATCGGCGGCCTGCGCTACCATGTCCAGGAATATAACCGCGCCGGAGGCCGGCTCTATTCCGCACTGCTGCTGATGGCGACCGTCGCGCTGCTTGCGCCTTCCGCGGTGGCCGATCTCGATCTTGCCCACGGCGAGGCGATCACGCAAAGGCTCAGTCTCGGACTTGCCGTGCTGCTCATCCTGGCTTACGGGCTCGGCCTCGTCTTCTCGCTGCATACCCACAAGGAATTGTTTGCGAGCGCAGAACATGACGAAACCGAGGAGCATTGGCCGATCGGCGTAGCCGTTGGCACGCTTCTCGTCGTCACGGTCCTCGTGGCGCTGGTCAGCGAGATCTTCGTGGAATCCGTGCAGAAGGCGGCGGAGACGTTCGGGATGAGCCCGGCCTTCGTCGGCTTCATCATCGTCTCCATCGTCGGTGCAGCGGCGGAGATGGCGGTGGCCTTCTCGGCGGCGCGCAAGAACCGCCTCGACATGAGCGTATCGATCGCGCTCGGCAGCGCCTCGCAGATCGCGCTGTTCGTCGCGCCGGTGCTGGTGCTGCTCAGCTATGTCGTGGGACCGGCGCCGATGAACCTGCAGTTCTGGCCGGGCGCGGTGACCATGGTGATGACCGCCGCCGTCATGGCGACCTTCATCACCAATAGCGGGCGCTCGGCGTGGTTCATCGGCGCCCTGCTGCTCTTCGTCTACGCCATCTTCGCCATGACGCTCTACGTGGTCCCGCCGGCGGGGCAAGGGACCGGATAGTCTTGATCTGGGTCAAGTGATCTGGTGACATCAGCGGAATTCTGGCTGCCGACAGACGGGAGGGCCCCTTGCGAACCATCCGGCAGCTGCTTGCAGGCGAAGACGAAATCCAGCTTGCCGTGCGGCTCGCGCTGCTGGGCCTGCTGGTCTACTGGTCGTTCGTCGTCATCCGCCCCTTCGTGCCGATCCTCACCTGGAGCGTGGTGCTGGCGGTCGCGCTCTATCCGGTGTTCGGCTGGCTCTCGAATCTGCTCGGCGATCGCCCGAAGCTGGCGGCCACCATCCTGACCCTGATCAATCTCGGCATCGTCATCGGCCCCGCGACCTGGCTGGGGCTCGGCGCCGTCGAGGGCCTGCGCGGCTTCGCTGCGGAACTTGCCGCCGGGACATTGGCGCTTCCATCGCCTCCCGAAGCCATCAAGGGGTGGCCGATCATCGGCGAGCAGCTCTACGGGTTTTGGCAGCAGGCATCGACCAATCTGCGTGCGCTGCTCGGCCAGGTGGTGCCGCAGCTCAAGCCGTTGGCCGGAACGATCCTGGGCCTTGCCGGCGACGCCGGCGTCGGCACCCTGAAATTCCTGCTCGCCGTTGCCGTGACCGGCTTCCTTTTTCCGGCGGGACCGCGGCTAGTCGCTGCCAGCCGGCGCTTCCTGTCGCGCGTCGTTGCCGAGCGCAGCGTCGACTTTCTGGCGCTGGCGGGCGCGACCATCCGCTCGGTGGCGCAGGGCGTGATCGGCATCGCCGTCGCACAGGGCCTGGTGATCGGGATCATCCTGAAATTCGCGGATGTGCCGCGTGCGGGTTTTCTGGCTTTCCTGGTGATGATGCTCGGTATCCTGCAGATCGGCTCCGCCGTCGTCGTCATTCCCGTCCTGATCTGGATATGGGCGACCAAATCGTTCGTTGTCGCGCTCGTGGTGACGCTGTGCATCCTGCCGGCGTCGCTGGCCGACAATGTGCTGAAACCCATCGTGATGGGGCGGGGGCTGACGACACCCGCACTCGTCATCTTCATCGGCGTGATCGGTGGCACGCTGGCGCATGGTATTGTCGGCCTGTTCATCGGGCCGATCATCCTGGCCGTGGTCTGGGAATTGCTGACGGCCTGGGTGAGCGACAGCGAGTCCGCAGCCGATGCGGCCGATGTCGAGGCGGCCGCCGAAGAGGAAAGATTGGAATAGGTCTGATGCTGATCCAGCTTCTCGTCGGCTCGCTCGTCAGCGTGGTTGCCATCATGATTCACGCCCTTGCGACGATCCTTGCGATCGGCGTCGCGCGCCAAGCGGTACAGCGCCGCCAGGGGTTTCCCAGGTTGCATCTGATGGGCGTCATGGTGGCGACCGTACTAGTGTTGATGGTGGCGCACACCGCTGAAGTCTTCGTCTGGTCGCTATCCTATGCCATTGTCAACGCCGCGCCCGACGGCAGCGATCTCCTGTATTTCGCCTTTGTCAATTACACGACGCTCGGCTATGGCGACGTCACGCCGGTCAAGACGTGGCAATTGCTCGGGCCGATGGCGGCGATGAACGGAATCCTGATGTTCGGCTGGTCGACGGCCGTGCTGTTCGAGGTGCTGCTCAAGACGATCGAGCGCCTCGGTTCGATCGCGGCGCCCGGCTCTCTCTTCAGTGCTGAAGATCGAGGCTAGCGAGCTTTTCGCGGTCGAGCAGCACGATCTGGCGCTGGTTGTTGCCGACAAAGCCGAGGACGCCGAGCGCGTGCAGGCGCGACAGCGCACGCGACACCGTCTCCAGGGTCAGTCCGAGATAGTCGGCGATGTCGCGGCGGCACATCGGCAGCGCCAGAATGCCGGCGGCCGTGGATCGCTTGTCCATTTCGATCAGGAAGGCCGCGACGCGCTCCAGCGACGTCTTGCGGCCGAGCAGCAGCATGTGATCCTCGGCATGCCGCAGATTGTTGGTGGTCATGCTTAGCAGGTTGCGGGCAACCATGACGTCGCTCTGGGCGACCAGTTCGAGGCTGCGCCGCTTCATCAGCCGGACGCTGGTGTCGACGATCGCCTCCGCGGTGAAGCGATGGTCGCTGCCGATCTCGAGGCCGAAAATGTCGCCGGTGAGGTGGAAGGCGCCGATCTGGCGGCGGCCATCCGAGAGCAGCTTGTAGCTGCGAACCGCCCCGGTCATGACCTGGTAGACGTAATCGGCCGGCTCCTTCTCGCCGAAGATCTCGGAGCCTTTCTTGTAGCTGAATTCATTCAGATTGGGTCTAGCAGCCGACCCCTGTTCGGAAGTGTTTTGCGCGAAAATGCCTGGAAATTCTCCAGAGTCGAGGCGGGTGGTGACGCGGGTAAACATGACCATCTCCTTGCTCGAACGATACGGATCGCTTGGGCGGTGGCCTCGGGAATTCACAAACTGAGAACGCGACGCCGCTGTCACATTCGCTAAAATCCCCTCACAATGGAGGTCATTCTCCCCATCGGTCGGTGGCGGTCTATTGCCCCAAAGGACAGGTACGGCGATGCGTCAATATGGCTGACAATGCCGCGACGTCAGGTTGCGGCGGTTTTCGCCGGCCGCCGGGGGTGCTAGCCTCTTCATTGGATCGGTTCAGCAATCCGTCATGATCAGGATCATTTCGATCAGGGGGCTCATTTTCGGACTGCTTCTGCTTGCGCCGGCATGCCTGTCGGCGGCAGAACGCCGCCCTTTTTCGGTTCTGGTGCTCGATCAGTCCGATCTGCGCGGGCCGTTCTACTATCAGCTATCCGCCGGCCTGCGCGGTGTATTGGGCGGCAATGCCGACGCGCGCGTCACGGTTTACGGCGAGAATCTCGACCTGACCCGGTTTGGCGGCGCGACCTATACGGAAAGCCTGAAGCTGCACCTCCAGGAAAAGTATCGCGATCGGCCGATCGGCGTCATCGTGGCGATCGGTGCCGGCACGCTCGAGCATACGCTGCGCTGGCGGCAGGAATTGTGGCCGGGCACGCCGATCGTGTTCGCCATGCTCGACGAGACCGATTTCGCAAAGCTCGGCCGGCCGCCTGACGTCACCGGCGTCGTGATGAGGATTCCTTTCGCGGGGGCCATGAAGGCTGCGCGGGCGGTGGTGCCCGGGCTCGACACGGTGGCGCTGGTCGGCGACGACTGGGACCGCCAGGTTCTGTTCAGCCACTGGGACGAGGAAATTCCGGCTGCTGCGGCCGGCCTCAAGGTGATCGATCTGGTCGGGCAGAAAATGGCCGATGTCCGCAAGCGCGTCGCCGAACTGCCCGAGCATAGCGCCATCATTTATTCGGCGATGTTTTCCGATGGCGAAGGCACGTTCTATCCGCCGTCGACGGCGCTGGGGATGATCGCCGAGAAAGCCAATCGTCCCATCGTTGTCGGCGCCGAGCCGCTGCTGCCGGCCGGCGGCATCGGTGGCTACGTCCTGCTGCCGTCGGAAATCGGTTCGGATGCGGCGCGGCTCGCGATGCGAATTCTCGCAGGCGAGCGGACCGAAGACGTTGCGCCGGTCACGCGCGAGGCAAAGCCGCTGTTCAACTGGCATCAGATGCAGCGCTGGGGCGTCAGCGAATCCAGCCTTCCGGAAGGCAGTCAGGTCCATCTCCGCGAGCCGACCTTCCTCGAGCGGTATCGCTGGCAGAGTCTTGCCGTCTTTGCCGCCTTGTTCATCCAGGCGGGCTTGATCGCCTTCCTGCTCCATGAACGTCATTTGCGGCACGACGCTGAAGCCGAGTCGCCCAACCGGATGTCCGAGCTTGCGCATGTAAACCGGCAGGCGACGGCGGGTGAATTGTCCTCCTCCATCGCGCACGAACTCAACCAGCCGCTGGGTTCGATTCTCGCCAATGCGGAGACGGCCGAACTGATCCTGAAGTCGGCGGATCCTGACCTCGACGAGGTGCGGGAGATTCTCGCCGACATCAAGCGCGACGATCAGCGGGCCGGCGAGGTGATACGGCGCCTGCGGGGTTATCTGACGCGCGCGCCGTTCGAGACAAAGGATATCGACCTCAACCAGATCTTGGGCGAGACATTCGAGTTTCTCTCGGTGCAGGCCTCCACGCGCAATGTTGCGCTTTATCTGCAGACGGTGCCGGGCGATATCCGCATCAAGGGTGACCCGGTGCAACTTCAGCAGGTCATCCTCAACCTCGTCGTCAACAGCATGGATGCGATGGCCGCCATTCCCTATGGCCGCACCGTGATCGGCCGTGTCGAACTGAACGGCGGCTCGACGGCGGAAATCTCGATTTCCGATTCCGGTCCGGGCATCCCGCCCGACAAGCTTGCTCAGGTGTTCGATCCCTTCTTCACCACCAAGGACCAGGGCATGGGTATAGGACTGTCCATCGCGCGCACCATCATTCTCGCCCACAAGGGACGCATCTGGGCCGAGAACCAGAGCGGCGGCGGTGCCGCATTTCATTTCGTCCTGCCGTTGGCGGCATAGGAGAGCGGTTTGCCGGGTCGCATTCATGTTGTTGACGATGACGACTCCTTCCGCACCGCCATGGAGCGGCGGTTGAAGCTCGCCGGCTACGAGGTCGCGACCTATCCGTCGGCCCAGCAATTGCTCGACTGCCTGCCGGACGAGAATGAGCCCGGCTGTATCCTCCTCGACGTGCGCATCCCGGGCCTGAGCGGCCCCGAACTGCAGGGGCGCCTCAACGAATTGGGTTCGACGCTTCCGATCGTGTTCCTGACCGGACATGCCGACACGCCGACGACGGTACGGACGATCAAGGCCGGCGCCGAAGATTTTCTCACCAAACCCGTCGAGTCGGCACAACTGCTCGAGGCCATCGAGCGCGCACTGGCACGCCACGTCATGGCACGCAGCGAACGCGGGAAGCTCGATGAAATGCGCGCGCTGGTGGCAGCGCTTACCCCCCGGGAGCGGCAGGTGTTCGATCTCGTCGTCCGCGGCAGGCTCAACAAGCAGATCGCCCATGAGCTTGGAACCACCGAGCGCACCATCAAGGCGCATCGGCACCAGGTGATGGAGAAGATGAACGTGCAGTCGCTGGCGGAACTGGTCCGGCTCGCCGAGCGGCTCGGCGTTCTCGGAACTGGAAATAATCTTTCCGGCCGCTCGCCCTGATTGCGAAACGGCGCTTGTCCCCAAGGACAATATGAAAGAATTGTGGTCGGCGGCAACATGCGGTAATTCTGGCGACTACGTGGGCCTGCCGATGATCGCCGGGTTGCGTGGGAACCTTCACCCGCCCGAAATGTTGGCGGGTTGCTTTTGCAGTTACCTTTGAATCAGCAGCCAGCATCTGAGAGCCACAGAACCTTGCTCGAACGAAACCGCAAAGCTGTCTTTCTGGTCGACGACGACCCGTCCATGCTGAACGGCATGCGGCGGCTGCTCAGGCAGCACGGCTACGACACGGTGCCGTTCGAGAACGCAAAAGCGCTCAGGGAACACGGCGATTTCGATCAGGCGATTTGCATCGTGCTCGATGTGAATCTCGGCGATGGATCGGGCATCGACCTGCGTCACCAGCTCGCGGAGCAGGGCGTTGCGGTGCCGGTGATCTACATCACCGGAAATGACAGCCACGCCACGCGGATGGCCGCGTTGGCGTCGGGTTGCCTTGCCTATCTGACCAAGCCGTTTACGGCGAAGTCGCTGATCGAACCGATCGAGCGCGCCGCGGCCGCCTAGACCTATTCGTCGATATTCTGTTCGAACGTCCTGGCCGGCGGTCCCTTGCGCACGGCGGCCAACTGGTCGAGCGGCAGCGACGTCGTCACCGCCAGCATGTTGGTGTCCATCACCTCGATCGAAAGGCTCTTGCCGGATTCCATCTCGCGGAGCAGCGCCGGGCTTGCCGCATCGCCGGCGATACAGGTGTTGGTCAGACACCAACTGAACGGGACTTTGTGTGCCGTTCCCTTGTCCACGGCAAGCTTCACCCCCGGACGGATGGCGAGTCCGACCGGCAGGAAAAGTTGCAGCCGTGCGGCGCTGTCCCCCTGGCGTTCGACCACGTAGATCCGTACCGCGATCTGGCCGGTCTCGAACGTGCCGCTGATGCTGGTGCGGCATACGGTCTTCGTCACCCCGCCCGGCTTGAAGCAGACTTTCTGCCAGTCGCCGTACTTGATGCTGCGCGCGTCACGCTGGCCGCGTAAGGCGAATTCATCCTGCGCCGGCTTTGCGGTCTCCTGCGCCATGGCCGGCTGAACCGCAGGCAGGGCGAGGAGAATACCGAGAAGAAGGCTGAACGGGGATGAGTGTCGCATCGTTCCTCACCTGATCTTGTCGAGGAAGGCACCGACCAGCGGCGACCAGATCGGCACGGTGCCCGGCGTGCTGACGAAGAAATGCCCGTCGCCGCCATGCGGCGGAAACAAATGATACTGCGCATTGCCACCGGCGGCGGTGAAGGCCGCGTGCATCCGCTTCGACAGTTCGGGGCCGAAATAGGTGTCGTTCTCGATATACATCCACAGCATCGGCACGCGCGAGGTGCGGCCGAACTCGCCGGCCGCTTCCACCAGCTTGTCGGGCGCGCAATTGTTGTTGGGCTTGCCGTCGACGCGCCCGCCGCGCCCGGCGGCAAAGGTGATGATCGCTTTCACTTGCGGCGGGTTGACGCTCGACAGCGCGATCGAACCCCAGCCGCCGGCGGACTGGCCGATGACGATGACATTGTCGGGCACGATCCGCTTCAGCGTGCTCATATAGTCGATGATCCACAGGCTGAGCTGCGCCTTTGCGAGCCCCGCATCGCGGAAATTGGGGTTGGTGCACTTGCCGACCTTGGAGAAGAACACGCTGAACAATCCGGTCTCCGGCGCTTCGATGGCGGCGGCGCCGTAGCCGGGGCCCGAGGGCGCCACCACCATGTAGCCGCGCCGCGCGAACCACATCGCGGCCTCGCGAAACTCGACCAGCGGGAAGAAGATGCGTTGCTGCGGGTCCATCGATACGCCGTGATTCATGATCGCCAGCGGGAACGGGCCGTCGCCGACGGGGCGCACGACATAGGCGATGGTCGGCACGGGCAGCGGCAGCGCCCACACTTCCTCCTGCAGCCGCGGTTGATCGTCGGCCGCGGCAGCGAGTGGGGCGGTCACGGCCGACACGGCGAGGATCAGAAGGCGTAGCAGGCGCATGCATGCGTCCGGATTGAAAGCGTCGATCGAAGTCTTTGCTGCCGTGATGCCGGGGCCTTGATCTGGATCAACGGACCCGATGCGCCCAGGCGAAACAAAGGCCGGGCATGAACTGGGCAACACTCTTTCCGCCGGCGGACTGGCTTGCACGATATCGCGCTGCGTGGCTGCCTTCCGACATCATCGCCGGCGTCACGCTCGCGGCCTATGCCATTCCCGTGTCGCTGGCCTATGCGGCGCTTGCCGGCTTGCCGCCGCAGATCGGCGTTTACGGTTACATGCTCGGCGGCATCGGCTACGCATTGCTCGGCTCGTCGCGTCAGCTCGCGGTCGGACCGACCTCGGCGATCTCGCTGATGATCGCCGCGTCAGTCGGCACGCTCGCGGCGGGCGACGCGGTCCGCTATGCGCAGATCGCCAGCATTGCGGCGCTTGCCGTTGCCGCGCTGTGCCTGATCTGCTGGGTGTTCCGGCTCAGCATGCTGGTGCGCCTGATCTCTGACAGCATCCTCGTTGGCTTCAAGGCGGGCGCCGGCCTCACCATCATCATGACGCAGTTGCCGAGCCTGTTCGGCGTTGCCGGCGGCGGCCGCAATTTCTTCGATCGCCTGATCACGCTTGCGGGACAGCTCAGTGGCATCAAATGGATCGTGCTGGCGATCGGGCTTGTGGCGATCCTTCTGCTTCTGCTTGGCGAACGCCGTTTGCCGGGCCGCCCCGTGGGACTAGCCGTCGTCATCCTGTCGATCGTTGTCGCCACATTGTTCGGCCTGCCTGCGCTCGGCGTTGCCGTCACCGGCGTGATCCCGACCGGCCTGCCAAGCTTTGCCATGCCGACGTTCGGCCTCTTGGAATTCGACGAACTGTTTCCGCTGGCGGCGGGCGTGCTGTTGCTCGCCTATATCGAAGGCGTCTCCGCCGCGCGAAGCTTTGCGGCAAAGCACGGATACCGCCTCGACGTGCGGCAGGAATTTTTGGGATTGGGCGCTGCCAATCTCGC
>JAKFVP010000634.1 GCA_021732175.1 Bradyrhizobium sp.
TCTCAAGGTCGACCAGTTCAAAACCCGCCTGGCGACGCTCCGCTTGCCGAATCCGAATGTTCATCATTTGCTCCGAATCCACGCAGGCAGTGAATCAGCCGACTTCACCAAAAAGATGACACGCCCGACGCTGCGCTCCTCGCAATGACGAAGGGAGACAGCGCCTTACGTATTAAACCGGAAATGCATCACGTCGCCGTCGGCGACGACATATTCCTTGCCTTCCAGCCGCAGCTTGCCGGCGTCGCGGGCGCCGGCTTCGCCGTTCAGCGCGACGTAGTCGTCATAGGCGATGGTTTCGGCGCGGATAAAACCCTTTTCGAAGTCGGTGTGGATCACGCCGGCAGCGCCCGGCGCCTTGGTGCCGCGGTCGATGGTCCAAGCGCGCGCTTCCTTCGGACCGACGGTGAAATAGGTGATGAGGTGGAGCAGCTGGTAGCCGGCGCGGATCAGCCGGTCGAGGCCGGCCTCTTCCAGCCCCAGCGTCTCCAGGAATTCGGCGCGCTCTTCGCGTGAAAGCGTCGCGATCTCGGACTCGATCTTGGCGGAGATAACGACCGCGACCGCGCCCTCCTTCTTGGCCTGCTCGAACACCTGCCTGGAGAAGCTGTTGCCGTCCTTCGCCGAGCTCTCCTCGACGTTGCAGACGTAGAGCACGGGCTTGGAGGTCAAAAGCCCCAGCATGCGGAAATTGCGCTCTTCCTCCGGCTTGCGCTCCATCAGGCGGGTCGGCTTGCCCTCGCGCAGCAGCGCCAGCGCGCGGTTGACGAGGTCGAGCTGCTCCTTGGCTTCCTTGTCGTTGCCCTTGGCTTTCTTGCTGAGGTTATCGACGCGCTTTTCCATGCTTTCGAGATCGGCGAGCATCAATTCAGTCTCGATAGTCTCGATGTCGGCCAGCGGGGCGATCTTGCCCTCGACATGAGTGATGTCGGAATCCTCGAAGCAGCGCACGACATGCGCGATGGCGTCGACCTCGCGGATGTTGGCGAGGAACTGGTTGCCGAGGCCTTCGCCCTTGGAGGCGCCGCGCACGAGCCCTGCGATATCGACGAAGGTCAGCCGCGTCGGGATGATCTGGCCGGATTTGGCGATCGCAGCGAGCTTGTCGAGCCGCGGATCGGGCACGGCGACCTCGCCGACATTCGGCTCGATGGTGCAGAACGGATAGTTCGCCGCCTGCGCCGCCGCCGTTTCCGTCAGCGCGTTGAACAGTGTCGACTTGCCGACATTGGGCAGGCCGACGATACCGCATTTGAATCCCATAATGCTTCCCGAAATCCGTTCGCGATGTCAGTCGCCCTTCGCGGCGCCGTTATCGCCCTTGTCCAAAAATCCCTTCGACTGCAGCGCGAGGTGCACCTTGTTCGCGAACGAGGCGTCCTGTCCCGCTGCGAGCAGCGCCGCATTGTCGGCGATCACCTCGCACAGCGCCTCCACCCAGGGCCGGTCGGATTTGGCGAAGTCCGACAGCACATGGGAATGCACCAGTTCCTTGATGCCGGGATGACCGATGCCAAGCCGCACCCGGCGATAGTCGTTGCCGATATGCGAGGAGATCGAGCGCAGACCGTTGTGACCGGCGATGCCGCCGCCGACCTTCACACGAACTTTCGCCGCCGGCAGTTCGAGCTCGTCCTGGAACACGGTGACGTCGCCGGCCGCGATCTTGAAGAAGTTGGCCGCTTCCTGCACGGCGCGGCCGGACTCGTTCATGTAGGTGGTTGGCTTGAGCAGCACGACACGCTCGCGATCGAGCGTGCCTTCCGAAGTCTCGCCCTGAAAACGACGGCGCCATGGTGCGAAACCATGACGCCGTGCGATTTCCTCGACGGCCATGAACCCGATGTTGTGCCGGTTCTGCGCGTATTTCGCGCCGGGATTACCGAGACCAACAAACAGGCGCATGACGCGGCATCCCGCGTCCGCTTACTTCTTCTTGTCGCCGCCGGCAGGTGCCTTGGCGGCAGCCGCCGGAGCCGCAGCACCCGCAGCCGGAGCCGCAGCGCCTGCAGCCGGAGCCGCAGCGCCCGCAGCCGGCGCAGCAGCGCCCGCAGCCGGAGCCGCAACACCGCTCGCCGCAGCGGCAGCAGCAGCCGCAGCCGCCTTCTGCTCTTCGGCGTAGCCGGATGGCGGCACGATGGTGACGAGCGTCGCATCGGAGCGGGTCAGCGACTTCACGCCCGAGGGCAGCTTGATGTCGGTGAGATGCAGCGAGTGACCGATCTCGAGGCTGGAGGCGTCGGCCTCGATGTATTGCGGAATGTTGTCCACCGAACACTCCAGTTCGAGCGCGTGGGTGACGATGTTGACCGTGCCGCCGCGCTTGATGCCGGGAGCCGATTCCGACTTCACGACGTGCAGGGGCACGCTGATGCGGATGGTGGCGCCTTCGCCGAGCCGCATGAAGTCGACATGGATCGGGAAGTCACGCACGGGATCGAGGTGGAAGTCGCGCGGAATCACGCGGTGCTTCTTGCCCTCGAGGTCGATGTCGTAAATCGTGGTGAGGAAGCGGCCTGCCAGGATGCGCTGGCGCAGGTCGCGGTCGTCGACCGAGATGGTCACCGGGGGCTGGTTGTTGCCGTAGATCACTCCGGGAACTCGCCCGGCGCGACGCTCTGCCCGGGCGGCCCCCTTGCCGCTCTTCGGACGTGCGGTCGCCTTCAATTCCTTGACGGTCGTCGCCATTTGTCTAAGTCCTTGTTTTGTAAAAAGATATAGGCCGCTAGCGCGGCCTATGCTCAACTCGCAGCAAGCCTCCAGGGGTGCGGGGGCTGCGAAGTTGGCGGGCTTTTAGCCCCAAAGTCCGGAAATGACAAGGAAATGTGGGGGCCGCGATGCCCCCGAATTCGTCATGGCCGGGCAGAAGCGCGAAGCGCGTCTTCGTGCTAGATGTCCCGGCCATCCACGTTCTTGGCTCCAAAGTCGTGGATGCCCGGGTCAAGCCGGGGCATGACGGGGAGAGAAAATGAGCCTAACTCGGCGTCCCGCCGAGCTTGGCTTCGAGCGCCGCGATACGCGCCTTCAGCGCCTCGTTCTCCTCGCGCGCCAGCCGCGCCATGTCCTTTACCGCGTCGAATTCCTCGCGCTTGACCACGTCGAGATCGCGCAGGATGCGCTCGGCCTGGGCGCGCATCACCGTGTCGAATTCGCGCTTGACCCCCTGGGCCGCGCCGGCGGCGTCATTCATCAGGCGTCCGATCTCGTCGAAGAACCGGTTGGTGGTCTGGGTCATCGCAAAACTCTCCGCTTACCGAATGGCCGCCAAAGACAATGGCGATGCCGGCCCTTCAGTTCAAGCCCGCCATGCCCGGGCTTGCGCTGGCAATGCCCAGGCTTGCGCTGGCAATGCCGCCGCTCGCCTTGTCATATTGTCCTTTCCTTGCAATCGTATTCAGGCGCAAACGAAAAATCAGAATCAGCAAGAAGCAGCGAAAACGCCCATGATCGATCAGCAAGTCGAAATTCCCACCAAGGACGGCAAGACCACCACCTTCATCACCCATCCCGAACGCGGTGGCCCGTTTCCCGTCATCATCTTCTACATGGACGCACCGGCAATCCGCGAAGAGCTGCGCGACATGGCGCGCCGGCTCGGCACGTCCGGCTATTACGTGATGCTGCCGAATATGTACTACCGCGCCGGCGTCATGGAGATCGGCCCGATTCCGCCCGATCCGGAATCGCCGGAGCGCAAGCGCATGTTCGAGCTGATGGGCTCGCTCAGCATTCCGCTCGTGATGGAAGACACCAAGGCGCTGCTCGCCTACGCCGAGGGACAAAAGGCTGCCAATACGAAGATCGTCGGCACCGTCGGCTATTGCATGAGCGGACGCTACGCGGTCAACGCCGCCACGCACTTTCCCGATCGCGTCAAGGCGGCGGCCTCGGTCTATGGCGTTCAGCTCGCCACCGACCAGCCCGATAGTCCGCATCTTGCGGCAGGCAAGACCAAGGCCGAGCTCTATTTTGCCTGCGCCGAGACCGACGTCTACGCGCCGCAGGAAGTCATCGACAAGGTGACCGCGGGCATGAAAGGCACCAAGAACGAGGTCGAGGTCTATCCCGGCACGCATCACGGCTTTGCCTTCCCGAAACGCCCGGTCTATCACCGCGATGCCGCCGAGCGGCACTGGGAGCGGCTGCTGGCGCTCTATCGCCGCAACCTTCTCTAAGCTCACGAGCTCATGCCTTATCTCACCATCGCCTTCCCGGTGTTCGATCCGATCGCGATCTCGCTCGGACCGATTGCCATCCGCTGGTACGCCCTCGCCTATATCGGCGGCATCGTGCTCGGCTGGATCTATGCGCGTGCGCTGATCAAGAGCGAGAGACTGTGGGGCGGCCCGGCGCCGATCTCGCTGCCGCAGATGGACGACTTCATCCTGTGGGTCACCCTCGGCATCATCGTCGGCGGCCGCACCGGCTATGTGCTGTTCTACAATCTGCCCTTCTTCATCCAGAACCCGGCGGCGATCTTCAAGCTGTGGGAAGGCGGCATGTCGTTCCATGGCGGCTTCCTCGGCTGCGTCGTGGCCGTGATGTGGTTCGCGCGGCACAACGGCATCTCGATCCTCTCGCTCGGCGATGTCGTGACCGCAGTTGGGCCGATCGGCCTGTTCCTCGGACGGCTCGCCAACTTCATCAACAGCGAGCTGTGGGGGCGGGTCACCGATGCGTCCTGGGGCGTGATCTTCCCCAATGGCGGGCCGCTGCCGCGCCATCCGAGCCAGCTCTATGAAGCCTTCCTCGAAGGTATCGTGCTGTTCACGGTGCTCGCGGTGATGATCCGGATGGGCGCACTGAAGCGGCCCGGCCTCATTCTCGGCAGTTTCATTGCGATCTATGCGCTGGCGCGCATTACCGGGGAGATGTTCAGGGAGCCGGACCCGCAGCTCGGCTTCCTCTGGGGCGGATTAACGATGGGCATGCTCCTGTCAGTGCCGATGATTTTTGCGGGGATTGTCCTTATTGTGCGGGCATGGCGGTCCACGGGAACCGCCGCCAAATAGTTAATTCCATTATTCAAGGCCGGACGTGAATACTGAATCTTCGCCGCTGCTGTCCGAGATCAGGAAACTGATCAAGTCGTCGGGACCGATGCCGGTCTGGCGCTACATGGAATTGTGCCTGCTGCATCCCGAGCACGGTTATTACGTGTCGCGCGATCCGCTCGGCCGCGAGGGCGATTTCACCACCGCGCCCGAAGTCAGCCAGATGTTCGGCGAACTGCTCGGCCTGTGGGCCGCCTCGGTGTGGCGCGCCATCGGCCAGCCGCCGCTGCTGCGGCTGATCGAGCTCGGCCCCGGCCGCGGCACCATGATGGCGGATGCGTTGCGCGCGCTGCGCGTGCTGCCGCCGCTCTATCAGTCGATCACCATCCACATGGTCGAAGTGAACCCGGTGCTGCGCGAGAAGCAGCGCCAGACCTTGTCGGGCGTGCGCAACGTCACCTGGCACGACTCTATCGACGACGTGCTGGAAGGCCCGGCGGTGATCCTCGCCAATGAATATTTCGACGTGCTGCCGATTCACCAGATGGTCAAGCGCGAGACCGGCTGGCACGAGCGCACCGTCGAGATCGACAGCAACGGCAAGCTGATGTTCGGCCATGCGAGCGAGCCGACGCCGCGCTTCGAGGTGCTGCTGCCGCCGCTGGTGCGCGCCGCGCCCGTCGGCGCCATCTTCGAATGGCGGCCGGACAAGGAGATCATGAAGATCGCCCGGCGCGTGCGCGAGCAGGACGGCGCGGCCGTCATCATCGACTACGGCCATCTGCGCAGCGATGTCGGCGACACCTTTCAGGCCATCGCCCGCCACAGCTTCACCGATCCCCTGATGAATCCGGGGCAAGCCGACGTCACCGCCCATGTCGATTTCCAGGCGCTGGCACGCGCTGCCGAGGATCTCGGCGCGCGCGTGCACGGCCCGCAGACGCAAGGCGATTTCCTCAGGCGCCTCGGCGTCGAGGCGCGCGCGGCGACACTGATGGCCAAGGCCTCGCCCGAAGCCTCCGCCGATATCGACAGCGCGCTGAAGCGGCTGACCGACTCCGGCCGCGGCGGCATGGGCTCGATGTTCAAGGTGATCGGCATTTCCCGGCCCGATCTCGTCTCGCTGGCGGGCCTCTCCGACGAGACGCAGGGCAAGAAGCCATGATGCTCGGCTCCTCGCTGCTGGCGGCTGTTCCAGGCGTGCGCCACGCCTTCTTCACCAGCGAGGGCGGCGTATCCGAGGGCGTCTATGCCAGCCTCAATGGCGGGCCCGGATCGAACGACGATCCGGCTAGAGTCGCGGAGAACCGTGCGCGCATGGCGGCGCAGATGGGTGTGACCGCGGAGAATTTCCTCACGCTGCACCAGATCCACTCGCCCGACGCCGTCGTGGCGACCGGCCCGTGGAACGGATCGCGGCCCAAGGCCGACGCCCTCGTGAGCAACACCGAAGGCCTTTCCATCGGCGTCACCACCGCCGATTGCGGGCCGGTGCTATTCGTCGATCCCCATGCCCGCGTCATCGGCGCCGCGCATGCCGGCTGGAAGGGCGCGCTGACCGGCGTCCTGGAATCCACCATCGATGCGATGGAAAAACTGGGCGCCGACCGCGGCGGCATCGTCGCCGCGATCGGCCCGCTGATCCGCCAGCACTCCTACGAAGTCGGCGCCGAATTCGTCGAACGCTTCCTCGATGCCGATGCCGAATATGCCCGCTTCTTCCTGCCCGGAGAACGCGAGGGACATGCGATGTTCGACCTTGCCGGCCTGATCCGGCTGCGGCTGGAGAGTGCCGGCATCCTGATGATCGACGATCTCGGCATCGATACGTATTCCGACGGGCGCTGCTTCAGCTACCGCCGCTCCGTGCATCGGAAAGAGCCGGACTATGGCCGCCACGTGCATGCCATCGCGCTGGAGCGCGAATAGGTCAATTCTACACGATCAACCGCTGCACCAGCGCCGAGTCGCTCGAGTACGTCAAAAGCGCTTCGTGAGTTGCCCGAGTAACCCCAACATACGTCAATCGAACACTTTCCTCGACCGGCTCGCCGTGACGGCCGAGTAAGCCCAACCCTGCTATAGCGACGCACGGAAACTCGAGTCCTTTCGCAGTGTGCATGCTCAAGAACCGCACCGCTGCACGCTTGGTCGACACCCTGTTCCTGTTATTCTTGGCCAAATCGATCGGCACTTCATGTTTGGCAAGAACCTGAGCGACCCGTTCCCCAATCCAGTGCTCCGGATAAAGGCAAGCCATTTGCGGCCACTCTTAACCCGCCTTTTTCCGCCCGAGAAACCACTCGGCGATGCAATGGGCTTCTGCATCGATGCTCACACACTGCCGCACGTCCGGCACCAGTCCTTGCCGGCCAGCGTCTTCGGGCATCAGTATGGCGTGCTCGTCGTCGGCGATCGTGCCAGGCGTGCCGATCACGTCCGAAGCAAAGTGTCGCGCGAAGGCAAGGATTTGCGTTGTGTTGCGGCAATTGACTTTCAATACCGTCGTTCTTCCCTTCGCTTCGATTCCGAGCTGACTCCACACCGGGCGCTCACGTCCTTTGTAGATGGCCTGTATATCGTCGTAGACGACCATCAGCGCCTTCGTGCGCGGGTTCACCATCCTGGCCGCGAGCGCGAGCCATTGCGGTTCGAAGTCATGGGCTTCGTCGATCAGGACAGCGTCGTACTGTTCCGCCGGGATATGCCCCTGATCGACGGCTTTCACGACCTCTGAAACACTCGCAGCCAATCGCTTTTCGTAGTCCGGGTAGTCTCGCTCGGACGGGACGGCAATCCCATAGGTCCGCAGCATCCGGTAACACCATGCATGGAAGGTAAGGACCCGAACACGGTCCTCCACGCCCCTATGCTGCATGGCATCCTCAAGCCGCCCGGCGATGCCGTTGGCGTAGCAGAGGATGAGCACCGGCTTTGTCGACGCGCGCGCCAGATGTTCGGCTCGAAAGGCCAGGATCAGCGTCTTGCCCGATCCAGCGACGCCGCGAATGATTCGATGCCCCTCTCCCAGGCTGCGCGCGATCTGTTCCTGGTGCATGTCCATGACCGCAAGCGTCCGGTCGGATGGGCGCCATCGCTTCGTCCAGCGGCAGAGCAATCTGCCGTATGCGGATTTCGGGAAAGAGCAGCGCACGAAGCCGGTCGAACTGCGGCATCGACAGAGGCTCTCCAGAACGCCGATAAACCATACGCCACAATCTGGACCGGAATTCTTCGGGGTCCGCACTCTCGGTCATCTCATCCTTGAACACGCATAGATGCTCGGCGAACACCTCCTTGAGATTGGTCTGATCGAACTGCTTGCGCGTGATGTTCGTGAATACGGCTCCATAACCGAACGGAACAATGGGTCGACCCATGAAGCGATGACCGGCCGGAAACAGCAATTGACCGTCCTGTTCCAGTGTGCGCACGACATCGAACGCATACTTGCGGGCCTGCTCCAGGGGATTGCTCACCCGCACGGGGCCGCGGTTCGTCAGCAACTCGACGTTTGTCTTGTCGGCCGACAGGATTGTCTCCAGGCGCCAGTCCTTCACCTCGAGCACGAGCAGGCCGTTCGCGGGATGGATGATGATGAAGTCCGGATGCCGGTTGCGAGGGCCTACCGGGAGGTTGTGCCAAACGACCGCGTTCTCTTCGAGGAAATCCTTGAGACGCACCGCCAGCCGCTGCTCGCCGCCGGTGTCGAAACGCGCATAGCCTATGCTGGGGATCAGGACTGCCATGTCACATTCTATTTCACCTTCAGCACGACCTTTCCGCGCGCGCGGCCTTTCTCGAGATAGGCGAGCGCGTCCGGCAGTTGATCGAACGCGAATTCGCGGTCGATCACCGGCTTGATCTTGCCGGCATCGACGAGAGCTGCGATCTCGCGGAGCTGATCGCCGCTGGGCTCGGTGAAGAACCAGCAATAGCTTGCCCCCGCCGCTTCGCTGGCGGCATAGACCTTGCGGCTCATCAGCCAGACCGCGATCTTCACCACGAGGCCCGCGCCCATTCGCCGGGCGAAATCGCGGTCCGGCGGGCCGCTCAGCGAGATCACGGCGCCGCCGCGCTTCACCACCTTGAAGGCGTCGACGGTGAAATCGCCGCCGAGCGTGTCGTAGACGATGTCGTAACCGCCGCCCTGCTCCAGATAATTCTCGCGGTCATAGGCAATGACCCGGTCGGCGCCGAGCGATTTGACGAAGTCGGCATTCTTCGAGCTCGTCGTCGTGGTGACGTGCAGCCCGACATGTTTGGCGTATTGAATCGCAAAGGTGCCGATGCCGCCGGCGCCGGCATGGATCAGGATGCGCTGGCCGGCGCGCGCACCGACCTTCTCGAATCCCTGCAGCGTGGTCAGGCCCACCAGCGGCAGCGAGGCGGCTTCCGCATGCGAGATGCGCGCGCGCTTTGCCGCAACGAAGCCTTCCGGAAGCGCGATCTTTTCTGCGAAGGTGCCGATGGTCTCGCGCGAGGCCCGCAGAAAGACCGCATCGCCCGGCTTGAACCTTGTCGCACCCGCGCCTGCCGACAGCACGACACCGCTGGCATCGAAGCCGAAGGTGCGCGGCAGCTGGTATTTCGAGACGCGTTTGAGGTCACCGCGCGCGATCTTGAAGTCGATCGGGTTGAGGCTGGCGGCATGAATGTCGATCAGGACTTCGCCGGGACCGGCCACGGGATCGGCGATTTCGGCGAGTTTCACATGCTCCGCAATCGCGCCGTAGCCATTGAGAAGAAACGCCCGCATGGATCACCCCTGCCCCGGTTGCCGGTTCCCGCGATACTAGCGCGAAAGCCCGCCGCCGATATCGCCTTGTCCCAGGATGGGGCAAAAACGGGCTGATTCCGCCGTCGATTTCACCCCGATGCTGTGTCCTGCCTGCCCTAGACGTTAACAGCCATTAACGATATCGCAGGGGTTGATGAGGGACGCGTCAGCCATTCTCAGTCGGGCCAACCGGCTTGTGTCGCGCGCGGCAATCGCCGCGGCGCTGCTGGCGGCATGCGCGCTCGGCGGCTGCGCCTCGAGCGGCGGACCTGCCGGCGGCGCGTTCGCGGCGATGACGAGCGGCGGTGCCGCCACCGTCGCCTTCGAATCCATCGACGGCCCGCCGCCGCAGGTGTTCGACCGCATGGTCGGCGTGCTCGACAGCGAGTCCAAGCTGCGCAACCTCGCCATCGTCTCGCGTCAGAACGCGGCGACCTATCGCGTGCGCTCCTATCTCTCGGCGCAGGTGGTGCGCGGCAAGACGGTGATCGCTTGGGTCTGGGACGTCTATGACGGCAGCCAGCAGCGCGCGCTGCGCCTCTCCGGGGAAGAGCCCGCAGGCAAGGCCGGACGTGACGCCTGGGCCGCGGCCGACGACATGGTGTTGCGGAAGATCGCCCAGGCCGGCCTAGCCGGCCTGTCCGGCATGATCAACGGCACGCCATCCGAGCCGCCGCCGGCCGCCCCCGCCCCGGGCAAACGCGGCCCCGCGGTCGCGGCAATGGAACCGGTTGGGCAGGCGCTGGCTTTCGCCGCGCATTAGGCCGCAATACAGCCAACAACGAGGTCATCTGCCTGATACTGGGCCGACTCCGCCTTGTTTGACCGCCCGGAAATTCTGGCTATAATCTGGCCAGAATGGCTTTCGCGATCGTCCTTGCCCCGGAAGCGGTCGAAGACCTTCGAAGGCTCGCGGCGGGCGCTCGCGCTGCCGTCCGCGCCGCGCTTGAGAGCCACCTGAGGCACGAGCCCGAAAAGATCAGCCGTAGTCGCATCAAACGGTTGCGTGGACTGCTCAGGCCTCAATACCGGCTGCGCGTGGACGATATCCGGGTGTTTTACGATGTATCTGGCGCGACCGTCGAAGTCCTGGCGATCGTGGCCAAATCGGAGGCTCAGTCATGGCTCGCACAGTTCGCGGATCCGGAATGAAGGAAGTTCCGCTTTCCGAGATCAAGGATGACCTCTCCCGGTTTCTGCGAGAGGCTGAAACGCAGGAAATCGTCATTACGCGCCACGGCAAGCCGGCGGGCGTGCTGATAGGCTTTGAGTCCGAGGAAGACTGGTTCGAGTACAGGCTGGAGCACGACCCCCGGTTCCTGCGCCGCATCGAGCAGGCGCGGAATAGTTTGCGCGCGGGACGCGGCGTCAGGCTCGAGGACATCGAATCGGAGTAGTGATCGGATGTTCCATCCCGGTGGAAGAAGCCCCTATCCGCCCGCCCACTGAGCCCCTAACCCCGGGAATTTTCGGCCCATTTTTGCCCGGGAAAAGCCGTGTACCGGGTTGCCAGCGACACTTTGTCCCTGATATCTCCTCGCCCATCGAAACCCGCCGGACTCGAGGGTAGCGCGAGATGCTGAACGTCGTATCCAGCAAGGCGAGGCAAGAGGCGTCCATGTCGGCCAAGAACGGCTCCATCAAGCTGATTGCCGGCAATTCCAACCCAGCGCTGGCCCAGGCGATCGCCGACGGGATCGGCGTGCCCCTGACCAAGGGCGTGGTCCGCCGCTTTGCCGACATGGAAATCTTTGTCGAGATCCAGGAGAACGTCCGCGGTTCGGACGCCTATATCCTGCAGTCGACCTCGTTCCCGGCCAACGATCATCTTATGGAACTCCTGATCATCACCGACGCGCTGCGCCGCTCTTCGGCGCGCCGTATCACGGCGGTGATCCCCTATTTCGGCTACGCGCGGCAGGACCGCCGCTCCGGTTCGCGCACGCCGATTTCGGCGAAGCTCGTCGCCAATCTGATCACGCAGTCCGGCGTCGACCGCGTCATGACGCTCGATTTGCATGCCGGCCAGATCCAGGGCTTCTTCGACATCCCGACCGACAATCTGTTCGCCTCGCCGGTGATGGTGCGCGACATCAAGGAACGCTTTGACCTGTCCAAGGTGATGGTGGTCTCGCCCGACGTCGGCGGCGTGGTGAGGGCCCGCGGCCTTGCCAAGCGCATCAACACCCCGCTCGCCATCATCGACAAGCGGCGCGAACGCGCCGGCGAATCCGAAGTGATGAACGTGATCGGCGAGGTCGAGGGCTACACCTGTATCCTGGTCGACGACATCGTCGATTCCGGCGGCACGCTGGTGAATGCGGCCGATGCCCTGCTCGCCAACGGCGCCAAGGATGTCTACGCCTACATTACGCATGGCGTGCTGTCGGGCGGCGCCGCGGCGCGCATCGGCTCGTCCAGGCTGAAAGAACTCGTCGTCACCGACTCGATCCAGGCCACCGACGCGGTCAAGAAGACGGCGAACATCCGTACGCTCTCGATCGCCGATTTGATCTCGGAAGCGATCCAGCGCACCGCCCACGAAGAGTCGGTGTCGAGCCTGTTCGACTGAACTGTCGTCCCGGCCAAGCCAACGGGTCGCGCGAATGCGCGCCCGATGACAGGCTCCGCGCGAGCCGGGACCCATACGCCGCGGCCGGTGTTGTAGGGCCAACTGGTCGACAGCTTTCTTTCGTGGTTATGGGTCCCTGCGTTCGCAGGGACGACAGCGGAGCTTGCGACTCACGACCCATGCCCGGGTCGCGGCACCAGATTCATGATCGTGCGTGTGAAGCCGCCGTCCACGGTGATCTCGTCGCCGCTGACGTAGGACGCGCGGTCGCTTGCCAGGAACAGGATGGCGTCGGCCATGTCCTGCGGCGCGCCGATGCGGCGCATCGGAACGACCGCGGTGCGGCGCTCGGTCACTCCCGGCGTGTCGTAGAACGCCTGGCTCATCGGCGTCACCACGAGGCCCGGGCTCACCACATTGCTGCGGATGCCGTGCGGCCCCCATTCGCTGGCGAGCTGGCGCGACATCATCACCACGCCGGCCTTGCTGACGCTGTAGGCGCCGGAAAAGGCTTGCGCATTGGAGCCGGCAACGGAGGCCACATGCACCAGGCTGCCGCGGCCGAGCTTGCGCATCTGGTGGCCAAAAATCTGCGCGCAGAGGAAATATCCGGTCAGGTTGACCGCAAGCGTCGTGTTCCATTCGGCGAGCGACAGCGTGTCCAATCCGCCTGCGCGCAGGATCGCCGCCGTGTTGACGAGGATGCCGCAGGGGCCGAGCGATTTTTCGATGGTCGCCGCAGCGGCCGTGATGCTTGCCGTGTCGGTGGTGTCGCACGCCGCCACGACGGGATCGGCGCCCAGCGCGCGCAACTCGCTCCGCGTCGTGTCCAGCCCCTTCTCGTCGCGATCGATGATCGCGACCCTGGCGCCGACTTTGGCAAAGCTCACCGCCGTGGCGCGGCCGATGCCGCCGCCCCCGCCGGTGACCACGGCTACGCGGCCGGAGAGCCCCAGCCAGTCGGAGGAGTCCTGCGCGGGCGCGGCCATCGTTTTCTCCCATCCTGTTATGTTTGATCGGCACTATAACCGCGCCTGCAATCGCTGCTATATGCAATAGAAGGCCGACTGCCCGGCAATCCGACATGGGCGGCGGCAAAGTGTTGGGAGAGGCCATTGCTGCGTAAACTGGCGAGCCTTGTGGTCGCACTTGCGATCGGCCTTGTATCGATCCTCTCATCCATCCCTGCCGAGGCGCAGGCGCCCTACCCCAACCGCCCGATCCGCATCGTGATCCCGTTCGGCCCCGGCGGCTTTGCCGACATCACACTGCGCCTGCTGGGACAAAAACTCACCGAGCGCACCGGCGCGCAGGTCGTGATCGAGAACCGGCCCGGCGCCGGCGGTGTCGTGGCGGCAACCTCTGTGCTGACATCGCCGGCGGACGGCTACACCCTGTTCGTGTTCTCCAGCGGCATCGCGCTGTCGAAGTCGCTGCTGAAGACCATGCCGTTCGATCCCGTCACGGCGTTCGCGCCGATCTCGACCGTGGCGCTGTTCGACACGCTGGTGCTGGTAAGAGCGGATTCGCCGATCAAGACCATGAAGGACGCGCTCGATGCCGCCCGCGTCGATCCGCAGAAATTCAACATCGCCACCATCAATCCCGGCTCGACGCAGAACGTCACCGGCGAACTCCTGCGCGCGGCGACCGGCATTCCCATGACCGTGGTGCCGCACCGGACCACCGGCGAAGTGCTGACCTCGCTGCTGCGCGGCGACACCCAGCTCGCGGTCGATGCGCTGGCGCCGCTGAAGGCTGCGGTCGACGAAAAGCAGATCCGCGCCATCGCGTCCTCGGGGAGCAAGCGCTCGCCGCAACTGCCCGACGTGCCGACCATGCGCGAGCTCGGCATCGACGCCGTCGTCGACGGCTGGAATTCGCTGGTGGCCCCCGCAGGCACGCCGCGCGAGATCATCGACTTTCTCAACGGCCACGTTCGCGCCATCGTCGCCGACCCCGACTTCGCCAAGCGCATGATCGATCTGGGCGGCCAGCCCGCAACCTGCTCGCCGGAAGAGCTCGACGCGCGGCTGAAATCCGACGTCGACATGTGGGCCGCCGTCGTCAAGAAGGCCGGGCTTTCCCCCATCTGAGAGCGCGCGCATGACCTTCACCATTGACGCCCATGTCCATGTCTTCACGACGGACATGCCGCTGATCGACAATCCCCGCCATGCGCCCAAATACAGCTTCACGCATGAAGACCTGATCGCGACGCTGGACGAGAACGGCGTCGACCGCGCCGTCATCGCGGCGGCAAGCCCCTGGGGCGACTACAACGACTACACCTGGTCCGCGCTGCGCGCACACCGACAGCGCCTGCGCGGCACGGCGATCTTCCGTCACCCGATGGAGCGCTCAGCGCTGGAAGCGATGAGCCGCGACGGGTTCTGCGGCATTCGCCTGCCCTTCATCGGCCTGCCGAAACTGCCCGATGTCACCACCTTCGAATATCGTTCGCTGTTCCGCCGCCTGGCCGACCTCGACTGGCATGTGCATCCCCATGTCGATGGCGAGGACTTGCCAAAAATCCTGCCGACACTGGAAGCATCCGGCGTGAAGATCGTGGTCGATCATCTCGGCCGGCCCAACGCCGAGGGCATCAACAGCGCGGGCTTCAAGCGGCTATTGCAGTCGATCGAGAAAGGCCGCACCTGGGTGAAAGTCTCCGGCGGCTACCGGCTCGGCCCGCAATCCAAGGACTATGCGCGCGAGCTGCTGCGCGTCGCCGGTGCCGACAGGCTGGTGTGGGCGAGCGACTGCCCGTTCGTCGGTCACGAAAAACAATTCGCCTACACGGCGACGATGGACTGGCTGGTCGACGCCATACCGGACCCGACCGCCCGCGCGAAAATCTTCGGCGAGACGGCGCGCGCGCTCTATTTCAACGGGGAATGACAGGGCTAACCCGTGCTTATTGCGCCTGATAGGCGTCGACGGCATGCGCGACGAAAATGCCCGCGCTGAAAAGTCCCATCAATACTGCTGCAAGCTCAATCATGATACGCGTCCTTACGCCAGCCCGCACCGGTTACACCAAACACCGATAGTCGCCGGTTTGTTTCAGGACGATTTCGTCCGACCCTGAAAATGGTTTCGTCCCTGAAATTGCAGGGTTCCGGCGCCATATTGCGGACACAGGGTCACAAGCTTTTTATCCCCCCATCCTCGCGCTCAGGGGGTGCAAACCCGACCAAGAGTTCAGACGTATCTGGGAGGCGACGGCACAAACGTCGTCGAGGTCCAATCCGGACATTTCCAGATCAGGACATTGGAGAACGATCATGGGTGAAGTCATCAGGTTCATCACCAGGGCAGAACTGGAGCGTGCGCGTTTGAGCCGCGAGGGCCGCGCGCGCGGCAACGCCATGCTGCCGCAGGCCGCGAACGTCAGCGTGCCGCGCGAGCAGAAGAGCGAGCTGGCAGACAGCTAAAGTTTCGGCCGATCGACCCGCCGCCACATCAAGGACGCGGCGACGGGAAGACACGGGTGATTGTGTCGCGCTACCTCACACGATCCCCGCCGCGACCTGTCCGCGCAGCCGTTCCAGGCTGTGCAGCGTTTCGGCGCAGGCTTCCGCCACCTCCACGCCCTTGATGGCGAAGTGCTTGCGGAAGAAGTCGTAGTGCACCGAGCTCTCGTGGAATTGCTGCGGAGTCAGCACCGCCGAGAACACCGGCACTTCCGTGCGCAACTGCACGTCCATCAGCGCCTTGATCACGGTGTCCGCAACGAACTCGTGACGGTAGATGCCGCCGTCGACGACGAGCCCGGCCGCGACGATCGCGGTGTAGCGCCGCGTCTTGGCGAGGATCTGCGCATGCAAGGGTATCTCGAACGAGCCCGGCACCTCGAAGAAGTCGACCGCGGAACGCGGCACATGCCGCGCCTCGATCTCGGCGAGGAAAGCGATGCGCGCCTCCTGCACCACTTCGCGATGCCAGCAGGCCTGCACGAAGGCGATGCGCTGCGGTTTGGCGAAACGCGGATGCGCCGGCGCCGGCGGTTGCTCCGGCGGCTGGGGATTATCCGGGATTTGGGATTTCACTTCGGGTTCAAGCACGGTCTGATTCATGGCTTTCCTCTTTCAGGACCAGAATCAGGGCACACGGAACGTCGGAGCCCACGCGAATGCTCATCGCGTGAAGCGCCACAAACCGTTCTCTTTCATCCGGACTGTGACCGTCGGCTTCGGAGTTGCACCGAATCTGCTGACCCTTCCTCCCCAGGGAGAAGAAGGCGCTCGCGGGCTTGGGCGTTGCCGCCCTTACCGCCGGTGGGGACTTTCACCCCGCCCTGAGAACATCGGCCGCCCGGTATTGAGCGGCCTGTCCGGAACTATAAGGCGCGCGGCGCGCCCGGCAAGGCCTCTGCCACGCCGTGGCGGCATGTCCCCAATGTCCTGACGACGGCCCAAGATCGAATCTCCGATGACCCAAATCAGCCGAAATCGGCCTACTGAAATCGTTAACGAATTCTTAATGCGGCGACTCCGATTCCGGTTTGTTCCGAAATTAACGATTTGGATACACATGATCTGTGGATTCCACAGCCCATTTGCGGGACGGACTCCGACCGTGGTTGCGCGGATTCCGCAAATCACATCACTTGATCCGCGCAGGCCCCAATGATGCACCGAGCCGATCGGGGGATTGCAGTCGGTGGCGGCGCTTTAGCCGCGCGCCAGCCGGCCCCACGTGCGTAACCAACCAAGCAAGAAGACAAGGTCGAGACGGAAATGTCCCTCCTCGAAGGCATCGTTGATTCACGGACCAACCCGCTCGCGGTCGTCGAAGACATCGCGTCGGACAACAACTGGGCCTTTGAGCGTTCCGGCGAGGACGAGGTGACGATCGTCACCAAGGGCCAGTGGACCGACTACCAGCTCTCCTTTACCTGGATGGGCGAGATCGAGGCGCTGCATCTGGCCTGCGCCTTCGACATGAAGATTCCGCAGGCCCGCCGCGCCGAGGTGCAGCGGCTGGTCGCCGCCATCAACGAGCAGCTCTGGGTCGGTCACTTCGATTTGTGGACCCACACCGGCATGATCATGCACCGCCAGGCGCTGGTGCTGCCGAACCGCATGATCGCCTCCACCTCGCAATGCGAAGTGATGGTCGACGGCGCCCTGCATGGCTGCGAGCGCTACTACCCGGCATTCCAGTTCGTGGTCTGGGCCGGCAAGACCGCCGAGCAGGCCATGGACGCCGCGATGTTCGATACCTACGGCGAGGCGTGAGGCTTTAGAGCCGACGCCGGCGCCACATCCTCGGTGTCGTCCCGGCGAAGGCCGGGACCCATACTCCGCAGCAGTCGTTGCTTTGCACACTGCTTGTTGCCAGCACCTCATTCCACTAAAACCGCTCGTGGTTATGGGTCCCGGCCTTCGCCGGGACGACAGCTAGTTTGCGGTGACAGTGGTGAGCAACACAGACGCTTTGAAAAACATCACCGGCACCATCGTGCTGGCGGGCGCGGGCAAGATGGGCGGCGCGATGCTGACGGGCTGGCTTGCGGGCGGGCTCGACGCCAGGCGCGCGGTCGTCATCGAGCCGCATCCCTCCGACGAGATCAAGGCGCTAGCCGCCAAAGGCGTGCGGCTCAATCCGAAGGAGGCGGTGACGGCCGAGACGCTGGTGGTCGCGGTAAAGCCGCAGAGCTTCCCCGAGGCCGGTCCCCTGCTGAAGCCATTCGTCGGCGCCTCCACGCTGGTGGTCTCGATCATGGCGGGCATCAAGATCGCGGCGCTGGAAAGCGTCTGCGGCGGCATGGTGGTGCGCGCGATGCCGAACACGCCCGCCGCGATCGGCCGCGGCATCACCGTCGCAGTCCCTGCAAAGAACGTCAGCGCCGCGCAGCGTGCGACGGCGGATGCGCTGCTGCGCGCCGTGGGCTCGGTGGAGTGGGTCGATGACGAGAAGCTGATAGATGCGGTGACCGCCGTCTCCGGCTCGGGTCCGGCCTATGTGTTCCTGCTCGCCGAAGAGCTCGCCCGCGCCGGCGTCGAGGCCGGCCTGCCGGCGGAGCTGGCGACAAAACTGGCGCGCGAAACGGTCTCCGGTTCCGGCGAACTCTTGCACCGCTCCGATCTGCCGTCGGCAACCCTGCGCCAGAACGTCACCTCGCCCGGCGGCACCACCGCCGCCGCGCTGGAAGTGCTGATGGCGAAGGACGGATTGCAGCCGCTGATGATCCGCGCCATCGCCGCGGCGACCAAGCGTTCGATTGAGCTGGCGAAATAGTTATCCCTCGTGGTGAGGAGGCGCGCAGCGCCATCTCGAACCATGAAGGCCCGGCTGTCGCCCACGGCCATCCTTCGAGACGCGCGCGATGCGCGCTCCTCAGGATGAGGGCCGGAGTGCGTGGCGGCTACTTCGCAGCCAAACGCTCGTTGAATTTCGCGACGTTGATCAGCCCGCGGGCGTGCTGGCCCTCGCCGAGCTTGCGCTCACCCTCGAAGGCCGCGACTTCGAAGCGGATGATGCGGCGGTCCACCGCGATCACCTTCGCCGTCGTGCGCACGGTGGCGCCGACCAGCGCGGCGGCGAGATGCCGGACATTGACCTCGGTCCCGACGGTGACCCAGCCGGCTTGCAGCTTGCCGCGGATCGCATCGCCCGAGGCCATCTCCATTTCCAGGATCATCATCGGCGTCGCATAGACCATCGGCATGCCGGGCACGAAGTGCCCGACCGTGCGCTCCGGCGGCACCACGAGGATGCGCTCGGCGCTTATGCCGACCTGGATGAATTCGCGTGCGTCCATGGAGTCCTTCCGCACACATCGGTGTCGTCCCGGCGCAGGCCGGGACCCATAACCACCGATGTCAGACTTTGAGCAAGGCTGGAGCTCCAGCCCGCCACAACCACGTAAGACCGTGGTTATGGGCCCCGGCCTTCGCCGGGGCGACAGCTAACTAACGACGACAGCTACTTCTGCATTGCCTTGCGTTCAACAAACGTCTTGCCGCCCTTCATCTTGTGGGCGAGCGGCGCTTCGTTGATCTGGATCACCACCGCGTCGGCATCGACGCCGAGGTTCTTCACCAGCGCCTGGGTGATGTCGCGCATCATGCCGGCCTTCTGCTCGTCGGTGCGGCCGGCGGCCATGCTCACGGTAATCTCGGGCATTCTCGTCTCTCCCTCTTCTTCTTGTCATGGCCGGATTTATTCCGGCCATCCACGAATTCCCTATCAAACAAGACGTGGATGCCCGGGACAAGCCCGGGCATGACGCCTGGAATGAATGGCTAACCCCACTTCACGTCATGCCGCGCCAGCACTTCGCGCACCTTGGCGACGATCTCGTCCTCTTTGCACGAGAACTGGGCAGGCCGCGTCTCCCGCCATTCCTGGTTGGAAGCGATCGCGGCCGCCGCCTTGGCGCCCTCGATCAAATCCTTGATCTGCACCTCGCCGCGCGCCTTTTCGTCCGAGCCCTGGATGATGACGCAAGGCGAGTTGCGGCGGTCGGCATATTTGAGCTGGTTGCCCATGTTCTTGGGGTTGCCGAGATAGAGCTCGGCGCGGATGTTCGCGGCCCGCAGGCTTGAGACCATCTTCTGGTAGTCGGCGACGCGGTCGCGGTCGAACACGGTAACGACAACAGGGCCGAACTCTTTCCTCGTATCGAGCTTGCCGAACAAGGTCAGCGCCGCCTGCAACCGTGACACGCCGATGGAAAATCCCGTGGCCGGCACCGGCTCGCCGCGGAAACGCGAGACGAGGCCATCATAGCGCCCGCCGCCGCCGACCGAGCCGAAGCGCACCGGGCGGCCCTTCTCGTCCTTGGTGTCGAGCAGCAGCTCCACCTCGTAGACGGGGCCGGTATAATATTCGAGGCCGCGGACGACCGAGGGATCGATTCTAATTCGACCATCTCCGTACCCCGATGCACTTAGAAGCTCAGCAATCTGTTGAAGCTCCTGCACGCCCTCATCAAAAACTTGCGTAGCTTTCCCTAATTTCTCTCGAACAAATCCAAGCGTCTCAAAGACACTCTTAAATGTGACCTTTGCGTGCCATTGCGATCCACTAGACGAGGGGAACGTTAGGGTATCTCTCGATCGTGCTTTCGCTTCTGCCTCAGTGGCCGGTTCGGTCAGCACTGAACCGGAACGGAAAATGGAAAGCACAAGGTCGATAGCATCAGCTTCTAGGCCTGCACCCTTGGTAAAGTCGCCGCTTTCGTCTTTGCGACCTGCGCCGAGCAACAAGCTAACTCCTTCAAGTCCGAACTTATCGAACTTGTCCATCGCGCGAAGGACCGTAAGTTTTCGGCCAGCAGTCTGTTCATCACCGAGGCCGATGCTCTCAAGTATGCCGTCCAGCAATTTCCGATTGTTGATTTTCACCACAAATTGGTCAGGCGGAATTCCCAACGCCTGCATCGTGTCCGCCGCCATCATGCACATCTCGGCGTCGGCCGCGGGCGAGCCGGAGCCTACAGTATCGGCATCGAACTGCATGAACTGGCGGAAGCGGCCTGGGCCGGGCTTCTCATTGCGGAACACCCAACCAAAACGATAGCTGCGATAAGGCAGAACCAGATTTTCCGTGCCGTATCGCTCCGCGACATACCGCGCCAGCGGCGCGGTCAGATCGTAGCGCAGCGAGATCCACTGCTCGTCATCGTCCTGCAACGAGAACACGCCTTCGTTCGGCCGGTCCTGGTCGGGCAGGAATTTGCCGAGCGCGTCGGTGTATTCGAAGGCCGGCGTCTCCACCGGCTCGAAGCCGTAGCGCTCGTAGACCTCGCGGATTTTCTCGACCATCTGACGCGTCGCCGCGATCGCGGCGGGCCCGCGATCTTCCAGCCCGCGCGGCAGGCGCGCCTTCAGTTTCTGCGGTTTTTTGGGTTTATCGTTCATGGGCGGCGTTGGTACCAGCCCGGGCGCGAGGCGGCAACCGCTCCTTACTTCCTTCTCCCCTTGTGGAAGAAGGTGGCGCAGACGAAGTCCGCGACGGATGAGGGGTTCTATCCGCGGATGCAAGCAGCCAAATGAGAGAATGTCGCTCGCGGAGACATACCCCTCACCCGCCTTCGCTTCGCGAAGGCACCCTCTCTCACACGGGGAGAGGGAAAGAAGGTCGAGCCTCAGAAAACCTTCCGGATCCAGTTATGCGGATCGTTGGTCCGCCCGTACTGGATGTCCACGAGCTGCTTGCGCAGGCCCATCGCGACCGGGCCTGCCGCGCCGCCATTGATCAGGAATTCGCCGGCGGTCGAGCGCACCTTGCCGATCGGCGAGATCACCGCCGCCGTGCCGCAGGCAAAGGCCTCTTTCAGCTTGCCGCTGGCCGCATCCGCGCGCCACTGGTCGATCGAATAGGCTTCCTCGCGCACCTGCTTGCCGGCATCGCGGGCGAGCTGGATGATGGAATCGCGGGTGATGCCGGGCAGGATGGTGCCGAGCGGCGGCGTCAGCAGCGAGCCGTCCTCGAACACGAAGAACACGTTCATGCCGCCGAGCTCCTCGACGTATTTGCGATTGATCGCATCGAGGAACACGACCTGGTCGCAGCCGTGCTCGATCGCTTCGGCCTGCGCGCGCAGGCTCGCGGCATAATTGCCGCCGCACTTGACGGCGCCGGTGCCGCCGATCGCCGCGCGCGTGTAGTGCTCCGACACATAGATCGAGACCGGCGCGGGGCCGCCCTTGAAATAGGAGCCGACCGGCGACGCGATGACGGCGAAGATGTATTCCGCCGACGGCTTCACGCCGAGGAAGACCTCGCTCGCGATCATGAACGGCCGCAGATAGAGCGAGCCTTCGCCGCCCGGGATCCAGGCGCGATCGATGCGCACGAGCTGCTCGACCGCCTCGATGAAGACGTCTTCGGGCAGTTGCGCCATCGCCATGCGATCGGCGGAATCCCTGAAGCGGCGCGCATTGGCGTCGGGACGGAACAAATTCACCCCGCCGTCGTCGCGCTTGTAGGCTTTCAGGCCCTCGAAGATTTCCTGCGCGTAGTGCAGCACGGCGAGCGCCGGATCGAGCGGGAAATTGGCGCGCGATTCGACGCGCGCGTCATGCCAGCCGCGCCCTTGCGTGTAGCGCACGATCGCCATGTGGTCGGTGAAGACCCGGCCGAAGCCGGGATCGACCAATTTCGCCGCGCGGTCCGCGTCGGACACCGGCGTAGCGGTGGGCTTGATCTCGAATTTCATTGCCGTGCTTCCTGCGCTCGGAGCGGACGCCGGCTTGCTGGCCAAAGAAACCGCCATGGGTTCTCTCCCCGGACTGGCGCGACTTCCGCGCCTCTGTTTGGTTGGCTGGGCCGCGCCGTTAACCCCGTCTTGCGGCGGGTTACCACAGCCACATGGCCTGAGGACATGCTTTTGCGGGATGGCGAAGTCCAGTATGTTTGCCGATATGCCGCTCGACAATCGCACGGTAGACCAATTCACCGGCCTCAGCCGCCATCGCTGGCTCTCTCAGGCCGTCTCAAAAGCTGCAGCAAGCGAAACGACATAATGTTTCGTAGCGTGCCGGCAGTTTTGTAACATTGAACCCAAGATATGTCAATATGGCTGACATAAATGTCCAGAGGCCAGCCGCCCAGCCCGATTCGCGGGGCGCCGAGGCCACCCCAGGCGCCGCCCGCGCGGGCGAATTGCGCTGGGATATCATCGAGCTCCTGTTCTTCGCCTATCGCGACTTCGTGGGCGATGCCGACCACGAGCTGGAGGCGTTCGGCTTCGGCCGGGCCCATCACCGGGTGCTGCATTTTGTCCACCGCTACCCCGGCCTGAAGGTCGCCGACCTCCTCGATGTCCTGCGCATCACCAAGCAGTCGCTTGGCCGTGTCCTGAAGCAGCTGCTGGACGAGGGCTACATCATCCAGAAGACCGGCAATAACGACCGGCGGCAGCGCCTGCTCTACGCCACCCCCAAGGGCGAGGCGCTGGTGGCCAAGCTCGCAGGCCTGCAGACCGACCGCATCAACCGCGCCATTGCCTCGATTGATCCTGCCGGCACCGAGACGGTGCGCCAGTTCCTGCGCGCGATGATCGACCGCGACGATCCCGACAAGGTGCTGGAGGCGATCTTCGGCGGCGGCAAGCCCGGCAAGTGAGAGTGAGCAAGCCATGAACCCGAGTGCGATGATGGCCGCGGCGCAACCGCCGGCGCAGCCGGCCGACGATGCCCCGCATGTGCTGCTGGTCGACGACGACCGCCGCATCCGAGATCTCCTGTCGCGCTTTCTTTCCAGCGAAGGCTACCGCGTCACCACGGCGGCAAGCGCCAGCGACGCGCGCGCCAAGCTGCTCGGGCTGCATTTCGATCTGTTGATCCTCGACGTGATGATGCCCGGCGAGACCGGCTTCGATCTCGCGCGCTTCATCCGCAAATCCTCCACCGTGCCGATCATCATGCTCACCGCGCGCTCGGAATCCGAGGCCCGCATCGAGGGCCTGCAGATCGGGGCCGACGATTACGTGGCAAAGCCGTTCGAGCCGCGCGAGCTGGTGCTGCGCATGGGCAATATCCTCAAGCGATCGGCGCCGCCGCAGGTCGCAGCGCTCGAACAGGTCGCGTTCGGGCCCTACGTGTTCCATCTCGAGCGCGGCGAGTTGCGGCAGGGCGAGGAGATCATCCACCTCACCGACCGCGAGCGCGAAATGCTGCGCATTCTCAGCCAGACGCCCGGCGAGACCGTGCCGCGCACGGCGCTGACCTCGGGCGGCACGGTGAACGAGCGCGCGGTCGACGTGCAGATCAACCGCCTGCGCCGCAAGATCGAGCGCGATCCGGCCAATCCGCTGTTCCTGCAGGCGGTGCGCGGCATCGGCTATCGCCTGGTCGCCTCGCCCTGAGCGGTCCCTGTCAATGAGCACGCTCGACACCGGCCTTCAGATGATCCGCACCGCCTCGCAGCGGGTATCGGCGGTCAATGACCGGATGAGCGGCAAGCTCAAGAGCTGGATGCCGACCGGCCTCTATGCGCGCGCGCTTCTGATCATGATCGTGCCGATGGTGGTGCTGCAGTCGGTGGTGGCGTTCGTGTTCATGGAGCGGCACTGGAACACGGTGACGCGGCGCCTCTCCGCCGCCGTGGTGCAGGACATCGCCACGCTGATCGACGTCTACAAGGTCTATCCGCAGGACAAGGACCGCACGCAGCTTCGCCGCATCGCGCAGCAGCGCCTCGGCCTGGTGGTGGATTTCCTTCCCGCCGGCGACATGCCGCCGCCGGGGCCGAAGCCGTTCTTCTCGCTGCTCGACCAGACGCTGTCGGTTCAGCTTGGCCGACAGATCGCCCGCCCGTTCTGGATCGACACCGTCGGCAAATCCAATCTCGTCGAGATCCGTATCTCGCTGGACGATGCCGTGATGCGCATCTTCGCGCAGCGCAGCGCCGCCTACGCCTCCAATTCCGAGATCTTCCTGTTCTGGATGGTCGGCACGTCTTCGATCCTCTTGATCGTCGCGGTGCTGTTTCTGCGCAACCAGATCAAGCCGATCCTGCGCCTGGCCGATGCCGCCGAAAGTTTCGGCAAGGGCCGCGACGTCCCGAACTTCCGGCCGCGCGGCGCGCGCGAGGTGCGGCGCGCGGCGCACGCGTTCCTGGAGATGAAGGCCCGCGTCGAGCGCTCGATCGAGCAGCGCACGGCGATGCTGGCCGGCGTCAGCCA
>JAKFVP010000521.1:0-18646 GCA_021732175.1 Bradyrhizobium sp.
CGCCGTCGTCAATGCGGTCGGCAGCGTCACCATCGGCGATGGGCCGTGGTTCTGGGCCGCGCCGTTCGAATTGAACGGTGAGTATGGCGGGCGCGGCATGCCGTCGGCGTTCACGCCCGAGATGCACCGGTTTCGCGTCAAGGGCGGCCCTGAGGCGACGGCGGTCGAGAACACGACGCTGGTCGTCGTCGTCACCGATGCCATCCTCACCAAGGCGCAGGCCAAGCGGCTGGCGATGATCGCGCAGACCGGCATGGCGCGCGCGATTCATCCCGTGCATGCCCCGCTCGACGGCGACGTGGTGTTTGCGGCAGCGACGGGCGCCAAGCCAATCGATCCACTGTTTGGCCTCACCGAGCTCGGCGCGGTCGCGGCCCATACGGTGGCGCGCGCGATTGCGCGAGGCGTCTATCATGCCGCCGCGCTGCCCTTTCCGGGCGCGTTACCGGCCTGGAAGGACCGGTTCGGCTAGCATCCCGACATCCAGCTCAGACTAGACGCTCATCGATAGCGATGCGCTGGTCTGCGCGCTGATCGCTTTCGCCTGACGCTGGATCAGCTGCTCGACGAGATAGTAAGAGGACGTTGCCGGATTCGATGTGCTCGACGCGGCAGGCCTGGTCATCGTCACCGTCGAGCCGTCGGCATAGGTCAGCGAGGTCGTGGTCGAGCCATCGGCATTGGTGACGGTGCTGCCGGTCGCGCCATCGAGCGCCTTCAGCAGCGGGTCCTCGCCGGAATCATCGCCTGCGCCGCTTGCCGTGTGGTGATGGCCATGCCGGCCGCGGCCCTTCAGCGCCGAGGACATCTCGTCGAACGAGATCGAATCGTCGCCGTTCTTGTTGAGCTTGTCGAAGACTTCGTCGGCCTTTGCGAGATTGGTGCCGCCGGCCCCGAGCGCATTCTCGAATTCGCTCTTGGTGATCTTGCCGTCGCCGTCGGCATCGATCCTGGAGAACAGATCCTTCAGCGCATCCTCGCGGCTCATCGCCTGAAAACTCTGGCCGGACTGGCTCTGCGCCGCCAAGAGCGCGCTCATGGTTTCCGGCGATATCTGACCGCCCCCGCCCGCGGCAGGCGCGGCGCTCTGCCCGGTCGAGGTCGAAGCATCGGCCTGGAAAGCGAACAGGTTGGGTTGATCCTTGCCGGAACCGGCCGACTGCGTCTGCTTCGGCGTGAACATCCCGAGCAGGCTGTCGATGGCAGACGATGCGGCGCCAAAGGCTAGCAACATGACGAGAACCCCAACAATGGCCGCCCGATGCGGCGCGTACCCTCTCGCGAGACGACGCAGCAAACGGCGTGCCAGCGGAAAAACCCAATAAAACAAGGGATGTTCGCCGCCAGCCGGAACCGAAGCGCCCGGCAACATCTTCCGCTTCAGGCAGAATTTTCCGCCCACAGGAGATGTTTTGGCCCGCATTGCCCGCCGGGGGGCTGCGTGTTACGCGAGGCCGATCCGACCTGTCACCTTGCCCGGAAGCGCCATGTCCCAGCCGTTCGCGCCACGCCCCCTCGTCATCGCGCCGTCGGTGCTCGCCTCGGACTTTTCCAGGCTCGGCGAGGAAATCCGCAATGTCGATGCCGCCGGCGCCGACTGGATCCATCTCGACGTGATGGACGGACACTTTGTTCCCAACATCTCGTATGGCCCCGACGTCATCAAGGCGATGCGCCCGCATACCAAGAAGATCTTCGACGCGCATCTGATGATCTCGCCCTGCGATCCCTATCTTGAGGCGTTCGCCAAGGCCGGCTGCGACCACATCACCGTGCACGCCGAGGCGGGTCCGCATCTGCACCGCTCGCTGCAGGCGATCCGCGCGCTCGGCAAGAAGGCCGGCGTCTCCCTCAACCCCGCCACGCCCGCCAGCGCGATCGAATATGTGCTCGACCTGATCGACCTCGTGCTGGTCATGTCTGTTAACCCCGGCTTCGGCGGCCAGGCCTTCATCCCCTCCGCACTCGGCAAGATCAGGGACATCCGCGCCATGACCGCGGGGCGGCCGATCGACATCGAGGTCGACGGCGGCGTGGGCCCCGATGTTTCCGGCCAGCTGGCCGCCGCCGGCGCCAATGCGCTGGTCGCGGGCTCTGCCGTCTTCAAGGGCGGCACGATGGAGTCCTACAAGGCGAATATCGCAGCGATCCGCAACGCGGCGCTGGCCGCGCGCGGCGAGGCGATCTAAGGGCAAAGCCCCATCCGCCGTCATTGCGAGCGAAGCGAAGCAATCCAGCTTCCCTTCGCCGCGACAAAGCTGGATTGCTTCGTCGCTTCGCTCCTCGCAATGACGTGCGAACATGCGCGCTCGATCTCGCGACCTGAATTCGCCCGAGTTTCTGCAATTCATTGCTCCCTCCTCTTCAGAGGGCGCGGGGAAGACCGGGCGCCGACTGCACCCGTAGATCCCGCGTGCCGGAGCACACGGGCATCCCATGCGCGAAAAGCACATGGGCAAGTGACTACAGGTTACAGCCGAGACATCCCGGCCTTCCCCGCGCGATGGTTTGACGGCTTATACGTGCTCTCCCCGGTGAGCGGCGTTTGTTGTCACCGTTGCCGGCCCCGCACAGGCAGGGCCGGATAGACGCCACGGTCGCGGCGCCAGAACCACACGACTTCGCCGGCCGCCGCGGACGTTTCGCCGGGCACACAAGATGCCTGACGCCACAACGGCCCATCGCCACCCGCGCCAACGTATCGTGGCGATCATGATCCGCCCCTCAGGCGGCACGGGATGACGCGAAGATAGTTCTGATTTGCGGAATAGTCAAGGGGCATTTCGAAATTCCGAACTATCCTCTCCTCGTCATTCCGGGGCGAGCGAAGCGAGAGCCCGGAATCCATAACCCCCACAGCGTGTTGTTTCGAAGAATGGCACGACCAATCTTCGGGACAATTGCCGCCTGTGGTTATGGATTCCGGGCTCGCGCCTTTGGCGCGCCCGGAATGACGAGAGTAATGCCCCCGGCTAGCGCAGGGTCAGCTTCGACACCGCGAGCGCCACGTTGAGGCCGATCTCGCCGCCACCCGACAGCGGCTGCAGCGAGATGCTGCGGCGGGGCCCTCCTGCCAGGACCTTGACACCGAGGCCGATGCCGAGCGCGGCGTTGGCACTGGCACCGACGTAGTGGCCCCTGAGCGCGCCCGGAGCGATAGTGCCGGGCGGTGCAAACACGGCCCAAGTCAGCGTGCCGCCCCTGGCAACGCCGACATCGACGCCGATCCGCCTGATCAGGCCGCGATAGGCCTCCGCCCCGCCGGCGCTGGCGTGAAACACGCATCGCATATCCCGGCGTGAGCCGAGCACGAGTCCGACCCGTGCATCGGCATCGCAGATCAGGGTTCCGACCCGTACCGGCCGCGTCTGTGCGAATGCGGAATTGGCAAGCGACAACGCAATCGCGACCAGAACGCAACGGAGGTAAATCTTCGACATATGTCTCTCCAGCAGCGTTATCCTTGCAGCATCAGAACGATCCGACCGACGAGCCCAGCCCGATCACCGCGACGAGCGCGACGATCGGACCTGCGATCGCGACCACGACGATGTCGCGGTAGCTTTCGCGGTGCTTCGATCCGCAGACGGCCAGCAGCGTGACGACAGCGCCGTTGTGCGGCAGGCTGTCGAGCGTGCCGGCACCGATCACGGCCACGCGGTGCATCAGGCCCGGATTGAGGCCGGTCTGCATGAAGGTCGATCCCAATGCGTCGAGCGCAATGGTGAGACCGCCGGACGCCGAGCCCGTCAGCGCTGCGAGAATATTGGTCGCGAGTGCGAGCGACACCAGCGGGCCGCCCTCGATGCCGAGTACCCAGGCCTTCACGGCGTCGAAGGCCGGCAACGACGCCACCACGGCGCCGAAGCCGACCAGGCTTGCGACACTGACGATCGGCAGTACCGCGGCATTGGCGCCGGCATCCACCGTCTCGCGCAGGGTCGGCAGGCGCCTGAAACTGGTCGCGATCAACACGACGATGGCCGCAGCCAGCGCAACGATTACCGACCAGACGCCGCCGACCGCCGACAGCGAGGTCGATCCCCACTGCGGCTCGGCGAGAAAGTCGGCATTCATCCTCGGCAGGATCGCAAACGACATGATCAGGTTGACCAGCACGACGGTAGCCAGGGGAAGCGCGGCCACACCAAACGGCGGCGGCGTTGCGGCGTGCGCGCCCCTGGCAATCTCGCCGGGATCGAATTCGCGCGCCGTGGTGGCGCGCTCGCGCACCATTTCGTCGGCAGCGGCGGCGGATGGGTCGGTCGAATCGGCGTAGGCATAAGCTTCGCCCGAGCGGCGCGCCACCGCCTCCGCCCGCGCCAGCCACCACAGGCCGAACCCGAGCATGATCGCGGAGGCGATCAGGCCAAGGCCGGGCGCGGCAAAGGGATTGGTGCCGAAGAACGGCATCGGGATCGCGTTCTGGATCGCGGGCGTTCCCGGCATCGCCGACATCGTGAAGGTCGATGTGCCGAGTGCAATGGCCGCGGGCAGCAGGCGGTGCGGAACATCAGCGGCCTTGAACAGCGCATGGCCCATCGGCGCCAGCACGAAGAACGCGACGAACAGGCTGACGCCACCATAGGTGACGAAGGCCCCCGCCAGCACAACGGCGAGCACGGCGCGCCCGCTGCCGAGCCGCGCGGTCAGACCATCGGCGATGGCCTCGACCGATCCAGAGGCCTCCATCAGCTTTCCGAACAACGCGCCAAGGAGAAAGATCGGGAAGAACTGCGCAACAAAGCCGGCCGCGTTGCTCATGAAGGTCTGGGTCCAGTTCGCCAGCAGCGGCTGGCCGGCCAGCAGCGCAGCAATCAGGGCGCAGAGCGGCGCGAGCAGCAGAATGCTCCAGCCGCGATAGGCGAGCCAGACCAGCACGCCAAGACCGATCAGAATTCCGGCGATACCCATCATGTCTCACCACCGTGGCAAGCGACATCTTTCGGGAATGCCGTCAGCACTCCTGCAACAACACGTCGAGATCGGTGCTCGACCTATGGCCGACATCGGCGCCATGGCTGGCAAGGAACGCCTCGGCACTTTTGCGGCCCTCTTCTTTCAGAAGCGCGAGAAACTCCCACTCGGCGTTGAGCTTCGACGACGCGCCGAACTCGGCCAGCCGGTCGCTGGCGATGCGGTGCGTTCGCATGCGCGCCCAGCGCGCGCCCTCGCCGGTTCCGGGATCGGCGGCCTGGCGCAGCAGCGCGATCATGCGCAGTTCCTTCATCAGCGGTGCGTTGAAGGAAATCTCGTTGAGGCGGTCGAGGATGTCACCGGCTTTCCTGAGCTTGTCACGGCGCTCGCGCGGATTGATCTGCACCAGGATGGTATCGAACGCGTCACTCTCGCGCACCAGCGGCGTGATCGTCGGATTGCCGGCAAAGCCGCCGTCCCAATAGGGCTCGCCCTCGATCTCGATCGCCCGGAACATGGTTGGCAGGCACGCCGAAGCCAAGAGCACCTCGGGCGTGATCTGGCTGTTGCGGAAGATCCGTCCCCGGCCGGTGTAGACGTTGGTGGCGGTGATGAACAGCTTGATCGGCGAGGATGCGAGGCGCCCGAAGTCGATGCTGTCGGCCAGCACCTGGCGCAGCGGATTGAAGCCGGTCGGGTTGAGATCGTACGGCGAGAAGATGCGCGACATCATGTCGATGGCGAGGTAGGCCGGCGAGGTGTCGAGCGTCCAGCGGCCGAGCATCCGCTCGATCGGAGACCGCTGCAGCGGGCTGAAGGCGGCAGCGCGCGAAACGCGCCGCCAATAGGCATCGAGCGCAGCCCGCGCGCCTGATGCCCCGTCCCGCGAAAAACCATCGACCAGCACCGCCGCATTCATCGCGCCGGCCGACGTGCCTGATATCGCCTCGATCCTGATCCAGGGTTCTTCGAGCAGCCGGTCGAGCACGCCCCAGGTGAACGCGCCGTGCGAGCCGCCGCCCTGCAGGGCGAGGTCGACGAGAACCGGCTCGCGCCGCCCTGGCGCTGCCTCGCCATCCACCGAACTCATAACGGAACGCTCCGCTGGCTTGTGAGGCCGCCAGTCTCAATTCTCGTTCTTGTAGACCTTGCCGTCCTTCATAATGACCTTGAAGTTCCTGGCGGGGTCCGCAATCAGGTTGATATTTTCGAGCGGATTGCCGTCGACCAGCAGCAGATCGGCAAGCGCGCCCTGCTCCACGACGCCGAGCTTGCCCGGATAGGGATTGCGCCTGCCCGACAGCGCGAGCAGTTCGGCGTTGGTGCCGGTCGCCATCGCGAGCGCTTCGGCGGGGGTGTACCAGCGGGTGAGCGAAGCCAGAATGGCGCCTTGCTGCTGCGCCAGCGCGCGGGAAAACAGCACGTCGGTGCCCCACGCGGTCTTGATCTTGTACTTCTTGGCGAGCTCGTAGGATCTGGCGATGCCGGGCCAGACCTCTTCCGCCTTGGCGCGCTGCACCGAACCTTCGGGAAAGCCCGTCCTCAGCGCGTCCGGCAGCGGCTGCGCGCTGAGCCAGATCCCCTTCTCGGCGATCAGCTTGGCGGTCGCTTCGTCCATCAGGGTGCCGTGCTCGATGCACTTCACACCGGCGGCGATGGAGCGCTGGATCGCAGCCGGCGTGAAGGCATGCGCGGCGACGTAGGTGCCCCAGTTCTCGGCCGCCTCGACCGCGGCGCGCAGTTCGGGCTCGGTGAAGGTCGACACGTCGATCGGACTGAAGGGCGACGACACGCCGCCGCCCGCCGTCAGCTTGACCTGCGACGCACCCTGCATGAGCTGTTCGCGCACGCGCACGCGCACCTCGTCGGGGCTGTCGGCCACCAGCGCGCCGCCGATCAACTCCATGCGGGTGAGCATGCCGCCGATGGTTCGCGGCAGATCGGTCAACTGGCGGAAATCGCCGTGGCCGCTGGTGACGGTGATCATCGCGCCGGAGGGATAGATGCGCGGGCCCCTGACAATGCCTTCGTCGATCGCCTGCTTCAGGCCGAACGCCGGCCCGCCGACATCGCGAACGGTGGTGAAGCCGCGCATCAGCGTGTCGGTCGCTTCGTCGCCGGCCGCGAGATTGTTGTAACCGACATCGCCGAACGCCTGTGCGGGCGTCACGCGGATCAGCATCGCATGCCAGTGAACGTCGATCAGGCCGGGCATCAAGGTGCGGCCGTTGCCCGATATCACGGTGGCGCCCGGCTCGGTGATCGGCGTCGCCGAGATGCGATCGATGAGGTTGCCTTTCACGAGCACATGCGACGGCGCCGAGAGCGAACTGCCCTTGCCATCGAAGATGCGCACATTCTGGAACAAGGTGGTGCGGACCGGCGCCGGCGGACTGCCTTGCGCGTGAGCCGCGGATGCAAGACCTAGAGCAAGAAGGGGAAGCGCGGCAGACAGAGCTCGTCTATAGATGGCAGACATTGCAGATACCTCACGGATGGAGTTCAGCAAATTGCCTTGAGCGCCTTGCGAGAGTATCGGGTTATGCAGCACACCTCAAGGTCGTATCGCGCCAATTGGAATTCGCCTGATCTAAGCGGGATCGGCGATCGGCCGGCGCTTTCCGAAAAGTTCAAGGATTGCGAAGCCGCCGGCTGCGGCAACGAGATGTTTCAGCGTATGTCCGCTCAGCAGATGTCCAAACGAGTAAACATGCGCGTCATAGAGCTCGAGCACCTTGGCGAGGCCATACAACGCAACCGCGGCGGCCCAAAACAGCGAGCCGGTGTATCTTGGCGGGAAAAGCTGGAGGATCAAAATGATCGAAACAAAGGGGAAAAACTGCGCCCAGGCATAGAGCTTGAGATCGTCGGTCCAGCGCCACAGCAGGAGACTGAAGATGCCGATGGCGATCATCGGGCGCAGCAGCATCGCACCAGCCCTCGCATCCACGCGCTCCTCGACGACGGCGGCAAGGATGGCGGCGAAGCAGAGCGTCATCGGCAGGCGATCCCAGAACAGCGTGCTGTCGTTGGGATTAAGATGGTAATACGACGAACCGAAGCCGGTCAGGAACAGTCCCGTAAACAACACGGCCGTGGTCGGATCGCGGTGAAACCGCACGAGGCCGGCAGCACCGATTGCGATGAACGGCAGGTTCGAGACGACGTTCCAGAAATTCGGGATGCCGAACAGTTCGCGCTGGTCGGCAAAGTGATGATAGGCCGGATCTTGCAACAGCGGCGGAAGCGGCAGCAGCCCAACGAGCGATATGATCATCAGGCCATAGAGGCTGAGGACCGGCCGCTCCCGCAACGCACCTACAACCGCCATGTGACGAGCGGACATGTGACGAGCCGCCATTGTCAGCGAATTCTCGCGCCGACATGAATTCTACCAGAGCGGGCTTAACAAAGGAAGTTCGATCCGTGTACGCTCGCGCGACGACCTGGCTGGGAATGCCGGCAATCAATCCGGCGGAAGGACGTCGATGAGTTCGCTGCTGCGATTTCTGACCCGATCCGCCGGCTGGATGATTGCAATCATCGGCTTTCTGCTGAAGGCCTTGCTCATTACGTGGGCCACGCTCGCCATCTACTATTCGAACCTGCCCTGGCCCTCGGCGCGCATGGCCCTGGCGGCAGCCTTTGCGCTGTTTGCGATCTGGGCGCTGTGGTTTTCGCGGCGGCGGAGCATGTCTGCTCTTGCGGCTATACTATTTCTTGGCGTGGTCGGCTGGTGGATCGCCATTCCTCCTTCCCACGATCGTAACTGGCGTCCGGAAGTCGCGGTGATGCCGCGGGTCTTCATCGACGGTGACCGCGTGCGCCTCACCGGCGTGCGCGATTTCGACTATCGCTCGCGCGACGATTTCACGGTGCGCTACGAAGAACGCGAGGTGCGGCTGTCGCACCTCAAGGCGATCGATTTCTACGTGTCGTATTTTCTGGAAGGGCCGGTCGGACACACCTTCCTCAGCTTCATGTTCGACGACGGGCCGCCGCTGACCATCTCGATCGAGACGCGTCCGGAAGTCGGCGAAGGATTTGCTCCGATCGCCTCCATGTTCAAGCAGTTCGAGCTGATCTATGTGGTGGGGACCGAACGCGACCTCGTGGGCGTGCGAACCAACCATCGCGGCGAGCCGACGTTTCTTTATCGCCTCAATTCCTCGGCCGACGATGCGCGCCGCCTGCTGCTGGTCTATCTGGAGCGGATCAACCAGCTCGCCGATCACCCCGAATTCTATCATCTGCTGACCAACAGCTGCACCATCAACATCGTGCGCTATGCCAACGCGGCCGGCCGTAAAGGCAGGTTCGACTTCCGTCATCTGCTGAACGGCCTGATCGACAGCTATCTCTATCATTCGGGCCGGATCAACACCGACCGGTCGTTCGACGAATTGCGGCAGCGCTCGCTGATCAATCCGGCAGCGCAGGCCGCCGACGGCTCACCGGATTTTCCGGATCGCATCCGCGCGTCGTTGCCGCCACGCTGAGACGGTGGCCGGAGCCAGAGCGGAATCGGCCGCGGCGGCGGTCGGGCCGCGATCGGGCCGGGACCAATCGAGCCGTCGCACCAGTTGCAGCGCCGGCCGTTCGATGAAGATGTTGAGCGCGAGGCCAAGCGCGGTAACGATGCTGCTGACGGCGAACACCAGCAGCAACGGCGGAATGCCGGGGACCAGCGCCACCAGCGCCATGGTCGCGAGCCACACCGTGTTCACCTGCGCGAGATAGATCGAATAGGAGGCATCGCCAAGGCGGGCCAGCGCGCGCTCGAACCATGACAGCGCGATGCGCTTGCCGCTGGCAAAGGCCGCGGCAGCAATGAGGATCGCCGAGGGAATGCCTGATACGATGACGCGGCTTGACGGATCCGTCGCCAGCACGACGCCGGCCGCGCAGCCCGCTGCGGCGAGCGCTGCCCACTCGACGCGTCCGCCAACGAAGGCCATGCCGACGATGACGCCGAGAACAAATTCCAGGATCAGCGGGTCGGCGAAGAACGCGTAAGGCCCCGCGGCGGCCGCGACGCCCGGCCCCTGCCCGATAATGACAAGCGCCGAGAACAGCACGACGATGTTACGCCAGACATGTCCGGTCAGCGCCATCAGCAGCGCCGCGGCGAGATAGAAGTACATCTCGTATTCAAGCGACCAGCCGACATAGACCACCGGCATCTCGCCGTCGGTGAAGGAAATGAACGCCAGCGATTTCAGGACGTGGCGCCACGTCAGCCAGCCCGGCGTACCGAAAATGTCCGGCAAGGTCAGCCCGAGCAGCGTCACCAGGAAATAGAGCGGCACGATGCGCTCGAGGCGGCGGCGCAGGAAGTCACCGGCCGTCAGGGGCGCGCGCTGCGTCGCATAGAAGATGATGAAGCCGGAGATGACGAAGAACAGGTCGACGCCGTGGCCGCCATGCGCGAGGACAAAGGAGACGGCGCCGTCGGGAACCTTGTATCCCTCGGGCGCAACGCCCCAGGCGTGGAAGGCAACAACCGCAAAAGCCGCAAGAAATCTCAGTACCTGAACGTAAACCAGCATCAGCTTCACTAGCGGGCCGGGGGCAGCCCTTCAAACCCAGATGTTGTGCAGGGAATGACTGCGCTGCAGGCAATATGTTCCCCCGGAAATGGAACAAGCGCCGCCGGTCCCGGTTGATGCCCTAGCCGATTCTGCGAGTTGTCCCTAATGAACAGCCATACGCCTCCCGGCACGACAGTCCCTGACGACACCGGAAAACCCTATGTCGTGGTCTCGCCACCGCGCTTTCCCGACGTGCTGGCGGAAATCACGCGCGCGCAGCCGCTGACGATGCTGAGCGTCGCGTTCATCGCGGGACTTGTTCTGGCGGCCGGCTGGCGCCGCTAGAAGCGGTCGCCGGTCTCACCGCCGTCGTTGCGAGCGATTGCTTCCGTTGCTCCCCGCAATGACGAGGCCCGCCTGAGCCCGCCGACCCCGGCCTAGCCTTAATTGCAATATGTTGTCCTAAGCTGGCGTAGCTGCGGCTATTTCGGGCCGCGTCCGCGTCAGTTTTCCTCGCGTCATGGCGAGTTCTCCGTCGAGACCGGCGGCCTACCCGACCCGATATATAAACATATTGACATATTATTTAAGGCGGCCTATGAGCGGCGACGCCGCATCGACCGCGGGGGATCCAACAAAAGACGCAAGGGGGGAGCAGCATGAGAGGCCTCAAAGGTCGCGTTGCGATCGTCACAGGCGCCGCCGGCGGTATCGGCCGAGCGATCTGCCGCCGTTTCCTCGACGAAGAGGCCAGCATCATCGCACTCGACGTCAACGCCGAAGCGCTGAAGCAGCTTGCCGCCGATCTCGGCGCGGACGAGACGCGGCTGTTGTGTGTCGCCGCCGATATCTCCGATTATGCGGGCGTAAAGGAAGCCGTCGACCGCGGCGCCGGAAAGTTCGGCAAGCTCGACATCCTCGTCAACAATGCCGGGTGGGACGTTGCAAAACCGTTCCTGCAGACCGAGCCTGATCTCTGGGACAAGATCATCGCGATCAACCTGCGCGGGCCGCTCAATCTGCACAAGGCCGCCCTGCCCCATCTGATCGCCGCCGGCGGCGGCAAGGTCGTCAACATCGCCTCCGATGCCGGACGGGTCGGCTCGTCGGGCGAAGCGGTCTATTCAGCCTGCAAGGGCGGCATCATCGCCTTCTCCAAGACGATGGCGCGGGAATGCGCGCGCGACAATGTCAGGGTCAACGTGGTCTGCCCCGGCCCCACCGACACCGCGCTGCTGCGCTCCTTTGTCGGCGACGGCGAGTACGGGCAGAAGATTTATGACGGGCTGAAACGCGCGATCCCGCTGAAGCGGCTGGGCCAGCCCGACGACATCCCCGGCCTTGTCGCCTTCCTTTCCAGCGACGACGCCAATTTCATGACCGGCCAGGTGATCAGCGTCTCCGGCGGTCTCACGATGAACGGATAAGGAGAGCCAGGTGCAATACAGCGACATCACCTACGATTTGCGCGGCCCCGCGGCCTGGATCACCATCAACCGGCCCGACAAGTACAATGCGTTCCGCGGCCAGACCTGCGAGGAGCTGATCAACGCCTTCAACAAGGCGGGATGGGACAAGTCGATCGCCGCGATCGTGCTGACCGGCGCCGGCACAAAGGCGTTCTGCACCGGCGGCGACCAGTCGGCGCATGACGGCGCCTACGACGGGCGCGGCATCATCGGGCTGCCGGTCGAGGAACTGCAGTCCATCATCCGCGACGTGCCGAAACCGGTGATCGCGCGCGTCAACGGCTTTGCGATCGGCGGCGGCAACGTGCTGGTCACCTGCTGCGATCTCGCCATCGCGTCGTCCTCGGCCGTGTTCGGCCAGGTCGGCCCGAAGGTCGGCTCGGTCGATCCCGGCTTCGGCACCGCGCTCTTGGGGCGCGTCGTCGGCGAGAAGAAGGCGCGCGAGATCTGGATGCTGTGCCGGCGCTACAGCGCGCAGCAGGCGCTGGAGATGGGGCTGGTCAATGCCGTCGTCGAGCCGGCGGAGCTCGATGCCGAAGTCGAGCGCTGGTGCGCGGAAATCGCGGCGCTGAGCCCGACGGCGATTGCGATCGCCAAGCGCTCGTTCAACCAGGATTCCGATTCGATCCGCGGCATCTCGGCAATGGGCATGCAGGCGTTGAGCCTGTTCTACCAGACCGAGGAATCGCGCGAAGGCGTCAAGGCGTTCCTGGAGAAGCGCAAGCCGAAATTCCGGTAAGGGACGGAATCGGCCCGTATTGCCTTCGGGCCGATCCCGTGCTGTTTCGTGGAGGATACTTGGGAACGCAGTCAGATATGGCACCTCTTTCGCGAAAGGACAGCGGCGCGGTTTCCCTTCACGAGACCGGCACCGCTGCGCCTGACAAGCCCGACCGCGTTGCCGACCATCTCAACAACCGCATCTTCTTCCGCCTGTTCCAGGTCGCCAACACCCTGCAGAAGCAGGCGGTGAAGGAACTGGGGGTGACGACGGTGCAATGGGCGGTGCTCGGTGCGCTGTCCGATCCGCTGCCGACCTACGGCATGTCGGTCGGCACGCTGGCCGACTTCCTCGTCGTCTCCAGGCAGAATCTCGATGGCGTGCTGAAGCGGCTCGAACGCGACGGCCTCGTCGAGCGCGTCACCGACCCCGGCGACAAGCGGGCGCGCATGGTCAAGCTGACCCGCGAGGGCTTTGCGTTCTGGGCGGACCTGCGCCAGCGCATTTTTCAGTTCTACGATCAGGCCATGAACGGCTTCAAGTTCGACGACCGCGTCGCGCTCGCGCATTATCTCAACGAGATGCAGCGGGATCTGTCGAAGGTGCGCCTCGAACAGCCGCGCCGCGAACGCAAGAAGGCGAAGCGGCGGTCCTGACGTCGGCGATCGGCGCAACTCCCCGCGCCGCGGCTGTTCCCATTCCCACGCTGAAATCACACTCGAATTCTTCTCGTGAGGGCGCGAGTAGCGCGTTTTCGTCGGGGCTGCTCCGCAGCGCGCGTCCCCCGCTGCCCTTGACAGCGAACGGCAGCGAGAAAATAATTTGATAACGATGTCCACTGTATGGACATATGGAAGATCGCGGTCAGGATGGCGCAACAGCCACCACCGGCCGGTCTTCGAAACAAATGCTCAGGGCGGAGAACACCGATGGCAGTGAAAAGCCGTTTCGATGACGTCGCAAAACTCGTCGACACCGAGCAGGGCTTCATCAGCCGCGAGATCTTCGTCGACCCCGATCTCTACAGGGAGGAACTCGACAAGGTCTTCACCCGCGCCTGGCTGTTCATCGGCCACGAAAGCCTGATTCCCAATCCCGGCGACTTCTACACCACGCGGATGGGCGAAGAGTCCGTCATCCTCTGCCGCGACAAGGCCGGCATCGTCCACGCCTTTCTCAATTCGTGCCGGCACCGCGGCATGAAGGTGTGCCGCTACGAGCAGGGCAACACCTCGATCTTCACCTGCCCCTACCACAGCTGGACCTACACCACCGACGGCAAGCTGCAGGGCGTGCCGCAATATCGCTCGCTCTATGACGGCAATCTCGACCGCGACGCCAACTCGCTGGTGTCGGTGGCGAAGCTTGCGATCTACAAGGGCACGGTCTGGGCGACCTGGGACAGGAACGCGCCCGAGTTCCTCACCTATCTCGGCGATGCCAAGATCCATCTCGACCAGGCGCTGGATTGCCGCGACGGCCGCGAGGGCGGCTCCGAAGTGATCGGCGTGCACAAATGGGTCTTTCCGTCCAACTGGAAATTCGCCGCCGAGAATTTCCTCGGCGACACCTATCACAACCCGAGCCACCGCTCGGTCGATCTGATCGGCATCGGTCCCTCCGCCGCATCCGGCAAGAAGGGACGCCGCGACAACGAACTGGAACATGCGCAGCATGTCTGGATCAGCTTTCCGGAAGGCCACGGCGTGCACAGCGCGATCCAGCCGGAGAACAACGAATATGTCGACTCCTTCCTCGACCAGCCCGTGCTCGAAAAGTATTTCCGCCACTGCTACGAGGAACGCAAGCGCCGGCTCGGCGAACAGGCGCGGCTGATGCCGTTCGTCGGCACCATCTTCCCCAACACGTCCTATCACGGGCGGCAGCCGCGCGGCCTCTGCGCCTGGCATCCGCACTCGCCGACCTCGACCGAAGGCTGGCGCTTCTTCCTGGTCGACGCCGACGCGCCGAAGGAGGTGAAGGATTATCTGCGCCGCTACTACATGCGCTATTCCGGACCTGCCGGAATGACCGAGCAGGACGACATGGAGAACTGGCTCTATGCGACGTCCGCCAGCGTTGGCACCGTGGCGCGGCGCTATCCCTTCAATTACCAGCAGTCGCTGGGCGCCTGGACACGCGAGCACGCGACGCTCGGCGGCACCGTCAGCGTGCAGGTCACGGAAGAGATCGCGCGCGGCTATTACCGGCGCTGGAAATCCTATATGGGCGGCGGCGGCTGGGACGAATTGCTCGGCAAGGACGGCGTGACGCAGAGGGCCGCGGAGTGAGTACGCCGCGCGTTGTCATTGTCAGTGGCGGCACGTTCGGGATCGGCCGCGCCATCACGCTGCGTCTTGCGTCGCTCGGACATGCGGTGACGGCCTTTGGGCTGGAAGCGCCGCAGATGTCGAGCATCGCCGCCGCCGGAATTCCCTCGCTTGCCACGGAATTGAATGAGCGCGGCCTGAAGGCCGATTTGATGGAAGCCGATGTCTCCAACGCCGCCGAGGTCGCGCGCGTCGTCGAGGCGACCTTGCAGCGTCATGGCCATATCGATGCGCTCGTCAACAACGCCGCGATCGGCCCGCTCGGCACCGTGCTCGATACCAACGAAGCGACCTTCGATCGCATCATGGCGGTCAATCTGAAGGGACCGTATCTCACGAGCCGCGCCGTGATCCCGCACATGATCCGCGCCGGCGGCGGCGCCATCGTCAATGTCGGCTCCGGCGCCGGTTGGGGCAAGCCCAACATGGCCGCCTATGCCGCCAGCAAGGGCGGCGTGTTCGCGCTGTCAGCGGCGATGGCCTACGACTTCCTGCACCAGCGCATCCGCGTCAATACGGTGGTGCCCGGCGGCGGCGGCATCGTGTCAGGCATGAGTCTCGGCCGCGTCGGCGGCGATCGTGCGCGGCTCAGCCAGGGCGCGACGGCCGCGGGCCGTGCCGCCACCGGCGATGACATTGCGAACGCCATTGCGTTCCTGATCTCGCCGGAAGCGGAGGCCATCTCGGGAACGGTGATCGATGTCGGCTGCTTCGCGCAGCAAGGCGGCCCGGTGCCGGCAAAACCCGCGGCACAATCTACCCAGGGAGGAAAAGCATGAGCGCCGAACCGCTCGCGGCCGAGGCGCCGCAGAAGACCCTTCTCCCGCGCAACGACGCCTATTATCGCCTCAAGGCCGACATGGAGGATTTCCTCTATGCCGAGGCAGACCTGCTCGACGAACGGAGGTTTCGCGACTGGCTGAATCTTCTGGCCGACGACATCACCTATTTCATGCCGATCCGCCGCAACGTAAAATTCGGCCAGCATACCGAGCGCGAGAACACGCGCCAGGGCGCCGGGATCAGCTGGTTCGACGAGGACAAGTGGACGTTGACCAAGCGCGTCGACCAGATCCTCACCGGCGTGCACTACGCCGAGGAGCCGCTCTCGCGCGTCACCCACATGATCAGCAATGTGCAGATCACGCGCGTGACGCCCGATGTCAACGAGCCGCGCGAGGTCGAACTGCGCTGCCGCTTCCTCGTCTATCAGAACCGCATCGAATACGAGACCTACACGTTCGTCGGCAAGCGCACTGACCTGATCCGCAAGACGGCCGACGGCTGGAAGATCGCGCGGCGCGAGATTCTGCTGGACCAGAACGTGCTGCTGGCCAAGAATCTCAGCACCTTCTTCTGAGCAGACAGCCATGATCGATTTGATGACCCTGAAGCCCGGCGACCGCCTGCTGTTGCAGAAGGGAATCGTCGCCGAGGTGACCGAGAACATGGGCGACGGACAGTGGGTCGAAGCCAAGCTGATTGAAGTCCCCGATAGCCCCGGCGATGCCGGCGCGGTGGAACTGTGCCACGCGCAGGACATCGTAAAACTCCTGAACCGAAGCTGACGGGATGCCCATGCTGCGGTTCGATCATTTGCCGAGTGACTTCAATCCCCTCTTCCTGTTTCTCGGCGAGAAGCAGGATCTCGCCGAACTAGCCGCCGTGCTGCGTTCGTTTGCCGAAGCGCCGCGCCGGCTCGACCTGAAGCAGCAGCTCAGCGGTGCGCGATCGCGCACGACGCTGCATCTTGTACCCATCGAAGATGGCGATTTCGGCATGCGGCCCGATGGGAATGGATTTCGCTGGGGCCTGAACGGCTGGCAAGCGGAGAAGATCGCCGAGCGGATCGAGGTGCTGATCCCTGCGCCGCAGAAATCGGGCTCCGACATCATCGAGCTCGGCGTCGAGGGCGAGATCCCCGTAAAAATTTCGCTCGGCGAGTTCACCGACGATTTTCTGGTGCAGCGCTTCTGAAGCACGACGACTTTAGTGCGACCACTGATCGTCATTGCGAGGAGCGCAAGCGACGAAGCAATCCAGCTTCCTTTTTGCAGCAAAGCTGGATTGCTTCGCTTCGCTCGCAATGACGAATGGAGACATCGATCCGACTTCGATTCGTTCCGCTCTAGCGCCGCATCTCACGCGCGGCGGGATTTCACGGGCTTGGCGCGGGCATCGGGCGACGCGCGGTAGCCCGATTGCAGCGAGATCGCGTTCGCGGCCTGCATGACCAGTGCGCCGAAACGCGGCATGTCGCTGTCCTTCACCCGCGCCTGCGGGCCGAACACGCCGACGCAGCCGGCGACCTCGCCGTTGTGGTTGAACGTTGGTGCGGAAAAAGCGATGGCGCCGACAATCACTTCGCCATGGCTGGTCGCAAAGCCGCGGCTGCGGACGACATCGAGCGCCTTGATCAGCTCGGCGCGGCGCGCCTTGTTGGTGACCTTGTCGAGGATGGCGTCGCGCCTGTTATCATCGAGATAGGCCAGGATCGCCTTGCCGCTCGCCCCTAATGTGATGTCGCCGGTGTCACCGACGCCGCGCGCGATGGTGAGCGCATGATGGCTCTCCAGCTCCAGCACGCAGATGCGCTTTTGCTCGCGCAGCACGAACAGCGCCGCCGTCTCGCTGGTAGCCTCGCGCAACGCTTCGAGAATCGGCCGGGCGACATCGACCTTGTTCAGTCCGGCGAGCCAGACATGGGCGAGTTCCATCACGCCATGCGAAAGGCGAAAGCGCTGCGGATCGCCCTCGGCCTTGACGAGGCCGGTTGCCGCCAGCGTCTGCAACAGGCGGTACAGCGTCGGCCGGCTGAGGCCCACGCGGCGCTGGATATCGATCACGCTCAGCGCCGGCTTGTCCGCAGTAAAACACTGCAGGATCGCAATCGCACGATCGACTGCGCGGACCGTGGAGCCCTCGCCTTTTGTTCCGCCGTCATCTGCATCCATGAAAATTCGTCCCGTCCGTGGCACGGTGTTTCGGACGCGACCAAAGGCCTGTCCGCTAGACGGACATATATTTCATTTTGGGTGGACGGTCATCCCAAATTACTCTAAAGGCCACTGACCCCGCTCCAAAAAGAAGGCGGGAAAAATGCTCTCGGAGGTGACGATGCGTTGGCTGGCAGTGCTGGCAAGCGTGCTCCTTGCCGCGCCCGCAGCGGCGCAAGACTGGCCGTCGCGAAACATTCGCGTGGTCGTGCCCTATCCCGCCGGTGGACCGGCAGACTTCATGGGGCGCCTCGCCGCACAGAAGCTCGGGGAAAAACTCGGCGTCAGCGTCGTCGTGGAGAACCGCTCCGGCGCCAGCGGCACCATCGGCGCCGAAACGGTGCGGCAGTCGCCGCCCGATGGATACACTTTCCTTGCCGCGCCCGTCGTTCACGTTCTCGGCCGGCTGGTGGTGAAGGCGGTGCCCTACGATCCCGTTGGCGACTTCACGGCGATCGTTCGTTACGGCGAAGGCCCGCTGATCGTGCTCGCCAATCCTGCCGCCGTGCCCGGCAAGACGCTTGCGGACGCGCTGCCGGCGATCCGCAGCAAGCCGGACGATTTCCGCTTCGGCGTGTCCGCGCTGGGATCGCCCAATCATCTGGCGGTGCTCGAGTTCAACCGGCTCACGAAACTCAATCTGCAGATCATCCCCTATCGCGGCTCGGCGCCGGCGCTGACC
>JAKFVP010000521.1:18656-24865 GCA_021732175.1 Bradyrhizobium sp.
GTGCAGTTGATGATCGACCCCATGATCACGGCGCTGCCGCTTGTGAACGGCGGACAGCTCAAGGCGCTTGCGGTGGCGAGCAGCAAACGCACTTCCGTGCTTCCCGACGTGCCGACGGCCGCCGAAAGCGGATTGCCCGGCCTCGAATTCTCCTCCTGGTACGGGCTGTGGGGACCGAAAGGCCTGCCAAAGGAAATCGTCACGCGGGTCAACGCTATCATGCTCGAATCCATGCGCGAGCCCGCGGTGGTCGAGAAGCTCGCCACGCTCGGCTTCGAGCCGGTTTCGTCAGGCACGCCGGATGAATTCGCCGCCCTCATTACCAGCGACATCGCGCGCAATGCTGCGCTGCTGAGTGCCGCCAAATTCGAACCGCAGTGAGAAGTGATCATGGGAATTCGCGCACATTTGTGGCTGCTGAAATCAGCCGTTCTGGCTATTGTTGCGACATTGTCGTCTCCGATTGCTTCAGCGCAGACCGATGGCTGGCCCAACCGTCCGCTCCGCATCGTGGTCGGCTTCGCGCCGGGCGGAAGCAACGACATCGTGGCGCGGCTCCTGGCGGAGAAGCTGAGCAAATCGCTGGGCCAGCCTGCCGTTGTCGAGAACAAGCCGGGCGCCGGCGGCGCGGTCGCGGCGGCGTTTGTGAAGAGCCAGCCGGCCGACGGCTATACGCTGCTGGTCGGCGCCAGCGGCGCCATGGTGGTCGGGCCCGCAATCGGCGCGCCTGCAACCTATGACACGCTGGCCGATTTCGAGCCGGTCAGCATCCTCGGCACGTTCCCGCTCGTGCTGCTGGTCAATGCGGAATCGCCACACAAGACGCTGAAGGACTTTGTCGTCTGGTCGAAGGCCAACCCTGCGGCTTCCAACTATGGGAGCGCGTCACCGACCTTCACCCTGGCGACGGAGCTGTTGAAGCTGCGCACCGGCGCTTCGATACAGAAGGTTTCCTATCGCGGCACCAACGACGTTGTCGTAGCTGTCCTGGGCAATCAGGTGACGACGGCGATGACCGATACATTGCCGGCGATCCCGATGCTGAAGGACGGCAAGCTGCGCGCGCTCGCCGTCACCTCGACGCAGCGGCTGCCGGAACTGCAGGACGTGCCGACCATGGCCGAAGCCGGCATCACCGGCGCCGAAGCGGTGTTCTGGACCGGGCTCTTTGTGCCCAAGGGCACGCCCAAGGAGATCGTCAGCAGGCTCGAGGCCGAAGCGAAAGCCGCGATGCAGGACGGCGAAATCCGCCAACGGCTGCGCGTGCTGGCCACCGATGCGGCGAGCAGCACGCCGGCCGAGTTTACCGATCGCATCAAGGCGGACCTCAAGGCCTGGGGCGAAGTCGCCAAGGCCGCGAACGTCACGCTGGAGTAGCTCGCCGCCCTGCCCTCGCTTAGTGCGGCAACGGTGGCGGGCTGGCGACCAAGCCGACCGCGACGCCGGACCGCGCAAAGAATTTCCTGACACGGCTGCAGATCGCGATCATCGCGGTCCCGACAACCAGGAACACCGATCCGATGAAGCCGAGAACGATCGACGTCAGCCAGAGCGAAAACACGCCGCGGATCGCCGCCGATTGCGGGTCGTCGGGATCATAGAGGACCGAAACGGTCTGGCCGGTGCGGTAGCCCGGCGGATTGCTGCGCAGGGTGGATTGGAATTCGACGGTGCGGCCGTCGATGGTCTCGAAGCGAACCAGGGGCGCATACATGTAGCCGCCGTCGTCGCGGTCGCGAATGCGGACCATCTCGATCACCGTGCCCTCCACTTCGTCGGTGCGGTCGATCCACGTCTGCGTGGACCACCCCGACCAGACGGTGCAGAGCAGGAGTGAAATGCCGATCGGGATCAGGAAGAACTTGCCGATGCGGGTGAGAAATTTGAGGGGATCAAACATGTCAAAAGTCCTTTGGCGAAAGCGATTGAAATGAGCTGACGTCTTTGCCGGAACCCGCAAGTTCCGGCTTGACTAATCCATAACTGAATAGTTATACGTTCTATTCATAACCAACGGGTTATCGATAGCAGATGTCCAGGACTCACGATGTGCTGTTCCGCACACTCGCCGACCCCTCCAGGCGGGCGATTTTCGAGCGGCTGTGCCGCGACGGCGAGCAGACCGTCGGGGCCCTCACCGCGCGGGCCGGAATCTCGCAGCCGGCGGTCTCAAAGCATCTCGGCGTGCTGAAGCAGGCCGGGCTCGTGCGCGACCGTCACGAAGGCCGGCAGACGCATTACAGCGCGCAGCTCTCGGCGCTGGCGCCGCTGATCGACTGGACCAGCCAACTCACCGGCTTCTGGCAGAAGCGGTTCGACGACCTCGAAGACCTCTTGAAAAGGATGGACCAATGAACACCGCCGCCATTGAAAGGCGTACCGTCGTCGTCGAACGTGACATCGCCCACCCGCCCGAAAAACTCTGGCGTGCGCTGACGCAGCCGCATCTGATGGAGGAGTGGCTGATGAAGAACGACTTCAAGCCGGAGATCGGTCATCGCTTCAACTTGCGCGGCGAGTGGGGCGGCGTGCTCGATTGCGAGGTTCTCGTCGTCGAGCCGCAGCGGGAATTGTCCTACACCTGGAATTTCCGGCACGACGATGCCGCCTTTAACCTCGAAAGCGTGGTGACGTTCACGCTGACGCCGACGGCAACGGGAACGCGGCTGCGCATGGAGCAGACCGGATTCCGCCCCGATCAGAAGCAGGCCTTTGGCGGCGCGCATGCCGGGTGGAAGCAGTTCTTCGAGAAGCTCGATCAGGTGTTGGCGCGCACCGACTGACGGCGCGCTTTTACAAGGAGTATCCCATGAACTGGAACAAGTTGATCCGCCAAGTCCACCGCTGGCTGTCGATTTCCTTTACGCTCGCCGTGGTCGCCAACGTCGTCGCGATGACGATAGGCAAGCAAGAAGTGTGGGTCGGCCTGCTGGCGCTGGCCCCGCTGATCCTGCTGTCGATCAGCGGCCTCTACATGTTCGCGCTGCCATACATGGGCAAGCTGCGCACGCAATGACCAAGGTGGCGAAAAAATTCGCGGTCAAACGAACCGGCGCGAAGAAGCCAACCCTGCTCTCCGGCGGCAATCCGCAAATCGCCCAAGCCCATGGCGATGCGCCGGTGCAGGCCTATATCGCGGCCATGCCGGGCTGGAAGCGCGAGATCGGCGAGCGCCTCGATGCGCTCGTCGTCCGCACCGTCCCCCGCCTGCAAAAGGCGGTGAAGTGGAACTCGCCGTTCTACGGCGTCGAGGAAGGCAGCTGGTTCCTAAGCTTTCATTGCTTTGCGAAGTACGTCAAGGTGACGTTCTTCCGCGGCACCTCGCTGCGCCCTCTCCCAACAGGTGAGTCCAAACAAAAAGAAGTACGGTATCTCGACATCCACGAGGGCCAGTTCGACGAGAAGCAATTCGCGGACTGGGTGAAACAAGCCAGCCGGTTGCCCGGCGAACGCATGTGATGGGAATGACGGCGACATGAAGAAAGCGGCCACCAAGAAGAGCGCAGCGAGCAACGGCGGAGACTCCCCTGCCCGGCTGATCGATGCGCGGATCAGGAAACTCGGCGACTGGCGCGGCGAGGTTCTCGCCCGAATCCGCGCGCTGATCAGGGACGCCGACCCTGATGTGGTCGAAGAGGTGAAGTGGCGAAAGCCCTCCAACAACATGCTGGGCGTTCCCGTCTGGGAGCATGCCGGCATCATCTGCACCGGCGAGACGTACAAGGCCGCCGTGAAGCTGACCTTCGCCAAGGGCGCCTCGCTGAGCGATCCCGCCAAGCTCTTCAACGCCAGCCTCGAAGGCAATATGCGGCGCGCCATCGATATTGCCGAGGGTGGCAAGATCAACGAAAAGGCGTTCAAGGCGCTGATCCGCGAGGCGGTGGCGCTGAACGTATCCGGCAAGCCAAAACGCTAACGATCACACCAGGTCGCGCGCCAGAGCGATCAGGCGGCTGCATTCCTCGTCGGTGCCGACGGTAATGCGCAGAAAATCCTCGATGCGCGGCTTGCTGAAATGCCGCACCAGCACGCCGCGCTCGCGGAGGCCAGCCGCGAGTTCTGCGCCACGGCGGCGCGGATGACGCGCGAAGACGAAATTCGCCGCCGACGGCAGCACCTCGAAGCCGAGTGCGGAAAGATCTCGAACCAGCCTTTCGCGGCTCGCCATGATGCGCCGGCGCGTCTCCTCGAACCACGCATCGTCGGCGATTGCTGCGGTCGCTCCCGCAATGGCGAGGCCATCGAGCGGATAGGAGTTGAAACTGTCCTTCACTCGCTCCAGCGCGTCGATCAATGGCCGTTGTCCGATGGCGAAGCCGACCCGCAGGCCCGCCAGTGCACGCGATTTGGACAGCGTCTGAATGACAAGCAGATTGTCATGGCGCGGCACCAGCGGCAAGGCGCTCTCCGCGCCGAAGTCGACATAGGCCTCATCGACCACCACCAGCCGGTCCAGACGCTCGGCCACCAGTTCTTCGATCGCGGCACGCGGCAACGCAACGCCGGTCGGCGCATTCGGATTGGCCAGCAGGATGGCGCTTGACGGCCGCCGGTAATCGGCAAGCTGCACGCGCATCGCAGCATCGAGGGGCACCTGCTCGTATTTGATGCCATAGAGGCCGCAATAGACGGGATAGAAACTGTAGGTGATGTCCGGATAGAGCAGCGGCGCATCGTGCTGCAGCAGCGCCTGAAAGGTGTGGGCGAGAATTTCGTCCGAGCCGTTGCCGCAAAACACCTGATCGGGCGCAACGCCGTAACGGGTCGCGATCGCCTCGCGCAGCGCGGTGGCGCCGGGATCGGGATAGAGCCGCAGGCGATCGAAACTGGCGGCGATCGCCGCCAGCGCGCGCGGCGACGGCGGATAGGGATTCTCGTTGGTATTGAGCTTGACGAGGCCGCCCTGCTTCGGCTGCTCGCCGGGCACATAGGGCGAAAGGGTGTGGACGACGGGACTCCAGAAGCGACTCATGACGGGCGATCTCACGTGATCCGCCTTTGCGGCGGCGGATTACGCTTACGCTAATCCGCCCTACGGTTCTAGGCTTCTGGTTGTTGCCCTGCGCTTCGCGGCGGACGCACCACCGTCACCGTGCAAGGCGCTTCGCCCGCCACCTTGGACGACACGCCGCCCAGGATCGAGCGCGCGAAGGAATTCTGCCGCGCCCCGATCACGATGTGATCGACATGGTTGATGCGGGCGAATTCGAGGATGGCGTCGGCAGGATCGAACGCCTCCAGCACATGCACCGTCAACCTGCCCTCTTCGAGCTTCAGCGGCTGCGCCCAATGCTGCAACGCGACCATGCGGTCGATATGCTTGTTGCGACCCTCCTCGTCGAGCGTGCGGTCGACGGTGAGGCGGTTGAGCTTCAGCACGTTGAGGCAGGCGAGCCGCGCCGACGGCAGGGTCGCCAGCACCTGGCGGGCGGTGACGCGCAGCGTATCGTGCAACGCTGTATCGTCTTCCGTCATGTCGATGGCGACGACGACGATCGGGCTGGAATCAAGCTGGGCTGCGACATCGGATTTCGGCTGCGGCAGCATCGCGCCGCGGTTGAAGCGCCGCCGCCACACCGTGGTGAGCGGATCGCGCGCGAGCCTTTCCGAGCGAACGGTGAGCCTGACCTGGCCGGGATTGCCGAGATCGAAGGCGAGCTGCGCCGCCGTCGGATAGCGCCAGGCCGGCTCGATCTCCAGGCACCGCAGCACGACCTCCTGCAGCCAGGGCGGATAGTCGGCCTTGAGGTGTCGCGGCGGATACGGGTCGCGCCACAGCCGGCGCCGCACCGCGCGCATGGTTTCGCCCTCGCCGAACGGCCGCTCGCCGGTGGTGAAGAAATACAAGAGCACACCGAGCGAAAACAGGTCGCTGCGCGGATCGTCGCGCACGCCCGCAAGGCGCTCCGGCGCCATATAGGGCGCGGTGCCGTAGGGCACGCGGAATTCTTCCTGCAAGAGATCAGGCAGCTGGTTGTGATGCGACAGGCCGTAGTCGATCAGCACCACTTCGCCGCTCTCGCGGAACATCACGCTGCTCGGCTTCATGTCGTGATGCACGACGTTCTGCCGGTGCAGATCGGCGAGCGCGTCCGCGATCTTGCGGGACTCGAGCACGAACGCGGCGGCGTCGATAGAGGTCTCGGACGCGTCGATCGCGGCGACGATCGTGTCCTCGTAGAGCTCGGTCGGGGTGAACACCCACTTCG
>JAKFVP010000429.1 GCA_021732175.1 Bradyrhizobium sp.
GGTCGCGACCGCGGCCGCCGCGTTCGCGACCCGCAGCGCGGCCTCCCAGTCGGCGCCGGCGGCGAGCGAAAGCGCTAGCGCAGCCGCAACCGTGTCGCCAGCGCCGGAGACGTCGCGCACTTTCACCGGCAGCGCCGGCACATGGATGGCTTCGCCCGCGCGCGTCACCAGCGTCATGCCGTGTTCGCTCTGCGTCACCAGCATCGCCTCGCAATCGGCGAGATACATCGCATCGCGCGCGGCTTCGGCAATCGACGCATCGCTGTCGGCGCGGCTGCGGGTGGCCTCGGCGAATTCCTTGCGGTTCGGCGTGAGCAGCGTGGCGCCGCGATAGATCGCAAGATTGGCGCTCTTGGGATCGACGATCACCCGCTTGCCGAGCTTCTTCGTCGCATCGATCACGTTGCGGATCACGCGCGCGGTCAGCACGCCCTTGGCATAGTCCGACAGCAGCACGATGTCCGATCGCGCAATGTTCGGCAGCACGGCATCGATCAGCTTCTGCTCGATTTCGCCGGACGCGGGCTGCGCCAGCTCCCAGTCGGCCCGCAGCATGTGGGTGGAGAAATGTTCGGAGACGAAGCGCACCTTGCGCGTGGTCGGCCGCGCCGGATCGTGCACCAGCACGCTCTCGATCCCCGGCTCCTGCTGCAGCGTAACCGCCAGCCGCACGCCCACTTCGTCCTCGCCGATCAGGCCGGTGAAGATGCACTGTCCGCCAAGCGAGGCGATATTGCGCGCGACATTGCCGGCGCCGCCGATATTGATCTCGCTGCGCTGGGCCGCGATCACGGGCGCCGGCGCCTCCGGCGAAATCCGCGACACCTCGCCATAGACGAACTCGTCGAGCATGAGATCGCCGATGCAGAGCACCGTCTGCCGGCCGAACGCTTGCGCGAGAGTGTCGAAATCGAACATCGGTACTCGTTACATCCTTAGGCGCCGCTCAGCGGAAGCGGTCGGCGCAATCGAGGAAGCCTTTGACGTACAGACCCACCGCGTCTTCCAGGGCGGTGAAACCGCCATTGTAACCCGCGCCGCGCAGCCGATCGACCTTGCTCTCGGTGAAATACTGGTAGCTGCCGCGAATCTGTGCGGGCATGTCGATATACTGGATGTTCGGCGACGCGCCGAGCGCGCTGTAGGCCGCCAGCATCATGTCCTTGAAGCTGCGCGCAGCGCCGGTTCCGACATTGAACAGACCGGAAACTTTTGGCGTCGCCAGCAGCCACATCATGACGCGAACGACGTCGTCGACATAGATGAAGTCGCGGCGCTGGTCGCCGTCGGCGATCCCAGCGCGATGCGACTTGAAGAGCTGCACCGGCCTGCCCGCCTTGATGTCGGCAAAGCGGCGCGCCAGCACGCTCATCATCGTGCCCTTGTGATACTCGTTCGGTCCGAACACGTTGAAGAACTTCAGCCCGGCCCATTGTGGCGGCATTTTTTCACCGCGCGCGGCACGCTCGATCACCGCCATGTCGAACAGGTGCTTGCTCCAGCCGTAGAGATTCATCGGCCGCAGCTGCTTCAGCGCCGCGAGCGACGCATCGTCGGCAAAGCCCTGCTCGCCGTCGCCATAGGTCGCCGCCGAAGAGGCATAGATGAACGGCACGGCATTGGCCGTGCACCAGTCGAGCAGCCGCATCGAGAGGCGGAAATTGGTCTCGATGACGAGATCGCCGTCGGTCGCCGTGGTCTCGGAGATCGCGCCGAGATGGACCACCGCATCGAGCTTGCGGCCCTTCAGCCAGTCCGCAAGCTGCGACGGCGGCACGATGTCGGCGAGCTGACGCTTGGCCAGGTTGCGCCACTTGCCGTCATGGCCGAGAAAGTCGCTGACCACGACGTCGCTGCGGCCGGCGTCGTTCAACGCGGCCACGACATTCGACCCGATAAAACCGGCGCCCCCGGTCACCAGCAACATGCCCGTCCCTGCCTTGATGGTTCGAGGGGCACCTTTGCCCCAGTCCCGTGCGGCGGGCAACCGGACTTGTCCCCTGTGGTGAAGATCGGAACCGGCTTTTCCTCTGCTTTACGTCCTCCGCCGGAGCCGCTACCGACAGGACCGGAGCCCGACCCGCGCTAAATTATGAACAACAGTTCAATTCATCCCGATCCGGCGGACACCCGGCCGATTCTGATCGTTCCCTACATGTGGATCGGCGATTTCGTGCGTAACCACACGGTCGTGCGGGTGCTCAAGGGACGCTGGCCGAACCGGCCGGTCGACATGCTGACGACCTCGCTCTGCGCCCCCCTGGTCGATTACATGCCGGGCGTCCGCAAAGGCATCCTGGCCGATCTGCCCCGCGGCCGGCTGGCCCTTGGCAAGCAACTTGCGCTGGCGGCGGAGCTGCGCGGGAGGGGCTACGGCACCGCGCTGGTGCTGCCGCGGACCTGGAAGGCCGCCATTGCGCCTGCGCTGGCCGGCATCCGTGAGCGGGTCGGCTTCGTCGGGGAGTTCCGGTTCGGGCTGATCAACCAATGGCGCTGGGGCGAAAAGGCCCTGCCCCGTTTCATCGACAAGAACGCGGCCCTTGCCCTCCCCGACGGCGCGCCGCTGCCGCCGGAATGGCCGGCGCCGCAGCTGAAAGTCCCGGCGGCGGACGCAAGAAGCTGGCGGCAGGCCAACGGCCTCGGCACCCGCCCGGCTGTCGCGCTCGGGCCGGGCTCGGTCGGCGCCTCCAAGCGCTGGACCTACTATCCCGAAGCCGCGCGGCTACTGGTCGAGCGCGGCTTCGACGTCTGGGTGGTCGGCGGCCCCGGCGAGAAGGCGCTGGCGCAGGAGATCGTCGCCGCGGGCGGACCTGAAGTGCGCGACCTCACCGGCGCTGACCTCCGCAACGGCATCATGGCGATGGCCGCCGCGAGCGTCGCCATATCAAACGACTCCGGCCTGATGCATATCGCGGCAGCCATCGGCACGCCGACCATGGGCATCTTCGGCCCGACCAGCCCCTATCTGTGGGCGCCGCTCAATGGGCTTGCAGCGACCGTGGTCACGGATACGAAGCTGTCCTGCCAGCCGTGCCAGCGCACCGTCTGCACCATGAACGATCACCGCTGCATGCGCGACATCTCCGCGGCCAGTGTGGTCGAAACCGCGCAGCGCATACTGGCAAGCGGGAGCGTCGCGCCGTGACGCTAGCGCTCAAACCCGCCGCCTTTCTCGACCGCGACGGCGTCGTCAATCACGACGACGGCTACATGGGGACGAGCGATCGCATCCGCTGGATGCCCAATGCGGCCAAGGCGATCCGGCGGCTGAACGAGGCCGGCTATCTCGTGTTCTTCTTCACCAACCAGTCCGGCGTCGCACGCGGCTTCTTCACCGAGGCCGATGTCAACGTGCTGCACGACTGGATGTGCACCGAGTTGCTGGCGCAGGGCGCGCGCATCGATGACATCAGGTATTGCCCGCATCACCCCGATGGCACCATCGAGGGCTATCTGGAAAATCATCACTGGCGCAAACCCGCGCCGGGCATGATCCACGATTTGATGGCGCACTGGCCGGTGCGCCACGAAGGCAGTTTTGTCATCGGCGATCGCGACAGCGATATCGAAGCCGCAAGAGCCGCGGGCCTGCCGGGCTTCCGGTTTGCCGGCGGCGATCTCGATGCCTTCGTCGCCGCGGTGATGGCCGAGACCAGCCGGCGATAACGGCAACAGGGAAGCCCGCGAGGAGTGACCCCGCGGGCCAGACTGCGTGCCTTCCAATCAGGGCTTCTTCAAACAAAGGCCGATCGCGGGGGGAGTGCCGCACTTCGCCCCGTCCGGCGCGCCCCCGGACGGACAGAAGACCGACACCAGCGTCTCGCTTGCGTCGCAGCTGACGGCACCATCCGCCTGTACCGAGCGGATGACTTGGCCCGAATCTCCCTTTGGGCCCGGTACGCCCTGCGGCCCCTGGGGCCCTTGCGCGCCTTGTGCACCTGCCGCGCCCTGCGGGCCGGGCACGCCCTGGACGCCCTGCGCGCCTTGCGGACCGGCAGGCCCTTGCGGGCCCGGATCACCCTTCGGTCCCGGATCCCTGCCGCATGCCGCCAGCAGCAGGGCAACACCACCCACCGCCACGAGAATTGATCGCCTCATCTGTCGTCCTCCCTCTCCCCGCCCGCGCTTCCATTAGAAGTACGTGCCAACGCTCAGGCAAGCAGAAAGGTCTCATTCGTTTGTCGCGTGACAATCAGTCCAGCGCGGCGATCAATTCGCGGACATGGGCATCGATGATGGGTAGCGCAATCGAGGGCGGCGCGAACTCGATGTCGTCGACATGCCAGTAGGTCACACGACCGGCGACCTCGGGGAAGCGCTGCTCGATCAGCGGGCGATGTTCCGCCTCCTTCAACGCGATCACGAGATGAGCGTCGTGGAAGTCGGCCAGCACACACGGCATCGGGGCACGCTCGATTCCATCTGGCATGATCGCCTGTGCCGTGAGCGCCTCCAGCGCAAACCGGGACATCGGACCGACATTGTCGGGCGATCCCCTCTCGGCAGCCCCGCGCGAGAAGGCGCGCCACGGCAGGCCATCACGCTGGGCCAGATGATTGAAAATCTCTTCCGCGTATCGGCTACGGTAGTAGTTGCCGGTGCAGAGGAACAGTATCTTTTTCATGAGGTGCTCAAATCAGCCGGCGGTACACGTCCGCAATTGCGCCAGCCTCGGCATCGAGACTGAATTTTTCCTCGACGCGCACCCGCGCCCTTTTCCCCATCGCCGCGGCAGATGCGGGATCGCGCATTAACGGCTCGAGCGCGGCCACCAGCGCGTCAACGTCGCCGGGCGGCGTCAGAACGCCGGTGACGCCGTCCTGCACGACGAATTCGGCGGCGCCGGCACGCGCGGCGACCAACGCGTTGCCCGCCGCCATCGCCTCGATCAGCGTCAACCCAAATCCTTCATTGCGCGAGGTGAAGGCGTAGATGGTCAGCCGCTGGTACCACCGCTGTACCTCTTCGATCGAAATCTCGCCCGTGATCACAAAGCGCGACGTGAGGCCCGCCGCCTCGATGCGCCGCTTCAACTCATTCGCGAAGACCTGCTGCTCCGGCACGATGGCGCCGACCATCACAGCCGTGAACTCGGGATAGCGCGGCAACAACCGGCACATCGCGTCGACGAATACGTCGCTGCCCTTCTGCGCGCGCACCCGGCCGAAGCAGCCGATGGCGTAGCGGCCGGGCAATTTGCTTTCCGCATATGCTGCTGCGCGGTCCGCAGGCGGCGCGTAAGTATTGGTATCGACGCCGTGCATGACCACGGTTGCCTCGCGCTTGAGGTACGAGGCCGAGATGTCACTGGTGGCAATCACCGCATCCATCCGCCCGATCAGCCATCGCGTGATCCAGGTGTGATGGCGCTGCGCCGCCGAGGTGAACACCAGCTTCAAGGGCCAGCCCAGCGCGCGCAGCAATAAGCCGGCGATCATCTCGTCATTGCGGCGGGCATGCCAGATCAACGGCATGCGCCGCCGCCACAACCTCATCAAATCCGCAAAACCCATCCGCGCAATGCCATCGGGCGCGTCGGAACCGAGCCACGCCGCACGGAACAATTGTGCCAGTTTTGGCGCCACCATGCGGTTGGTGGCGGTCACGCCCGAGTAGCGCCTGTGCAGATTTGGCACGATCAGTTGCAGATCGGCGGGCAAAGGGGTCTCGATCGGCACGTCGGGCTCCGGTTCGCCGCCCTCTATACGCAACATTAAGCATAGTGACCAGTTGGGCCGCCCCGAAACCCTGTTTTCACCGCGCCTGCCTAGCATCGCCGCTCCAAACAAGGAGAGGCAAAAGCCCATGACCGTGCTCGTTACCGGAGGCGCCGGCTATATCGGAAGCCACATGGTCCTTGCGCTGGTAGATGCCGGCGAAAGCGTTGTCGTGATCGACAACCTTTCCACGGGCTTTTCTGCGTTCGTGCCCCAGGGCGTGCCGCTGTTCATTGGCGATGCCGGCGACGAGAATCTCGTCGAGGGCGTGATCGAGCAGCACGAAGTCGAGAGCATCATTCATCTGGCCGGAAGCATCATCGTGCCGGAATCGATGCGCGACCCGCTCGGTTACTACCGCAACAACACCTTCACGACGCGCAGCCTGCTCAACGCGGCGGTCAAGCGCGGCATCAACCGTTTCATCTTTTCTTCGACCGCCGCCGTCTACGGCAATCCGGAGCAGGTGCCGGTGCCCGAGATCGCGCCGACGCGGCCGCTGTCGCCTTACGGCTTTTCCAAGCTGATGAGCGAGATCATGCTCCAGGATGTCGCCAACGCGCATGGCATGAAGTACGCCGTGCTGCGCTACTTCAATGTCGCCGGCGCCGACCCGCAGGGCCGCGTCGGGCTCGCCACCGCAGGCGCGACACATCTGCTCAAAGCCGCGGTCGAGGCCGCCACCGGTCAGATCCCCAAGATCGACGTGTTTGGCACCGACTATCCGACGCCGGACGGCAGCTGCATCCGCGACTTCATCCATGTCAGCGATCTCGTGCAGGCGCATCGCGCGGCGCTGGGTCATCTGCGCAGCGGCGGCGATTCCGCGACGCTGAACTGCGGCTATGGCCGCGGCTATTCCGTGCTCGAGACCATCGAGGCGGTTCGCCGCGTCTCGGGCCGCAATTTCCCCGTTCAATATGCGCCGCGCCGGGCCGGCGACATCATGACCATGGTCGCCGACACCAGCCGCATGCGCGCGTTGCTCGACTGGACGCCGCAATTCGACAATCTCGACGTGATCGCCGCCCATGCGCTGGCCTGGGAAGAGAAGCTGCTGCGCGAGCGCGGCGGACTCGGCGAAGAGGCGCAATCGGCTTGAAATCAAGCACTTATTTGGCTTGAAAAGCCGCGATTTAGCGGGCAAGACACCGCGAAGCTGCGACGCGCCGCCTTGAGGTCGCGTCCATGGATCGCGGATGGCCGAACTTCCCGGAAAAACGCCGAAGAAAATCACCGACGACCCCTATGGGGCTGCGGCCCTGATTCGCCGTTTGGTGATGGAACAGGGCATCGTCTTCTGGCGGCGCTATCTGACCGCATTTGCGCTGATGGCAGTCGCCGCCGGCGCCACCGCCGCCGCGACCTACGTGCTGGGACAGGTGATCAACCAGGCCTATGTCGACAAGAACGTCGCCGGGATTGCGATGCTCTCCGGCGTCACCGTGCTGCTGCTGTTCGTCAAGGGCGTGGCGACCTACGGCCACATGGTGATCCTGACCAAGATCAGTAACGCCATTCTCGCCAACAATCAGCGGCAGTTGTTCGCCAAGCTGATGAACGAGAGCATCGGCTTCTTCTCGACGCGGCATTCGTCGGAATTTCTGGCCCGGCTCACGGCCGGCGCAAAATCCATCACCGACGTCCTCAACATGCTGGTCAACGCGATCGGGCGCGATCTGCTCATGCTGGTCAGCCTGTTCGGGGTGATGGTCTGGCAGGACCCGCTGATGTCGCTGCTCGGGCTCGTCGTGGTGCCACCGGCCATGCTTGTCATGCGCAAACTGGTGAAGCGCATCAAGGGCCTTGCGCACAACCAGTTCACCGGCACCGCCGACATTCTCGAGACCATGCAGGAATCGCTGCAGGGCATCCGCACGGTCAAGGCGTTCACGCTGGAACAGACCATGCAGCAGCGTATCGACGAGAACATCGCAGCAGTCGAGCGCAACGCCAACAAGATGGCCCGCGTCGCCAACCGCTCCAACCCGCTGATGGAAATGCTTGGCGGCTTTGCGGTGGCCGGCTGCCTGCTTTATGGCGGCTACAGCGTGGTGGCGCTCGGCGCCACTCCCGGCCAGTTCTTCTCCTTCATGTCGGCCTTCCTGCTCGCGACCGAGCCTGCCAAGCGGCTGGCGCGGCTCAACATCGATCTCAACAGCCAGCTCGTCGGCGCGCGCATGCTGCTGGAGGTCGTCGACAGCCCCGCCAGCGAAAAGAACGACGATGACAAGCCGTCGCTGGAGCTAAACGACGCGCGCATCGAGCTCCGCGACGTCACCTTCGCCTATCGCGAGGGCGAGACCGTGCTGAGCCGCATGAGCTTTATCGCCGAACCTGGCAAGGTGACCGCGCTGGTCGGCCCCTCCGGCGGCGGCAAGTCGACGGTGCTGGCGCTGGTCTTGCGCTTCTACGAGGTGACCGACGGCGCGATCCTGATCGACGGCCAGTCGATTTCGTCCGTCTCGCGCAAGTCGCTGCGGCAGCAAACCGCCTATGTCGGGCAGGATGTTTACCTGTTCCGCGACTCCATTCGGGCCAACATTGCTTTCGGCAAGATCGGCGCCAGCGAGGACGAAATCGTCGCCGCGGCGAAGGCCGCCTGCGCGCACGACTTCATCATGAGCTTCCCGCTTGGTTATGACACGCCGGTCGGCGAGCACGGCACGCAACTATCCGGCGGCCAGCGCCAGCGCGTTGCGGTGGCGCGCGCGCTGATCCGCAACGCGCCGATCATCCTGCTTGATGAAGCCACCGCCGCGCTCGACTCCGAGTCCGAGAAGCAGGTGCAGGAGGCAATCGAGCATCTCTGCCAGAACCGCACCACCATCGTGATCGCGCACCGTCTGCACACCATCACCCATGCCGATGCGATCCTGGTGGTCGAAGGCGGCGAGATCGTCGAGCGCGGCCAGCACGACGAGTTGCTGCGCCGCAACGGCCGCTATGCTTCCTTCTTCCGTTTGCAATACCGAGATCCCGGCGAGCTCCGTCTGGCGCCGGTCAGCGCAACCGCGTAAAGACGAACCCGCCTTTTCCTTATCCAACCCCGAGATCATCATGACCGCCGCTTCGTATGTCATTCCCGCCCCGCCGCAGGCGTCCCTTCCCGTGGTCGGCGAGACCAAGGCCTATCCGGTCCGCCGCATCTGGTGCGTCGGCCGTAACTATCTCGAGCACATCCGCGAGATGGGCAATGACGAGCGCGCCCCGCCGTTCTTCTTCGCCAAGCATGCCGACATGCTGGTGGCTGACGGTGCCACCATTCCCTATCCGCCGCTGACCAAGGATCTGCATCACGAGGTCGAGCTGATCGTCGCGATGAAGAGCGGCGGCCTCAACATTCCCGCCGACAAGGCGCTCGACCATGTCTACGGCTATGCCGTCGGTATCGACCTGACCCGCCGCGACCTGCAGATCGCGTCGCGCAAGAAGGAGCGTCCGTGGGAGATCGGCAAGTCTTTCGACTACTCCGCGCCCTGCTCGGCGATCCAGCCGGCCGCCAAGATCGGCCACCCCACCAAGGGCAAGATCTGGCTGACGGTGAACGGCAAGGAAACCCAGAAGGGCGACCTCACCGAACTGATCTGGAACGTGCCCGAGATCATCTGGCAGCTCTCGCAGCAGGTGAAGCTTGCCGCCGGCGACATCATCATGACGGGCACGCCGGCCGGTGTCTCGCAGTTGCAGCCCGGCGACAAGATCGAATGCGGTGTCGACGGCGTCGGCACGCTGAAGGTCAACATCGGCAAGCCCGAATAGCGATCGCACTCATCGGCACCCAGACGGCAAAAGGCCCCGAAGATGTTCGGGGCCTTTCCCTTATCTCGATCGAAATGTCCGGATCGCGTTAATGTCGTCACCGGATCGCGGAAGCCACGATCCCTCCGATGATCAGCAAGCCGATGCTGTATTTCAGCGTGTAATAGACCGTCCGGTTCCACTCCTTGACCTTGCGGCTGGCGAGGTGGAGCTCGTAGAGCTTGCCGAACGCCTTGTTGAGCGCACCGACATGTTCGCCGTCAACGTTCTGGGTGGCCGACGCCTTGACGATGTTATGGCTGACCCAGCGGTTGATCGCGGTCATGAAGCCGTACTTCATGGGGCGCTCGACGTCGCAGAACAGGATGATGCGGTTGACGTCGGTCGTGTTCTCGGCGCTGTGGATGAAGGTCTCGTCGAACATGAACGCCTCGCCGTCGCGCCAGACGCATTCGACGCCGTCGACGAAGATGTGGCACTTGTCCGAATTGGGCGTGACGAGGCCGAGGTGATAGCGCAGCGAGCCCGCGAAGGGATCGCGATGTGCGCCGAGCTTTCCGCCGGGCGGCAGCATCGCGAACATCGCACCGTGCACCGTCGGAATTGAGTTGAGCAGCTCGACGGTCTTCGGGCACAGCGTGCGCGCCGATGGCAGAAAGTCGTCGTACCATTTCAGGTAAAAGCGCTTCCAGCCGCTCTTGAAGAACGAGTAGAAGCCCCAGTCGTTGTTCTTCGCCGCCGCGCGGATAAAACCCTCGTCGAACAGCCGCACCGCCTCCTCGCGGATCGTCTCCCAGTTCTCGCTGAGCTTGGCGAGCTCCGGGAACTTCTCGACGGGAATGACAGGCGTATTGGGAACGGCCGACGCCGCATACATAAGCACGTTGTAGGGGGCGAGATAGGTCGAGTGGTCGCCGAGCTGCCGGGCGAAACGCAGGCGATGACGGCCACGGAAATGCACATAGAGCGTCGACGCTACGAAGACGTAGAGCACGACGAGCTGCGGCGCGAAAAGTTGCTTCAGCATGGACCGTTCCTGTGGTGCCGGCCGGCGATGCCCGCGGGTCGGCAATGTCTAGCAAAAGATGCCCCGGTGAGGAAGCGTCAAGCAAGAGCCCGACGGAGCAACGCGCCGGGCATTCAATCGCAGGCGGCCGGGATCGATCCGCACGAAACGCAGAACCAGCTCCGCCGGATACGCCGGCGCCATACCGTTGACATGGCCGCTACTTTACGCTTGATCCCCCATTGGGACCCCGAAATTCAATCACCGCCGCCCGCTACGGAAATCCCTCAAGGGACAGCACATCATCATGACTCTGCTCGTGAGCGTCATCATCCCTGCCTACAATGAGCAGGCCACGATCCTGCAGATCCTGGGCGAGGTCCGCAAACAGTCCGTGGAGGGCGTGAAGTTCGAGGTCATCGTCGTGGACGATGGATCGAAAGACAACACCATCGCGCTGCTCGAAGCCAACCCCGGCCTCTACGACAGACTGGTCAGGCAGCCGAAGAACGGCGGCAAGGGCGCGGCCGTGGTGGCCGGCCTGCGCGCCGCCACCGGCGACTACATCCTGTTCCAGGATGCCGACCTCGAATACTCGCCGTCGCACTACGGCGTGCTGATGTTTCCGGTGCTGAATTTCGGCGCGCAGATCGTGATGGGCAGCCGCTTCCTTGCCTCGCAATACACGCGCGTGCAGTTCTACTGGCACAGGGTCGGCAACAAGTTCATCACCAAGGTCTTCAACATCCTGTTCAACACGACCTTCACCGACATCTTCACCTGCTACCTGATGTTCCGCCGCGAGTTGCTCAATCCCGACGAACTCGTCACCATGGGCTTCGAGCAGCAGGCCGAGATCCTCTGCCGGATCGTGCCGCGTGCCAAGGTGCTGTACGAAGTCCCGATCAGCTATCAGGGCCGCAGCTACGAGGAAGGCAAGAAGATCATGGTGCACCATGTCATCCCGGTGATCCTGGCGATCTTCCGCTACAGGATCGCCCGCTAGGCCGCGGCGCGCGGATGGGGAGCCTGTTCCCCAAACATCGAAAACAACCCCATGCAAAGTAGCCGGCGGCCGCAAAAAGACGCCTTGACACGTCGGGCAAATCGGCGGTATTATTCCAATATTCCGAAATCGTGAAGTGTGGTCGCCGCGCCCCTGTCAACAGGGCAGATAGCGCCTTGCACCCCATTGATCCGGCTGTTAAAAGCGCGCGCAAATCCAACCAAAAGTGGTTCTAATGGCATGTCAGTTGTGCGGCCACGCGCCCACGGTTGAGTTTCTGAACCTGGGCAAGCAGCCGCTCGCCAACAAGTACCCGAGTGCGGAACAGTTCGCGACGGAAGAGTTCTTTCCGCTCGCCGTCTATTTTTGCCCGAAATGCAAGAACGTGCAGCTCGGCACCGCGATCTCGCGCGAGCGGATGTTCGAGGACTACTTCTACCTCTCCTCGGTCAATGCCGGCCTGGTGCGCCATTTCGAAAAGCTGGCAGCGAAACTGGCCAACGAGAAATTCGTCGTCGACGTCGGATCCAACGACGGCATCCTGCTCAAGCCGCTGAAGGAGATGGGTGTCAAGGCGATCGGCGTCGAGCCGTCGATCAACGTATCCAAGATCGCCAACGATCAGGGCCTCGAGACGATCTGCTCGTTCTTCGACATGGACTCCGCGGCGAAGATCGAGAAGACCTACGGCAAGGCCAGCGTGATCGTCGCCTCCAGCGTGTTCACGCACCTGGAGAACCCGCACGATTTCATCGAGGCGGCGAAGGCCCTGCTCAGCGATGACGGGCGGCTCGTCATCGAAGTCGAGTATATCGGCAACATCCTCCGCCTGATCCAGTTCGAGCGTTTCTATCTCGACCGCATCTTCTACTATTCGCTGACCTCGCTCGCGGCGCTGTTCGACGCCCACGGCATGGTCGTCACCGAGGTCGAGCATATCGAGCCGCATGGCGGTTCGCTGCAGGTCACGATGCGGCGCAAGGCATCGGGCGCAACGCCGTCGGACAACGTCAAGCGCCAGCTCGCCGTGGAAGCCGAAGAGCTGACCGTCGCCAAGCTGCAGGAATTCGCTGAGAATGTCGACACGCAGATCGCAGCGCTGCGCGATCTGCTCGCCCGCCACAAGGCGGCGAACAAGAAGATCGCCGGCTACGGCGCACCGGCGCGCGTCTCGACGATCTGCAACTACGGCAATATCGGCCCGTCGCTGATCGAATTCACCGTCGACGACAATCCGCTGAAGCAGAACCGCTTCACGCCGGGAACCCATATCCCGATCGTCACCAAGTCGCACCTCGACAGCAACCCGCCGGATTACCTGGTCGTATTCGCCTACGAATATCTCGACGACATCAGGAAGAAGACGCCCGGCGCACACCGCTATCTGCTGCCGATCCCGCCCAAAGAATTGAGCTGAGAAGAACAGACATCATGAACGACGACGTCAAGGACATCATCGACAATCTCGGGCCGGACGTGCATCGCTTTGCCGGCAAGACCGTTCTCATCGCGGGCGGCGCCGGCTTTCTCGGGCGGCATTTCCTCGCCGTGTTCAAGCGGCTCAACAAGGAAGTGCTGGCAAAGCCCTGCCGGGTGATCTCGGCCGACAACTACATCACCGGCGACCAGGTCGTCGTGCACGACAACGAGCATTTCGACGGCAACATCATCGACGTCTGGGCCGACGTCTCGCACCCGCTGCCGGTTCGCGAGGATCTGCACTTCATCCTGCACGCCGCCGGCGTCGCCTCCCCGGTCTACTACATGAAGTATCCGCTGGAGACGATCGAGAGCGCCGTGCAGGGTTCGAAGAACCTGCTGGAGCTCGCACGGAAGAACTCCAAGCTCGAAGGCTTCCTGTTCTTCTCTTCCAGCGAAATCTACGGCGACCCCGATCCGAAGGCCGTTCCGACCCCGGAAACCTATCACGGCTACGTCTCCAGCGTCGGCCCGCGCGCCTGCTACGACGAATCCAAGCGGCTCGGCGAGACGATCTCCACGATCTACCACCAGCAGTTCAACGTGCCCGTGAAGATCGTCCGTCCCTTCAACGTGTTCGGCCCCGGCATGAAGCACAACGACCGGCGCGTGATCCCGATGTTCACCTATGAAGCGCTGAACGGCCGCGCCCTTCCCGTGCACGGCACCGGCACCCAGACCCGCACCTTCTGCTACGTCACCGACGCGATCTCCGGCTTCCTCAAGACGCTGCTGAAGGGCACGCCCGGCGAGCCCTACAACATCGGCAACAGCAACAACGAGATCTCGATGGCCGATCTCGCCAAGATGTTCACCGACGTGATCCCGGGCACCAAGGCCAACTTCGTTTCCTATCCCGACGTCTATCCGGCCGGCGAACCGCAGCGCCGCTGCCCCGACCTCACCAAGGCGGCGAAGGATCTCGGTTACGCCTCCAAGGTCGACGTCAAGACGGGCCTGACCCGCTTCGTCGACTGGGCGAAGGCGCAGGAAGGCTATTGGGACAAGAAGCCGGCCTGACCGGCTTTCCGCGCGCGGCGGGCCAAGGGAGCGAGCGCATCGATGACGCTACGGCTTGGGCTCGCAGGGCACGGACGGTGGGGCCGCAACATCGAGCGAACGCTGCAGGGCCTGCCCGATGTTGCGGTGACGATCCTCGCCAAGGGCGAGAAGGCGCCGGCCGCGCTCGATGGCGTCATCGTCGCGACGCAAAGCGCCGCTCACGCCGAGGTCGCACTCCCTTACATCGAAGCCGGCATCGCCACCTTCATTGAAAAGCCGATGGCGACCACCCTCGGCGATGCCCGGCGGATTCGCGATGCCGCCGAGCGGCACCGCACCATCGTCTTCGTCGGGCATATCTATCTCTATAATCCGGCCTTCCTGCGCGCGCTGGATCTGCTGCCCTCGCTGGGCGGCATTCGTTATCTGCTCTGTGAGGGCATGAATAGCCGCCCCCGCACCGATTCCTCGGTGCTATGGGACTGGCTCCCGCATCATCTGTCGGCGGGCATTGCGATCTTCGGGCGCGATCCCGATCGCGTCAGCGCCTGGAACCTGTCCGATAGCCCGCTGCCCCAGGCTGCGCACGCCAAGTTCGATTTCGGCGACGCCTCCGTCATCTCCACAGTGAGCTGGCTTTCCCCGGTTCAGCGCAGGCTCGTCAGCATCGCCTGCAGCAAGGCGACACTGGTGCTGGACGATCTGAACGACCGGCGCCTCGCGCTTCATGAAGGCGACGGACAGCTCAGCTATCCCGCCTACGCCGCTGAGTTGCCGCTGACGCGCGAACTGACCGAGTTCGTTGCCGCTATTCGTTCGGGCAAGCCCGATCCCTCACATGTCAGGATCGGCACGGGTGTCGTCAGCGCCATTGCGGCGGCAGAGGAGTCGATCCGGCGCGGTGGACAACCCTTTGCAATTCTGGGCGAAGTGTAGCGGGCCGCGCCGATCCACTTACCAAGGGCCTCTATGACTATCCGGACCTCCTGGCTTAACGCTCTGGCCGTGCGCCGAACGATCATTCCTGACAGGGTCTATTGGCCCATTTTCGCGCTGCTGCTGATCAGTGCCGTCGCCTTGCGGGCGTTCTGGATATGCGTGCTACAGATACCGTATGTATATCCGGACAGTCACAGCTATGTTGTTCCAATTGTCACACACTGGCTGTTGCCGTTCTCGCCGGCCCGGACCGGCGGCACCTCGATGTTCGTGTCGGCTGCGCTTGCAATATTTCGCGATCCGATCGGTATTCTCATCCTCAATGGCATAATTTCGATTGCAAGCGCGGCGCTGCTGGCCGTTGCCATCAAAACCGTTCTTAAGCAGAACGTCCTGTCGCTTGTCACCTTGTTCATGGCGGCGTTCACGGCAAAGAACATTACCTTCGAATACTACCTGCTGTCCGAACCCTACGCTCGCGTCCTCTATATCGTCTACGCGGCACTGATGCTTTGGTACCTGCAAAGCCCGCGGCGGATTTGGATCGTCGCGCTGATCGGCCTTTCAATAGTTCTCAATATCCTGGTCAAACCGTCTGCGCTCGTCCTGGTCGTCGCCACGGTCATCGCCTTTATCGCCGTGGGCTGGGTTTCGACAGGAGAACGACGACAGCTCGCTCTGGCGGCTGCGGTCTTTACGATAGCGATCGCGGCACCCCTTTTGGGTTACATGCTCGCGTTTCAGGCACGATTCGGAACTTTCGGTCTGTCGCAATTCGACGGCTATAATCTGTACTCCCACGTCGGCCATCTCACTCTGCTCGACGGCGGCAAGCATCCGGCGCTCAAGGAGCGATTGAAGCCCTTGCTGGAGACTTATGTGGAAAAATACGCTGCCAAGGGCGATTACAGGCCCAATTGGCTGGTCTACGGTTCGAGTGCGGAAGATCTTTCCCGCGATTTCGGACAGAACAGTCCCGCGCGTGTGGTCGGCGAATACGTGACCGAACGCTACCCATCACGCAACGTGCGCTGGATCAACGAGGTCTATGGCGACCTCGCGATCGAAGCCATGCTGGCGCACCCCGTCGCGTATCTGCGCTATGCGGCGGAAAGCGCTTTACGGCTTTGGCGGAGCGGATTCGACTTTACCTACTATGCGATTACGCCGAGCGCCGATACCCTCCAGACTCATCGAGACGACCGCGCAATCCAGCGCAAATGGTACTATCAAATGTACGGCGAAACGCCGCCGCCATGCGGGTCTGGCCCTGCGGTCCCCGCCGGAGCATCGGGACCGTCGGCAGCACTCTTCCATGGTGCGATCGCCTCCTGCGCGGCGCTTCCATACGAGGAGCCGTCCGTCCAGGAAGCCGTCAGACGTGTAGACCGGATTTATCGCAGCCTGACGAATCCCGTCAGGAACAACTTCCGAACCCTGGCGCACATCGGAGCAGTTAGCGCTGTCGTTGCGCCATTAATGATGTTGCTGCTCCGGGAACGGCGTGCTCGCAAGCTCTACGCGTTCGCGCTGCTGCTCATGCTCGTGCTCGTCGGCTATACAATACTGCACGGATTGGCTAACGTTTCCGAGCCACAGCGAATGGTTGCGAATGTGCAGGATTTCGCAGTGATCGCTTCGTGCACATTCGTCTTCTGCGCCGTAATTTCCGCTCAACGCCTGCTGCTCTATGCGATCATGTTGAAAAGGAGAAGGTTGCGTGCGGCAACAAGCCTGGGAAAGCCTGATGTTCGAAATCTGCAGAACTGAGGAACGGCGCTTCGCCGCGACAGGTTGATCGCAGGAGCTCCCTTGCATATTGCGTTCGGTTTTCTCCTGTGATGGCATTTGAGATGCGCGCTTATCAATTTGCCGCCTGGATAATTTTTCTCTTTCTGCTTGCCGTTGCGGCCGGCGCTCAATTGATCGGCCCCCCGGTGCCTGGCGATCGCGAGGTTCGCAATTGCGTACGCAATGTGCGGATATCGGAACGGCTCGGTGTCTCGCTCAGTTGCGATTCCTGGTATTTCATGTGGCTCACCATCTCGCCACGCGATCTCTATGAAACCAAATCTGCCCGGCAGTCGCGACCGGGCGTGGTCTTCATCACCTACCTGCTCGCCAAACCGCTTCGGCCCTTTGTCAATCTGCCGCGATGGATCGGCATACCGGAGCCGCCAGATCGCAAGAACCATCCCGGACATCTCAGGGTGTTCTGGGCCAACGAGGCGCCGGTATACCTCGCCTATACCGGGTTCAATTTCGCGATTCTGATCGCCGGTTTCTGGCTGCTTCTCAGGACAACGGAACCATTCGTCCCGAGCTTACCGGCATTGGCGTCGGCGCTATCGGGTCGCTGCTGGCGGCAAACCACGTGACGAGGATGTTTCTCTGGTCGCCGCACACGCAGCTTTTCAATATTTTCGTTCCGGTCTTCGCCATCGCAGCCGCGGCCTGGACGCTGCGATCCGGGCTCACGCGCCGGCTTGCGATCGCTTTCGGCCTGATCATCGGCATTGGCATCACCATGTACCCGATCTTTCCGATCGCGCTGGCCTTGATCGTCATGATGGCGCTATTGCGTCCCTGGCGGGAAATGGCGCTGAACCTTGCCATTCTCGCCGCACTCAGCGTGGTGCCGTACCTCGCCTGGTATGTCTTCGTGCGCCTCAAGACCGGCGATTTCTACAGCCACGAAATCCACGGTTACAATCAGGTCGCCTGGCTATTCGACGCCTGGCGCGAAGGCACTCTCTTTCCCCGCGTGGGGGAACAGGTCCGCAGGATGATCGAGGCGGCGGCCGTCCAGAGTCACGTTGTGCTGGGCATGCTGGCGATATCAGGACTTCTGGCGCTATGGCCGCGCAAGGAAAAGACAGAGCGAAACGATCGACCTGCCTTGGTCGCGCTGGCGGCCCTGAGCGCCATTGTCGTTGTGCCGGCGCATTGTTCTTCGCGATCGTGGGTCTCACCGAGCCCCGTACGGCCTACATCATGATCCCTCCCGTGGTCGTCATCACGGCAGCGCTGTTTGCCGCGTCAACGCAGAGAGCAAACCCGCCTTTGCAGGCTTTCGCGACACTGGCCGTGGTTGGCCTTGCCATTTACAATCTCCTCGAGGTTGCTCTCTACCGCGTGGTATGGGTGTAGCCGGCACCGGTTCTCCAAAGGGGTCGATAAAGTTGGACCAGATGACTGACACTTTCTATGAGGGCCGTGATCTCGAAGTGCTCGGCGACATGCCGAACTACTATTCCTGGATCATGGAAACGTTCAAACCGTATGTTTCCGGGCACGTTGTTGAATACGGCGCAGGTGCGGGAACCGTGTCGGCCCAGTTACTTCCGCTTGCCAGCCGGCTCACGCTGGTGGAACCCTCGGCAAATCTGGGCGTCCTGTTGAAAAACCGCTTCAAGACCCAGCCCCAGGTCGAAATCAGCGACGCCTTTCTGCAGGATCACGTCGTGACGCTGCCGGACAATTCCGTCGACACGATCGTTCTCGTCAATGTGCTGGAGCATATCGAGGACGACCGGGACGCGGCCCGGCATCTCGTTCGCGCGCTGCGCCCGGGCGGAAAACTGCTGATATTCGTGCCGGCGCTGCAGGCGCTGATGAGCGAACTCGACAGGGTTCACGGCCACTTCAGGCGATATCACCGCGACGATCTGGTCACCAAGATACAGGCCGCCGGGGCCGACGTTCTGGCCTGTCGCTATTTCGATCTGGTCGGCGTCTTCCCCTGGTTCGTGCTTAACCGGTTGATGGGGGCCACGACGTTCAACCCCGCGCTCGTTTCCATCAACGATCGTTTTGTGGTGCCGGTCTCGCGCCTGATGGAGCAAGTGGTCGGCGCGCCATTTGGCAAGAACCTGATTCTCGTCGCCGCCAAGAAGGCTATGGTCTGAGCCAAATATGATTGCCGTTGACTCCTGGCTTAAATACCTGGCTGCGCGGAGACCGAGCCTTCCTGACAAGGCTTATTGGGTGCTGTTCTCGCTGTCGATCTGCAGCGCCGCCGCCATGCGGGTGTTCTGGATCTACGTCCTGCAAATACCCTTCGTGACGCCCGACACCCACAGTTACGTCAATCCCATCATGAATCACTGGCTGTTGCCGTTATCGCAATTCCGAACGGCCGGCACCCCGATGATTCTATCGGCTTCGCTTGCGATATTTCGACATCCGGCAGGTATTCTCATCGTCAATGGCATTCTGGCCATTGGAAGCGCCGCGCTGTTGGCCGTTGCGATCAAGAACGTCCTCAGACTGAAAGTGCTTTCGTTGATCGTCCTTCTCCTTGTGACATACACGGCAAAGAACATTTCCTTTGAATATTACTTGATGTCCGAACACTACTCCCGGGTCTTTTATGTCGTTTACGCGGCGCTGACGCTTTGGATGTTCCAGAATCCGGCACGCCTCTGGATCGCGGCATTGGTCGGTGTCTCCGTTATCTTCAACATCCTGGTCAAGCCGTCCGCGGTCGTTCTGATCGTCGCCACGTTGATCGCATTGATCGCCGGCGGCTGGTACTCGCGCCACAGACGCCGCCAGATTGCCGCAGCGACTGGCGTTTTCCTGGCGACCGTCGTCGTCACTCTTACGGCTTACATGCTTGAATTCCGGGCACGTTACGGGACATTCAGCCTGACACACGCGGAGGGCATCAACCTGTTCTCCCATGTCGGTCACCTGACACTGCTGGATGGCGGCAAGCATCCGGATCTCAAGAAGCAATTGAAACCACTCCTGGAGCGATATGCCGCGAACTACGCCGCCAAGGGCCACTACGAGCCAAACTGGCTGATCTTTGGTTCTTTCAACGATCAGCTACGGGCCGATTTTGGCGACCGCAGTCCCTCTCGCGCGGTTGCCGAATACGTCCGCGAACGATATCCCGCCGACCAGATTTGCTGGTCGAACCAGATTTATCGCGACCTCGCAATCGAGGGCATTTTGGCGCATCCGGCCAAATATCTGGGCTATGCGGCGAACCGCGCTTATGTGCTTTGGAAGGGCGGATATTCGTTCCTCTACTATGTCTTCAGACCGAGCGTTGAGACCCTTCAATCCCATCGCGATGACCGCACAATCCAGCGCAACTGGTACTACGCATTGTACGGCGAGGTGCCACCGTGCAGCGCCGGCCCGGTCGTGCCTGCCCGAGCTTCGGGTCCGTTAGTGGAGCTCTTCCACGGCCCGATCGCCGACTGCGATCCGCTGCCATACGAAGATCCAGCCGTTCAGAAGGCCGCCGCTTGGGTGGATCGGATCTATCGCCGCGTGGTGGCTCCCGTCCAGAACCACTTTGTGGACCTGGCGTTTGCCGGCGCAGCTTCTGCGGTCATGGCCGGGGTCATGTTGCTGTGGTTCCGGGAACGGCGCGCGCTTTATGTGTATGCTTTTGGTCTGCTCCTTGCGCTTGTCCTGCTGGGCTACACGATGTTCCATGGCTTGATCAACGTTGCCGAAACCCAGCGAATGGCAATGAACGTGCAGGACTACGTTGTCGTCGGCTCGCTTGCCTTCCTCACCAGCGCATTGATGTCCGTCAAACGCCTGCTGCTCTATGCGATTGTATTGCGCCAGCGTCGGAAGACGGCGGCGCCGGCATAATCTCCCCATGGCTCCCCATCGCTGCCGCACCGCAACCAAACCGCCCGCAGCGCGCCCGTGCGGTCATTGATCGCACGCCCGCCACTTTCGCCCGCTGATATGATCGCGTGCCAAAAAACCCAGGGGGGAGTTCACGCCATGAAGAAAGTTCTGGTTGCCGCCGCGCTCGCAGCCTTTGCCACCGCCGCATCCGCGCAGGACAAGCGTCCCGACTACGGCCCCGACATCAACGCCGCCGGCGCCAAGAAGATTGCCGCCGAGGTGCTCGCCGAATGCACGAAGAACAGCTGGAACGTCGCCGTGGCCGTGGTCGATAATCACGGCTTCCTCGTCTATTTCGAGCGAATGGACAACACCCAGACCGCCAGCATGGATATCGCGGTCGGCAAGGCCAGGGCGGCCGCCACCTATCGGCGCCCGACGCGCGTGTTTACGGATGTGATCAACAAGGGCGGCGTGGCCACGGCCACCCTGCCCGGCGTGTTCGCCTCGCCCGGCGGCTTGCCGATCATGGCCGACGGCAAGGTGATCGGCGGCGTCGGCGTGAGCGGCGCCACCGGCGACCAGGACGAACAATGCTCCAAGGCCGGCTTGGGCATCAAGTAGGCCGCCTCCCCTTCCAGCCTGCCTTCTGCCTTGGGCCGATGCCGCGATGCGTCATCGGCACGACGGGCCGTCCGCGCGATCGGACTTTCGTTGTCTGCTTCCAGGGATTAGCCTGTCGAGGTCAATGCCGTCAGCCGCTGTCCGGCTGGCGTAGCGAGCGGAGGTTTTGGGATGAAGACTATCCTGCTTCCAACCCAGCATATCGCAACCATGAATGCCACGCTCGAGGTCGCCGTGCAGCTCGCGCGGCGCACCAGCGCCTATCTCGAGGGATTTCCGCTGCGGATCGCCATCCCGCCCTATGTCGTCGCGGAACTGACCGCGGGCATCACGATGGCCGCCCATGATGCGCAGCGCGACGACGAAATAGCCGAGCTGCGCCGCCTGTTCGAAACCTTCATGCAGGAGCATGGCGTGCCGCCCTCGGGCGCGTCCGAGAGCCGCCCCTGCTACGGCTGGCTTGCCGCGGCCCCCGAAGATGAAGGCTTCATCGGCAGCCATGGCCGGGCCTTCGATATCACGGTCATCAGCCGGCTGGATCCGGAATCGAGCGGACTGCACCGGCGCGCCATTGAGACTGCGCTGTTCGAGAGCGGCCACCCTGTCCTGCTGGCGCCGCCCGTCGCGACGAAACAGATCGCCACCAACGTCATGGTGCACTGGAACGGCAGCACCGAACAGGCGCGCGCCAACGCGTTCGCGATGCCGCTGCTGCGGAAGGCCGAGCGGGTCACGGTGCTGACGGTGGTCGGCGGCCAGGACGTGCCGGGCCCGTCCGCCGACGACGTGCTCAGGCAGCTTCAGCACAACGGCATTGCCGCCGTGCCCGTCCGCGTCAAGCTCGGCGATCGCGACACCGGCGAGGCGGTGCTCGCTGCCGCCAAGGCCGACGGCTGCGATCTCCTGGTCAAGGGCGCCTTCACGCGCAACCGCCTGCGGCAGATGATCTTCGGCGGCGCCACCAGCCATATCATGGAGCATGCCGACCTGCCGGTGCTGATGGCGCACTGAGGCGGCAAATTCGACGAGAAGCGCCGCACATAGCGTTTTCAAGCGAAGTGGCCGCCGGTTCGCGTGAAGAAAACGCGTCAATCGAAGAGTCTAGAGGACGAAGCTGGCCAGCTGATAGAAGGCGTAGGCGAGCTGCAGGCCCATCAGCACCAGGGCTGCGATCATCAGATATGAGCTAACGTGCATGGGAGATTGAAACAAGAAATGGCTGCCTGAACCCGTGGATACGAAGCTTCGTGTCCTGCCGAATACGCTTCGTCATCGGACGAAATTGGCTGACATTCCGAAAGAAGTCTTCCGCCGCCGCGGAAGTGTTGCCTTTGTCGCGAGCCTCTTCTTGGCCGGAGGTCTCTGTTCGACGCCTGCTAGCTCACATGCCGTGGAAAATCTTCATTCCCCACAACACGACGACGATGGCCGCCAACAGGGTGGCCGCCGTCAATACTTCCAAGGAAGCGACTCTCATACTGATACTCCGCTTCCCAGCCCCAACTAACGGTCTAGTTGATTCGATTCGCCTGCCGCAATCGCGCGGTCAGCGGCGCTGAAAGACGGCGCGGCGATTGTGGTTTGCGCGCCACATCGCTCCCGTAGAAATGCGGGTGGACGGTGTCGCAAAAAAAGCAAAACGGGCCGCGCTTGCGCGCGACCCGTTGCCTCAAACAGCGGAGCAGAGCTCCGTCTCAGTAGCGGTAGTGGTCCGACTTGTACGGACCTTCCGGCTTGACGCCGATGTAGTCGGCCTGGTCCTTGCGCAGCTCGGTGAGCTTGACGCCGATCTTGGCCAGATGCAGACGGGCCACCTTCTCGTCCAGCGACTTCGGCAGCACGTAGACTTCCTTCTTGTACTTGCCGTCCTTGTTGTTGGCGAACAGCTCGATCTGCGCCAGCGTCTGGTTGGTGAAGGAGGCCGACATCACGAAGGACGGATGGCCCATGGCGTTGCCGAGGTTCACGAGGCGGCCTTCCGACAGCAGGATGATGCGGTGCTTGTCGGGGAATTCGATCTCGTCGACCTGCGGCTTGATGTTGGTCCATTTCAGGTTACGCAGATGCGCGATCTGGATCTCGTTGTCGAAATGGCCGATGTTGCAGACGATGGCGCGGTCCTTCATCGCGCGCATGTGCTCGATGGTGATGATGTCCTTGTTGCCGGTGGCGGTGACGAAGATGTCGGCGCGCGGCGCGGCATCTTCCATGGTCACGACCTCGTAGCCTTCCATCGCCGCCTGCAGCGCGCAGATCGGATCGACTTCGGAGACCATGACGCGGCAGCCGGCCTGGCGCAGCGAGGCGGCCGAACCCTTGCCGACGTCGCCGAAGCCCGCGACCATCGCGACCTTGCCCGACAGCATCACGTCGGTGCCGCGGCGGATGCCGTCGACCAGCGATTCGCGGCAGCCATAGAGGTTGTCGAATTTCGACTTGGTGACGCTGTCGTTGACGTTGATCGCCGGCCACAGCAGCGTGCCGGCCTTCTGCATGTCATAGAGACGATGCACGCCCGTGGTGGTCTCTTCGGAAACGCCCTTGATGCTCGCGGCAATCCCCGCGAAGTAGCCCTTGGGCTTTTCCTTGAGCTGCTTCTTGAGCAGCGCGAAGAACACTTCCTCTTCTTCCGAGCCCGGCTTGTCCAGGAACGCCGTATCGCCGTTCTCGGCGCGCAGGCCGAGATGGACATACATGGTGGCGTCGCCGCCGTCGTCGAGGATCATGTTCGGGTGACCGCCGCCGTGCCAGTCGAACAGCTTGGCGGTGTAGTCCCAGTATTCGGTGAGCGTCTCGCCCTTGACGGCAAACACCGGAATGCCGGCGGCGGCGATCGCGGCTGCCGCGTGATCCTGCGTCGAATAGATGTTGCAGGAGACCCAGCGGATGTCGGCGCCAAGCGCTGCCAGCGTCTCGATCAGAACGCCGGTCTGGATCGTCATGTGCAGGGAGCCGGCGATGCGCGCACCCTTCAAAGGTTGTTTAGGGCCGTATTCCTCGCGCGTCGCCATCAGGCCCGGCATTTCAGTCTCGGCCAGCGAGAGTTCCTTGCGGCCGAACTCGGCGAGCGAGATGTCCTTGACAATGTAGTCGGTGAAAGCAGGCTTCTTGGCGGCAGCGGTCATGCGATCAATCCCTTAAAAAGCGTATTCCGAAAAGCGGGCGCTTTCCGGAATACGCGAGACAATTACGGAGAAACTCAGACGGCGCGCTTGAGCTCGTCGGCGAGGTCGGTCTTTTCCCAGGAGAAGCCACCGTCACGATCCGGCTTGCGGCCGAAATGGCCGTACGAGGCGGTGCGCTGGTAGATCGGACGGTTGAGCTTCAGCGTGCGGCGGATATTGGTCGGCGTCAGGCGGAACATCTCGGGCAACACCTTCTCGAGCTTCTTCTCGTCGACCTTGCCGGTGCCGTGGGTCTCCACCAGCAGCGACATCGGGTCGGCCACGCCGATCGCATAGGCCACC
>JAKFVP010000202.1 GCA_021732175.1 Bradyrhizobium sp.
CTTGTCCGGAGCCGCTGCCATGCCCGCGTCCGATGTCACCGAACTCACGATAGGGCCAGTGATGATGCTGCTCGTGAATGCCGGCTGCTGCATCGCGGGCGCCAAGCAACGACAGCGCGGATGATCCGACCGCGATCATCGAGAGCTTTCTGGTTGCGGCAGCAGCGATGCCGATGAAATGCCGGCGGGAAGGGCTCGAAGGCGGAACTGAACTCATGCGCTGAACTCCGTTTACGCAACCGTAAGCAATCTCCAAATTCGAGAAAATACGTATCGAGTTACATGGTTAATTCGGGCGCGGACGGTTGCAGAACTAGCCACCAAAGCGCCGGAGTTGTTAACGGGCCTCCGCCGCGATCCTCGCCTGCCCGTGGCTTAACTCTTTCAATTAACGTCGTTCGGAGAGAAGTGCCTGAAAACAGCGGGCAAATCGCCGCCATGATTGAAACATGATCGGGTTCCGCGATACTCACTGTCTACAAGCAATGATTGCGAAGGCTGGAAGGCGCGGACATCGTGCACGCCAAGGTTCTGCTATTGTCGCAGCGTCGGATTTCCGACCTGGTCGCGTTCTGCCTGGCCTATGAGTTCGAGGACACGCTGCAGGCCGTCACCGGCGCCGAGCGGATCGATGCTACCGATTTCGCCTCTCTCGAATTCTCCCGCCGCGCCTACAAGCTGACCCGTCTGCTTTCCGGATCGCCCCGGCTGGCGGCGCAACTTGCGCCCACGCCACGCGGCGCGGCGAACCTGAGCGGCGATTACGAGCTGTTCTTCCCGATCTTCAGCAACGCCTTCGAGCTCTATTCCCTCGCAACGGTCCCGGACTGGCGGCGGCGCTGCCGCAAGGCGGTGTGCTTCATCACCGAAGTGTGGACCGACCAGTTGCCGCAATACCTGCTCGAATTGCTGTCGCAGTTCGACCACATCTTCACCGGACTGCAGCACTGCGTCGAGGACGTGGCGCGCATCACCGGCCGTCCGTGCAGCTATCTTCCGCTCGCAACCGACGTGCTGCGCTTCGCTCCCCTGCCCGAACAGCCGCGGCCGATCGAGGTCTGCAACATCGGACGCCGCTCGCAGATCACGCATCATGCATTGCTGGCGGATGCGGCGCAGCGGCAAAGCTTCTACTATTATGACACGGTGGCCTCGAGCGGCACCGACATGAAGCAGCGCACGTTCCGCGTCGACAACGCGCAGGAGCATCGCTTGATGCTGGCGACCATCCTCAAGCACAGCCAGTTCTTCATCGCCAACCGCAGTCACGTCAACAATCCCGAATTCACGGCCGGTCGCGACGAGATCTCCGCCCGCTTCTACGAGGGCATGGCGGCTGGCACGGTCATGATCGGCGAAGCGCCGCGCATTGCCGAGTTCGAGCGGCAGTTCGACTGGCCGGATGCCGTGATTCACCTGCCCTTCGACTCTCCCGATGTGAACAGCATCCTGAAGGACCTGAATAGCGACCAGCAACGGCTGGCGACGGTCCGCGCCAGGAATGTCAGGGAGGCCGCCCTCAGGCACGATTGGCTTTACCGCATCAGGACCGTGTTCGATCTGATGGGCCTGGCGCCGACCGAAAAGATGCAACGGCGCGCCGAAGAGCTCGCCCGCATTGCCGGCTAGGCCGGCGCAACACCGATCTCCTGCCCCCGAGCGACCGCTGCGCGTGCGAATTTTGCGCGCGGTCGAAGGTCCTGCCGTTGCCGGTGTCCACATGGTTAATAAGCTGCTGAAACATATGGTTAACGAATTCATGAAATGGTGAAGACGCGGACAGCCGGCTCACTTCAGCTGACAGCCTTGACGTTGCGTCTGGCTCAGCCAGGACGATCGGATGCCCGACGACGAGTTCATGCCGCGAGCTTGCTTTTGAAGCGCGGCTCGAGGTGATGTCGACAGTGGGCTGAGGTGTATTGTGAAGCGCAGTTTGTGGGGTAACAGTCATCGCCGGCCGGGTCCTGAGGCCTTTCAGGGGCGTTCCGGGCCAGTCCGGGCAGCGCCGGCGCGACATCGGCCCGTGCAGCATCGGCCCGGACCTTTCGCAGGCATCGACGAGCGCGACGCGACGCCAGCCGACTTCCCGACCCAGGACCGCCCCTCCGGAATCGATCACCATTTTCACGGCAACTTTCGCAACGATTTTGCCGCCGCAGGCACATCGCCGCAGCAAAACGCCGAGCGGCAGCGGCAATCCGAGATTGCCCGCATCCGCAGCGAGATCATGGACATCGCGCGCGAAGTGGCGCAGTTGCGGCGAAGCGAGCACGACCCTGCGCCTGCCGCCAAGCCGGGCCGCGGTCATCAGCCTCGCCCGCGCAGCATCACCGAAGTCAAGCCACCGAAGATTCCCGCGCGCGCCCCTCGGGAAGTTGAACAACGCAGCCGGCCGCTTGAGCCGCGGCCACCGCTGTCAGGCGGCAGGCGCCCTCAACCCGTGGAGCGCGCTCACAAGAATTTGCGCGCCGGCAAGGCTGAGCCCGCCATCACCTCCGCTCCCGCGCGCGTCGAACGGCCTCCGTTCTCTATCCGCGATGAAGTTCTGCGTTTTGCGCCGGAAAAGCCAAGGACCGCTGAAAGGCCCGCCGTCCCCACGGGTGCCAGTATTTTGGCCCGGACGGCATTGTTCACCGGAATGATCCTGGCAGGCACCGCAGTGATCACGCTGGGGCTGTTCAGCAAGTTGCTGTTTCCACAGCTTGAGCACGCGCAATGGCTGATCCCTGAAACGACGGCGTCGATCACGGCGGCAAAGGGCGCAAAGCCCCCATAATTGCCACTGGCGACTCTCGCCGATCACTCACTCGCGTTCGAGATGCCCGAGACCTACGGCGTCTATGCCGTCAGCGACGGTCATTTGACGCCGCTTGATCCGCTGCCGGTCCGCATTCCCGATGCGCGCGTCTCCATTTCGAGCCCGGTGTCGAAGCCGGCGCCGGCGCCGCTTGCCAGCGGCAACCTGCAGTTTGCGGTCTATCACCGCGAACTGGCCACCAATGTTCCGGAAAGCGCGTCCGTGCGCATCGTCGCGAAAGTGATGCAGGCGACGACGTTCGTCAACGGCAAGCCAAAGGCTGCCGCGGTCGACGATACCTGGGCGGTACGCGGAGGTTCGATCGATTTCCGGATTGCGCCGGTGGCGGCGAACAAGGAAATGGTCCTCATTCGGCCTGCCGATCCGGCGTTCACATTGTCGCCGGGGCGATATGTGCTGGTGTTCAGGAACCAGGCCTACGATTTCAGCGTGGCGGGAACGATCACCGATACCGCGCAGTGTCTCGAGCGATCCGACCTGCAGGACAGATCGGTCTACTCCGAGTGCCGCGAACTTCCTGGCGCCGCCTAATCCTGAAGGCCACGTTTCAAACGGCCTGACGGGCTTGCGCCGCGCCGCTTCTGTACCAGATCAGCAGCCCTGCGGCGCCGCCCACGAGGCACAGCAGCATCACGGCCTGTTCGCCCGCACGAAGGCCCCCGACGGTCGCGGCGAAAACCAGCATGCCGATGCCGATCCACAACAGCTTCTGCCACTGGTAGCTGTCGTGCAGTTTTGCGATCTGGCGGCGCTGGAACCAGATTTCCTTGGCTTCGTGCGAGAACGGCAGGACCTTTCGCAGGATCGCCGGACCGACCCGCAGCGCCACCAGCAGGCCCATGAACAGGAGCAGCGAGAGCCAGATCTGGTCACGTCCGCCCGACAACAGGCGAAGGATATCCGGAACGCAGAAGCCAATCACCGCGCGGTAGGCGGCGCTCCACGGTCCGCTGTCGAGCCTGACAAGAAACTGTTCGAGCGATCTCATCTTCATGCTCTCCCTTAGGACCGCAAACTTGCCGGCATTCGAGCCGCGCACAGATCGCGCAACACGGAGAAAATCAGTTGCAGGGGGCCGGTGACCCTGAACACGCCCACCGCGACGACGAGATAGGCCGCAAGGCAGACCGCTCCAGAAATGAACATCCGCGCCAGATGGGAGTAGTCTGCAAGAAACTGCAGCTGGACCAGGAAGCCTGCCGCCACGGCAACGAGACCCGCGAGCATTTGCGGGCCGACGGCCTGCAAGACATCCCTGCTGCGGATTCCGATCGGTTCTCCCGAATAGACCAGGGCCGGCACGCACAGGGCAAACGCTGCGATCGCATAGGCGACGGCGACGCCGGTCACGCCAAACGGCAGTCCGACCGCCAACGCCGCCAGCTGGACGAACGCGCTGTAAACGCCCCAGCGCATCCAGCGGTCGGCGCGTCCGACCGCAACGTGCAGCCAGCCCATCGTGCGCTCGACACTGTAAGCGATGCCCCTGACGGCAAAGATGCACAGCAAGGGGCCGGCAGGAGCCCATTTCTGACCGAGCAGCAGCACCACGAAATCCTGACCGATCACGGCGAGGATGGCAAAAGCCGGCACCGAGAAGAAGCTCAGGGTCGAAAGCGCCGTCGCCCAAGCCCTCTTCAGTCCTTCCACGTCGGACCTCAACTTGCTCAGGCTCGATGCCGCGATGTTGTGCGGCGCTTCCGTGAGAATGGCGACAACGTTGCTGTAGATCGTGAACGCATTCTGGAAATAGCCGAGCGGGCCTGCGCCCTGAAAATAGCCGATCGCAAGCCGGTCGGCCGACTTCACGAGATAATCCGTCATGGTGAAGCCGGTGACGCCGACTCCGAAGCCGACCAGTTCCTTGGCATCGGAGGAAATGCGCGGCCGTCCGGGCACCCAGCCGCAGGCCATCCAGACGGCGACCGCGGTCCAGGCCGCCGTTACGATCGGCTTGGCGACGAGGGACCAGTAGCCCCAGCCCGAAAGCGCCAGCGCGACGCTGACCGCGCTGCCGACCAAATTGGCGGAAATGTCGATCATCGCGAGGCGGCGGAATTGCATCGCCCGGCGCATCAACGCCGAATGCTGTGTCGTCATCGCCGTCAGGACGAAAGTGATCGACAGGGCCAGCGCAATGCTGGTCAGTGAGGGCTCGCCGAACAGGCGCGCTATCAATCCGCTGCTGCCGACCAGCAGTACCGTCAGACCGAGGCTGATCGCGACGTTCAGCCAGAACAACGAGCTGATCTCGGTCTGGGTAATGTGCGTCTTCTGTGTCGACGCCTCGCTCGTGCCGAAGTCGATCAGCATCGGCGCGAAGCCGACCAACGCCAGCACCATGGCGACGAGGCCGAAATCATGCGGGCTGAGAATGCGCGCCAGCAGGATGGTCGACGCGAGTTGGACGAAGATATTGGCGCCGCGCGCGGCAATGAAGATCATGCCGCTGTGCAGCGATGCGCGGCCGAGGCCTTCATAGGCCTTGTTCTCGGCAAAATATTCGGCGCCGCGATTCCCAGACAAGGCAGTCGTCCTTACTTGTGATGCTTGCAGCTTGTCTCGGCGTGGTCCGCGTCAACGCGCTCCAGCCAGATCTCGCGCCAATAGGGATAGATCGCCCGCGGACAGAACCTGCGGCAGATCGCGTAACGCGCCTCGCAGACGACATCCTTGAGGATGATGGCGTCGGTCTTGAAGCGAATCATCTTGCCGGAAGCCTCATCGATGATCTGCGTCTGCCGCCGCTCGACTTCGTACTCGCGTTCGGTGAACGGCACCATCTCGGCGTCGAAATAGAGGCCGCGGTTGCGGTAGTTGGAATCCAGCGTCTTGACGATATCCTTGTACGGCTTGACGCGGACCTTCTCGCCGACCTGCAGGTCGAGTTGCTCGCGCGGCACTGGCGTTCCCTTCGGCACGCCGTAGGGACGGATCGGATACGGCACACCGCCGACCGCGCGCTGATACTGATCGTAGATCCAGCGCATCGCGAAGCCGACGCCGATGCCGGCTTCGGCCACCGTGCGCCAGGTGGAATATAGCAGGCCTTTGGCAAGTTCCGACAGCGTCACATTGCCGGACGTGTAGTCTTCCAGATACTGCCGCACATCCCACCAGGGCAGCGGCTGCGTGGCGAATTTCACCTGGGTGTTCTGGCAGACATATTTCGTTTCGGTCTCGCCGGCGGCTGGCGGGATCCTGATGCTGGAGTGAAGCACATCTTCGGTGCAGCCAGCGCGGCTGGATCGCACGGCAGGAGGCGCCTGGCCGGCTGCCGCCGACGCCGGCTCGATTCGCTTGAGCCATGCTTCCTTCCAGAAGATCAGGCAGCCGGCCTCGCAGCCGTCATGCGCCGCCCCGTTGCAGCGGATGTTCGACAGATGGACCGTGTTCGCCATCTTGAGGCCGCCGATCCCAACAGCGGGATCACAGGTCTTGTGCGCCCGCTTGCCGACCATCATCCGGGCGCCGCAATATTTCAGCATCTCCGGCATGAACGGCATCTCGTCGAGACGTCCGTTGGCATCGAGGGTGGCGAGAATTTCTTCCTTCGAGCGGACCTGCACCCACTCGCCGGCCTTGAGGCCAAGCGACTGCTGGCCGGCCGTGGCGGAGCCCTTGCGGAAAATGTCGAGTACGGAGCCGGTTGCCGGCGCCCTCATCCAGGCTGCAATCATATCAAAGCCACCTTGCGCGCGAAAAATGCTTCGGCGTAGCGCTCGGGCGCACGGCACTCCATGCCCCTGATGCGCGCCAGGCCGCGAAAAGTCTCGTCGTCGAACCACTGTTTGGAACGCTGACTGCCGAAATGGGCCATCAGCAATTCGATCTTGCGCGAGAGCGCGGCGGCGGAAACCGGAACGTAGACATTCGGCTGCCCGATATCGCCATCCCACTTCGGGATCTCGTACTCCAGGATCTGGTGATCGCGGAAGGTGTTCCACGTCAGCCGGCAGACCAGTTGGTGATCCTGATGCGCGTCATCGCGCCGATGGGTCAGGATCAGGTCCGGATTGATCCGGTCCTTGAGCTTCTCGAACCACTGCTTGATCGCTTCACCCTGTTCGGGGAAGAAGCCATCGCGAAACGACAAGATCTCGATCTTGGCGCAGGCCGCCTTGGCGAGAAAGTCAGCCGCCGATTTCCGGGCTTCGTCGTCGCGGACGCCGCCGCCGCTCAGCACGCACCAGTGCACGTCGAGCTTGACGCCGCGCTCCATCAGGCCGAGCAACATGGCACCGGCGCCGATCTCGATGTCGTCCGAATGCGCTCCCAAACAGAGGAGCGACAGCCGGTCGCCCGGTTTGGCAAGCTGCATCGCGCGCATCAGGCAGCCTTGACGATCTGCGGAACCTGCACGCGCCACGGCGTCTCGCCGCGCTCGACCATGTCCTCGAGCACCTGGCGATCGCGCAACGTGTCCATCGCGCGCCAGAATCCTTCATACTTGTAGGCCATCAGATGGCCGCCCTCGATCAGGCGGTTGAACGGTTCGAGCACGAGTTCCTCGCCCTCCTTGATGAAGTCGAAGATCTCCTTGCGGAAGATGAAGAAGCCGCCATTGATCCAGATGTCGGACTCCTGGCTGGAGCGGATACGCTGCACCGATCCCGTCTCGTCGAACTGCGCGAGGTGGAAGCTGATCGGCGGATGAATGGCGATGAAGCAGGCGATCTTGCCGCTCTCCTTGAAACGCTCGATCATCTCCGGCAGGGGCGCGTCAGTCAGGCCGTCGCTGTAATTGGCGAGGAACATCTCCTCGTCCTTGACGAGATGTTTGACCGCGAGCAGCCGCTCGCCGATGTTGCGCCAGGTCCCGGTATCCACCAGCGAGACGCGCCAGTCCGGCGGCTTGTCGCCGAGGATTTCGACCTTCTTGCCGAAATCGGAGACGACGCAGTCGCTGTTGGCCGTCTGCCGGTTACTCAGGAAGTAGTCCTTGATGACGTTCGCCTTGTAGCCGAGGCAAAGGATGAAGTCGTCATGACCGTACTGGCTGTAGTACTGCATGACGTGGCACATGATCGGCTGATGTCCGACCGGCACCATCGGCTTCGGAATGCTCTCGGAATACTCACGGATTCGGGTACCAAGCCCGCCGCAAAAAAGAACGACTTTCATCAGGTCAGCTCCCGCGGATCAATGATCTGGACGCCCGGAATCGGCACCACAAACTTGCAGCCCCACTCGCCGACATGCCGCATCTGCGCGACGATTTCCTTCTTCAGGTTCCATGGCAGGATGAGAAGGTAATCCGGCTTGTACTCGTCGATGGCCTCGACCGGCAGAATCGGAATGTGCATGCCCGGCGTATAGCGGCCGTGCTTGTAGGGATTGCGATCGACGGTGAAGTCGAGGAAGTCGGTGCCGATCGCGCAATAGTTCAGCAGCGTGTTGCCCTTGCCCGGCGCGCCATATCCGCAGATGCGGGCGCCCTTTTCCTTGCACTCGATCAGGAACTCCAGAAGCTGGCGTTTGGTGTGGTGGACCTGAGCGGCGAAGCGCGAATAAGTCGCAATGTCCTGGAAGCCGATCTGGCATTCATGGGCCAGCAATTCCGTGACATTCGACGACACGGGATGCGCAGCGTCCGCGCGGCAGAGATAGACCCGCAGCGACCCGCCATGGGTTGCAATCTGCTCCACGTCGAACACTTTCAGCCCATGGCGCGAGGCCATACGGTCGATTGTGACCAGCGAAAAGTACGAGAAGTGCTCGTGATAGATGGTGTCGAACTGGTTCTCGTTGATCAGCTTCTCGAGATGCGGAAACTCGAGCGTGATGACGCCCTGCGGCTTGAGCAAATGCGCCATGCCGGCAACGAAGTCGTTGAGGTCGGGTACCTGTGCCAACACGTTGTTGCCGATGATCAGGTCAGCGCTGTTGCCTTCCGACGCCAAACGCTGCGCTAGCGTAAGCCCGAAGAACTCGACGAGCGTCGGGACGTTCTTCTTGCGCGCGACTTCGGCGACGTTGGCGGCCGGCTCGATGCCGGTCACGGGCACGCCGAGCGGCAGGAAATGCTGCAGCAGATAGCCGTCGTTGCTGGCGATCTCGTAGACGCGGCTCTGCGCGCCGAGTTGAAGGCGCGCCTTGATCATCTCGCAGTACTTGCGGGCGTGCTCGACCCACGACGTCGAATAGGACGAGAAGTAGGCGTATTCGGTGAAGATGTGCTCGGGTTTGACGTATTCCTTGAGCTGCACGAGGAAGCAGCCGTCGCAGACCAGTGCATGCAGCGGGTAGTACGGCTCCATCGCGTCGATCTGGTCGGCAGGCAGGAAGCTCTCGCACAGCGGAGACATTCCGAGATCCATGAACGTCGTGCTGAGAGACTTGTCGCACAGCCGGCAGCGGCCATGAGTGGATTTCAACGCAATCGAGTTGGGATAGGAATGCGCGTTCATGGCCTGCACTTTTACTTTGCTGAAATTTGCTGATCGAGCGATACTTGCGTCGTCAGCTTCATCTATTGCATATGTGCAGGCTTTTTGAAGCGTTGGTGCGCATTATGGTAAAACTTGAACGAGTTACGGAAACTTTATCCGAGTACGTTAGTGTAAATGCAGACAAGTTTATCGAGTGAATGGAGCAACGATTAATCATGCGTTTCGAAGCAATCGGCCTCGATGGTGCGTGGCTCGTTCATCAGGAAGCGATGCAGGACGAACGCGGCTTCTTCGCGCGCACCTTCTGCGTCGATGAATTCGGCGCTCACTGTCTCGAAACGAAATTCCCGCAGCACAGTGTGTCCCACTCGTCCCGCAAGGGGACGGTGCGCGGGATGCACTTCCAGAAGGCGCCTCACGAGGAAGTGAAGCTCGTGCGTTGCCTCTCGGGGTCGATCTGGGACGTGATTATCGACCTGCGGCGCGGGTCTCCGACGTTCCGCCAGTCGCGGGGATTCGAGCTGTCCGCCGAGAACAGCTTACAGCTCTATATCCCGAAGGGTTTCGCGCACGGATTCCAGACGCTCGCCGACGATACGCGGGTTAATTATTTGATTTCGGAATTCTACGCGCCGGCTGCCGCCAGCGGCGTTCGCCACAATGACCCGGCTTTTGACGTCAGGTGGCCGCTGCCGGTGACCATGATTGCGGAAAAGGACCTGCACTGGCCGGACTTCGCCGGCTGAGCGGAACGGCGCTCTAGGTCCCCGCAGGCCGCAGCAGGTCGTGCTTGGCCAGCAGATCGGCCGTGCGCTTGACGACCGCAAACGGCAGTTTTGCCCGCTCTGCGATATCGAGCAGTGAATGCTCGCCGTCGGACAAATTGAGGATCCACAGCATCGCCATGTTCGCGGCGGCTGCGTCCTTGTCGCCTCCGATGGCGCCATAGAGCCCGCGCCTTCCGAGCTGCGGCTCACCTTTCGACACCGTATTGTGAAAGACGGCGTTGCCTTCGATCGCGGCGATGGCGTCGGTGATCAGGCGATATGATTCGCCCAGCGCCTCAGGCGAGATGAAATCGAGGTTGTCAGCCGAGGTGTGATACTCGGGGATGGCGCCGAACTTGCTGCGCTGAAGCAGCCCGACCGGCAGGTTAAAGCCCGGCGAGCAATACTGCCGCTCATCATAACCGTAGGGCGAAAATTCCTCGATGACCGGCGACAGGCCAGAATGGTCCAGCGAATGGACCATCGCCCGGTCGATATCGGTATTGCCCCGCCTGCTCTTCTTGAAGGTCGGGCCGCCGCGATCGCCGAGCATCGACACGACGAGGCCGTGCTTGATGCGGTGAACACCATTCTCGTTGCGGGCGAGCCAGGTGATGGCGCCGATCGTGCCAGGGGCAAACAGGAAGCGATAACTGTAGCGGGTGCGCAAGCCCGACATGCGCTTGGCAAGCTGCGTCAGCAGCGCGATCCCCGAGCAATTGTCATTGGCGAGCGAGGGATGGCAGACATGCGCGGAGAGCAGGAATTCGTCCTGCGTTTCTCCCCGGTGCAGATATTCACCGTAGGTGAGATGGCCGTCCGAAAGGCTGGAATCGATCAGGACTTCGTAGGTCTCGTCCGGCAGGGCCTCGAACTGCCGGTGTGACATGCAGAACGCCCAGTTCTCGGCGTAGTACGAGGTCCGGTAAGGGATCAGATCGGGCTGATCGGGCAGCGTGTAGATGTGCTTTTTCAGCTCACCCAGCGACATCTTCTGTCGCACCGGCACGCTGTAGCTCATGACGTGCAGGTTCGACCGATTGAAATCGACGATCTTCTCGCCGCGCGCGTTCTTGATCCAGGCATCGCGGATGTTCCACTCGCGCGGAACGGTCCAGTCGAGGACGGGCGTCCCCGTGGGCACTTCGTGGACATCGAGGGCGACGTGCGCGGAAACCTCGCGCAGGGTCTGCCTCACCCCGTCGCCGGTAATGCTCCGGCAGATCGGATAGATCTTTGCAGCCAGCGCGAAGATCTCCGCGCCGGTCTCATCGATGACAGGTTTGACGGGGGACAACATCCCGCACCTTTCAAAGGGCAGTCGGCCCGCCCTGCTGCCGTCAGGCTGGCTGGGGCGCAGCCGATGCTGCGGCGTTCCAGCTTCCGACGGGGCGGTGCCGCAGGTCGGCATCGAGAATTCCCTCGGCGAGAAGCTTGTTGATATGTCCGATGCGCTGGTAACGCGGACCCTCGAATTCCTCCAGCGTGACGCCGGACGCGAGGTAGGCCTTGTAGAGCTGCTCGGCGCCCTTCCTCGCATCCCATTGCGGCTTGAAGTTCGGCAACTGGTTCTTGATCTTTTCGAAGCTGACACGGTACGAGCGCGTATCCGGGCCAGCACCGTCGGCGAACTCGACCTGGCATCCGGGCACGACCTCGGCAACGATGCGGGCGAGATCGCGGATCTGATAGTTGTGCGCGGTCTGCCCAACGTTGAACGCTTCATTGAACACCGCTTCCACCGGCGCCTCGACCGCAGCAATGAACGCGCGGGAAATGTCCTCGATGTGGACGATCGGACGCCACGGGGTGCCGTCCGACTTCAGGTGGATCTTCTTGGTCGTCACCGCCCAGGCGACGAGGTTGTTCAGGACGATGTCGAAACGCAGGCGCGGCGACACGCCGTAGGCCGTCGCCGGCCGCAGATAGACCGGGCAGAAGCCGTCGCCGGCAATCCGCGCGATGCTGCGCTCCGAATTGACTTTCGACTCGCCATAGGCCGTCACCGGATTGAGCGCGCCGGTCTCGTCGATCATGCCCTCGCCGGACTTGCCGTAGTTGCTGCACGACGACGCGAACACGAAGCGGCGGACACCGGCCTTCTTGGCAAGCTCCGCCATGCGAACGCTGGCACGGTGATTGATGTCGTCGGTCAGGCCAGCCCGCAGATTGCCGAGCGGATCGTTGGAAAGCGCAGCCAGATGAATGACGGCATCAAAACCCTTGAGGTCGGCGAGCTCGACGTCGCGCGTATCCTTGAGAATGGTCGGCACGTCCACGATGGCGCCGCCCTGCTCGAACGTGCAGCGCTCGTAAAGATCGCTGTCGAGGCCGATCACTTCATGCCCGGCCTTGAGCAACATGGGCGTCATGACCGAGCCGATGTAGCCGAGATGTCCCGTCAGCAAAACGCGCATTGTTCACACACCCTGTTGGTCTGTTGGTCTACCTGATATCCTGACCGGCATTGTACAGGATGTCGCACGGGCGATTCACGCCTTCGATGAAACCGTAGTTAACCGGAACTCGCCCGGTATCACGCCGTGTCAGGAAATTAGGGTTTACGCCTGATGGTGCGAAGGCGCTGCGTAACCTTGCAGGCCGTTAATGGACTGCCGGCTGCGCCGAGATCCGCCGCATCAACGCTCGCGGAATTTTGCGAAGGGTGTGCCGAACCCGATAGTTGGCGGTCGAGCGCGTCACATCGAAACGGTTCGCCACCTCGCCGCCAAACGCCACCACAAAGCGGTACCTTGCGTCGTTGGTGATGCCGCCGTCGAAATCGAACCAGAGGCCGAGCGACTGGGCAAGCTCGATGCCGGTCCAGAGCAGGAGGCTCACCGCACCCGGATGCGCCACATGCCGGTCGCGCGTGGAGAGGAAGTAGTGGACGTACTTGTCGTCCCAGATGAAGAACACTTTTGCGTGGGTGGTCCCGTTCGCATCGACCGCCGCCACGATCTTGCACTGCCGGCGCGCCCGCGCCGCCGCGAAGGCTGGCCCAAGCAATGAAAGATCGAAGTAAGATTCTGCGCCGTCCAGATTTGCCTCGTAGAAGCTGGCAAACCCGTTCACATCGTCGATCTCGCGAACCGTCAGGCGCTCGCGGGCACGGCGGATGATGTTCTTGGTCTTGTCGCGCAAACCCGCCCACAGCACCTCGACAGGCTGGGTCTTGCAGTCCAGCAGAAAGGTCGGATGGACCTTGACCTCATAGCCGGCGGTCAGGAACGGCGCGAGATCGCCGAAGCCGGCGTCGAGCGTCATCTCGACGTGATCGTGATCGGCAATCTGCTTGAGCAAATCGGTGATGATCGAGTGGACGGAACGGACCCGCGCTTCGGTCTTGCCGGCCTGCGGCGCGACGACGGGTCCGAGAAAACGCGTGATCTGCGGCATCTCGCAGATCCGGGCATTGCCGTCGCTGCGTTCGACAAATCGCAGCGACCCGGCGATGCGGCCGCCGCGCTCGCATGTCACCTCGCGCCATTGTCCGGGCGCAAGGGCGTCGAGCCACCAGTCTTCGTGGAAGATCGATTTCCGCATTAGCCCCAGGCGATTCCCGTTATTTTCTGCCGAACGCGCCCTACATAGCTTGCGCGTGTTCCCCTGTTCAGGTGACGCATCGACGCAAGCGGCACTTTTGGGTGCGGCAGGCGCCGATAACAACTGAATTGCTCATTAAGGATTAACGATGCGGGCTTCGATCGATCGGGAACTTCAACCGAGTTGCATGCAGAAGCGCGGCACTCAGGGTTGCTTGAATGGCGTGCCTGCGTCGTAACGCGCCTTCGCCGGCAGCGTGTGCAGTTTGGTCGCACCTGCCGGATCGACCCACGGCCACATATATCCGCGCCCCGCATCAAAGAACGCCGGCTTCTTCGTCAGATACAGCGAGTTGGGCAATGCGCGGTCGACGATTTCGCCATCCCACTTTACGCTGTTGGTGAGGTAATCGAAATTGCCATGCCGCAGCGTGGTTTCACTGACTTTCGCGTCGATCGGATAAGGCGAAACTGCGTCCCAACCCAGCATCCAGATCGCCGGCCTGCCGTCGGCGAAGCGTGATTCATACACCCATCCGTCCATTTGACCGGCGGCGCCAAGCACGTTGCCGACAAAGGACGTCCAGTAGGAATAGGCCATCAGCCCGGCGCAGCGCCGCGGCCCGTTGCGGGATTGAGCCGCATCGTCGATGCGGCCACCCGCCTGATTGTCGAACGCCGTCCGGATGCCGCGCAGATGATTGCGGAAGAAAGTGAGATAGACGCTGTTGCCGTGGGTATTGTCGCTGTCGGCGTTGTGCCCGTAGTTGCCCTCGAACAGAACGTGATGCGGTCCCACCATATGGCTGGCGTTCAGCCCGGTCTCGATCCAGTAACCCTGGGTGTTGATGTAGCCCATGTCCATGTAGTTGTAGCCAACGACCGAGCCTGCGCCCGCGGACCGCATGACCAGCACCTTGTTGGCGCGGACCGAGATGCCGTTCTCGATCAGGACTTCAGACGATCCGGCTGATAGGCTGATGGCATAGCCGCCGCCGCCCGGCTGCGCCCAGGCCGCATCGTGCACATAAAACTCCCGGAGCTCGACGCGGAAGGAGGCATGGATCGCTAAGCCTTCGTCGTGCCACACCGTGCTCTCGACGTTCTTCGCCCACGACTTGGCCGCCCAATTGAAGCGGAGATTGCCGGCATCGCCGCCGGTCAGTGTCAGGTCCTCCACGCCGGCATTGACGACGTGGGGCAGCGCATAGCGGGATAGCTGCGCGGCGTGACCCGTTCGATAGGAAATATGGATCGGCGTCGTAAAGGTCACGATCGACCCAGTAACGGACGCGACCTCCTTGATCTCGGCCGTTGGCCTGTCCAGCCGCGAGAACCAGGAGCCCGCGCTCTGCGGTGTGGTCGGCAGTGCCTCGGGCGCAAAATCGTCGACGAATTGAACCGGGGGATTGTGCTTCTGCCAAACCACGCGCCAGTCAGGCGCCGCCCAGATTTCTCCGCGCCCTTGCGGATCCTTCTGCCAGGCCGCGCCGGAAGTCTCGTCCAGCAACACGATCTGACCTGGCGCAAATCCCGAGGCATCCGCCACCTTGACCGAATATTCACCCTTCACCGCGTCGGCAGTCAGGGCAATCGAGAACTTGGTGTTCGTGCTGTCTCCCGTCGTGGAAAACAGCGACACGCCAACGACGACCAGCGGCGAAGGCTTGGCACTGACGGCCGACTGAAACGGCTTGGCGCCGTTCGTCTTGGCGATGATCGTCTGGCCAGGACCCGCGCCGCGCAACGTGACTCCCTTGTTGAGACGAAGATAGTGACCGTCGTTGATCACGAATGTGCCGGCCGATAGCTGTACGACCTGGCCGATCGGGCAGACGTTGATGGCGGCCTGCATCTTTGCGGTATCGTCGATCTCATCGCCGCTCGGGGTCAGCGTGGCGCAGATCGTCGACCGCGACGGAATTCCGCCCGCACCCGTCATGCCCGGTTGCCAGCGCGTTGCGCGATCCGGCGAAAGAAAGCTCAGCGCAGATGCATCGCCACCAGCGGCGACAGCGCGTCCCGGTTCGCAGCTCATCGCGACCGCCGCCGCTACCGCGACAGCATGAATGAAGGATCGACACATCATTGATGTCGCGACCACGTAGCTGCCTCCCGCACGCGTGACGAGCCGGGCAGCGCGTTCCGGCTCCCGCAACTCATGCAGATATGACACCGCCGCGCTTATGTCCCCAGCGGAAGCTTGGCTTAACATTAACGTCGGAAGCATCGGCACCTGGCGCGTCAGGCATGATACCTGCTCATCACGTGCTACCGCGCTGGAGGATCACGTTGTCATGACCCGAAAGGGGACAGCAAAGGTCGAAACCGGCGCACAGTTTGTGCAAGCGATGTCCATTTATGAAACATGATCCCAATTTCGCACTGACCAACGCGCCGGCGGCGGCACATGGTGAACTTCCGGTCAGGAGTTCACGGCGGTATCTATTGGTGTCGCCCTGCCGGGATGAGGCACAATATCTCCGCCGCACGCTCGACAGCGTCGCATTGCAATCGGTGCCGCCCACCCTTTGGCTGGTGATCGACGACGGATCCACCGACGGGACCGCAGCCATTCTGGAAGAATATTCGCGGCGGCTGCCTTACTTGCGAGTCATCACGCGCAAGGACCGCGGCGGCCGCCAGGTCGGCCCCGGTGTCATTGAAGCCTTCTATGCGGGGCTGGACGAAGTCAATCTCGAAGACTTCGACTATCTGTGCAAGCTCGACATGGATCTCGATCTGCCGGTTCGCTACTTCGAGATCCTGATGGAGCGGATGGAGCGCAATCCGCGGATCGGAACGACGTCGGGCAAACCCTGGTTCGTCCACCCGAAGACCGGCGCACTGGTGCCCGAAATCTGCGGCGACGAGATGTCGGTCGGCATGACCAAGTTCTATCGGGTCCACTGCTTCAAGGAAATCGGCGGCTTCGTGCGCCAGGTGATGTGGGACGGCATCGACTGCCACCGCGCCCGCATGCTCGGCTGGATCGCTGAGAGTGTCGATCTCGAACCCGCCCGCTTCGTGCATCTGCGCCCGCAGGGCGCAAGCCACAAGGGTATCTGGACCGGACGGGTGCGCGCCGGCTTCGGACAGTACTTCATGGGCACCTCGCCGCTTTATTACCTCGCGGTGGCGATCTCCCGCCTGACGGCGCATCCGGCGCTGATCGGCAGCGTCGCCATGCTGTGGGGCTACTTCCGCAGCTGGCTGAAGGGCCTGCCGCGCTACGACGATCCGGAATTCAGGCGCTTCCTGCGTTCCTATCAGCGCGCCTGCCTGTGGTCGGGCAAGCGCGCCGCCACCGTCCGCTTCGAAGACGAAAGAGCGCTCCTCTGGCATCAACGTCACCCCGGGCACGACGAAGCTTCGACACGCAGCGAACAGCATGCCCAACTGCTCGGCTTGCAGTTCGACACCGTGACCATTGAAGCCGCGGTCGCACGCTGCCTCGAACTTTGCGAAGAACCCGACTCCAACACGATCATCACCGCGAACTCCTCGCACCTGTGCATGATGCGCAAGGACCCCGAGCTGGCATCGGCCTGCCGGGCAGGCAAGCTCATTCTCGCCGACGGCATGTCGGTGGTCTGGGCGCTGCGCGCCTCGGGCCAGCCGGTGCCTGAGCGTGTAGCCGGCGTCGATCTCATGGCGCGTCTGCTGGCTGCGGCAGGCGAGCACCAGCTGCGGGTCTATTTCCTCGGCGCCAAGCAGGAAGTGGTTTCCAAGCTCGTGCAGCGCTCGCTGGTCCAACATCCGGGAATCGAGATCGCCGGTTTCCATGACGGCTATTTCGGTCCGGACGATCATCCGCGCATCATCGAGGAAATCCGTACGAGTCGTGCGCATATGCTGTTCGTCGGCATGCCCACGCCGTTCAAGGAAGTATGGGTCGAACGTCACCGCGAACGGCTCCAAGTGCCTGTCATCGTCGGCGTCGGCGGCAGCTTCGACGTGCTTGCCGGCTTCATCAAACGTGCGCCGCACTGGGTGCAGATGGCGGGCATGGAGTGGTTCTGGCGCCTGATGATGGAGCCGCGCAAGCTCTGGAAGCGCTACCTCACCAACAACAGCGAATTCAGTTGGCTCGCGGGCCTCGAGGTCATCGCGCGCCGCCTCGGCCGCACGCCGATAAGGCATGGCGGGAAATAGGCAGCGGGAGAATGCCATGACGGCGAAACGCAACATTCTGGTCTTCATGGGCACGCGACCCGAAGCGGTCAAGCTGGCGCCCGTGGTGAGCGCCTTGCGCGCCGCCGGTGATTTCACCTGCACCGTGGTGGCCACCGGTCAGCACAAGGAAATGTTCCGCCAGGTTGCCGACACCTTTGGTATTGCTGTCGATGCCGACCTCGATGTGATGCGCCCGAACCAGTCGCTCGCGGGCCTGACCGCCCGGCTCCTCAACGGCATCGATGAATGGCTGGACTCGGCAAAGCCGGACATGGCGCTGGTGCAGGGCGACACGACCACCGTGCTGGCGGCTTCGCTCGCCTGCTTCTACCGCCGTATCCCGATCGGTCATGTCGAGGCGGGATTGCGCACCGGCAACATCTGGTCGCCCTTCCCCGAGGAAGCCAACCGCAAGCTCGCTACCCCGCTGGTGGCGCTGCACTTCGCACCGACGGATGCTGCGCGCGCGGCATTGCTGCGCGAAGACATCGCCGACGAGACGATTTCGGTGACCGGAAACACCGTCATCGACGCGTTGCGCATCGAAGTGGCTCGCCAGGCCAGCGATGCGCAGCTTCGCGCGTCGATCGACGCGGAACTCGGCCAATCGCTGGGCGCCGACTGGACCAAATGGCCCACCGTCCTCATCACCGGGCACCGCCGCGAGAATTTCGGCGACGGCATTGAACAGATTTGCCGCGCCATTGCCGTGCTGGCCGCGCGTTTCCCCGATCATCGTTTCGTTTATCCGGTTCACCTGAACCCGAACGTATTGACTCACGTCAACCGCCTGCTCGGCGGCCTCTCGAATGTGCGGCTCATCGCGCCGCAGAACTATCGCAACTTCGTTGCGCTGATGGCGCGTTGCCGCCTGGTGCTCACCGATTCCGGTGGCGTCCAGGAGGAAGCGCCCTCCCTGGGCAAACCAGTGTTGGTGATGCGCGACACGACGGAACGGCCCGAGGGTGTCGCTGCCGGAACCGCAAAGCTGGTCGGACCCAAGGCCGACGCTATCATCAAGCACGCGACGCGCCTGCTCAAGGACGAGGCTGCCTATCGCACCATGGCGACGGCACGCAATCCATACGGCGATGGTTATGCCGCTGACCGTATCGTGCAGCGCATCCGTGACTACTTCACGACCGATGCAACGACCACGACGTCACCGAAGTTGCAGCCGGAGCTAAGGGAACTAGCCAAGGTCGGCGGCTGACGCGCTGCTGCCGATCGTTAGCGATCGGGATTGACGCTCGCTACCGCCTCAGCGAAACACGCGATGGCGGTGGCACCAGCGGATGAAGACATACACCGACCAGACCCGCGACCAGTAGAGGCCGGGCGCTCCGTCGAGATACCCCTGCCATAGCCGGGCTACGGCATCCGGATTGAGGCCACACGGCGCAATCGCCCGCGGATCGCGCATCGTCTCGTTCATCACGCCCTTCAGGCCCTGCCGGATCCAGCGATCGAACGGCAGCACGAAGCCGCTCTTGGGGCGATCGAACAGCGCCGGATCGAGGCCGCGCAGGCCGATCTTTCGCAGCATCGCCTTCCGCCCGAGCGGCTGGTAGCGCGCCTGATCGGGCAGCCGGTCGATACTCTCGAACAGCACATGATCGACCAGCGGCACCCGCTGTTCCAGCGAAGACGCCATGCTGGCCACATCGTTGTCGCGCAACAACCGCTCGCCGAGGAAGAGCCGCTGCTCCATGACCGATATCGCCGAGAGCGGCGTGCGCCCGCCGGTCTCGCCGGCGAGCCGATCGCGCATGGCGCGCGGCAGGCCGTCGGCGAGCACCCCGGCAAAACCGGGCGCCAGCAATTCCTGCTGCCATCCTGGGAGAAAGAGCGCGCTGGCAAGCTGATAGAGCGACAGCAAATCATCGCCGCTGCCCACCATATCGGGGAGCTTGGCCCAGCGCGTTTGCGCCGGCACCGCCTGATTTGAATTGCGTAGTCCTGACGTCATCAGTCGTGCCGCGCCAACCTGCAGGCTGCGCGGCACGAAGCCGGCGCGCGCGAGCCAGCGCTGCAGCACCGGCAAATCCCGGAAGGTCGGATAGCCGCCAAAGAGCTCGTCACCGCCGGTGCCTGACAGGGCCACGGTAAATCCGGCGTCGCGGATCGCGCGCGACATGAAGTAGGCGTTCAGCCCGTCGAAGGTCGGCTGATCGAGGCTGTCGAGCGCGGGCTCGAGATTGCCGACGAATTGTCCCTCGGTCAGCACCACTTCATGATGCTCGGTGCCGATCGCCGCCGATATCTGCCGCGCGATCGGACCTTCGTTGAGCTCCTGCTCTTCAAACGCAAGGGTAAAGGTATGGATCGGAGTTTGGGCGGCGCGCTGCGCGAGATTGGCCATCGCGGAAGAATCGACGCCGCCGGACAGGAAGACCGCGAGCGGCACGTCGCTGGCGAGATGCAGCCGCAACCCCTGCTCGAGGATGGCCGCAAGGTCATTCTCGGTCATGGTGGCATCCGGCGCGCTGTTCGGGATGCGCCAGAAATCCTCGCTGTGCACTTCCTTGCCGCCGCCGTCGAACTCGACAAGCCGGCCCGGCCACAGCAGTTCCACGCCTTTCACGGCGGTGCCAGGTCCGACCACGAAGCCGTTCCAGGCGCAGCACGCTGCGGCCTGCGGATCAAGCTGCGGCGTACCGAGCAATCCGGAAGCCAGCAGCGCACGCAGTTCCGAAGCGAAGGCCACAGACCAGCCGCTGTTCGGATCCGACGATCGCGCCACGTAAAGCGGCTTGATGCCGAGATGATCCCGGGCGAGCAGCAGGCGGCGCTGTTTCTGATCCCAGCACGCGAAAGCAAACATGCCGCGCAGCCAACCCACGGCCTTGCTGCCATGCAGGCCGAGCGCGCGCAGCATCACGGCGGTGTCGCCGCTCGACTGGAACTGCTGTCCCTCGCTTTCGAGACGGTGCCGCAGGTCGCGGTAATTGTAGATCTCGCCGTTGAAGGTGATGACGTGGCCGGTGACCGGGTCGATCATCGGCTGCACGCCGGCCGGGGAGAGATCGAGGATCGCAAGGCGGCGATGCGCCAGCAGCGCGCCCCAGCCGCGATCATCCGGCGGCGAACACCAGATGCCGTTGGCATCCGGGCCGCGGTGAAGCATGGCGTCGTTCATCCGCTCCAGCGCCGTGCGATTGGCTTGGTCGAGCTTTCCGATGATACCGGCGATGCCACACATCTAGCTGATTCCTCGGCGCGAACATGACAGAAGACGGTGCGTCGATGTTGCAGCCGATTGCATTAATCTTAACCCCAATTGCTACACTCTCGTTGATGTCCGCCGGGTTAATTGATGCCGGCAACACTGCATTTTAAGGCCGATAAGCCATATCCGCAGCGATGAGCGAACCGCGACTGAATATCCTGTATGTGTCCCAGATGCCGGCGAGCCCGCCGCGCTTCGGCGCGCAGGCGCGCATCCACGGCCTGATGACGGAACTGGCGCGGCATCATGACCTGACGGCGGTGATGCTTGTCGACGACGAGTTCGACATCGATGAATGCCGCCGTGCCATGCACGCCTATTGCCGCGAGGTGGTGCTGATCCGCAACCCCTATGGCCGCGACGGCCTCGCCAAGCGATGGCTGCAGCTCCGCTCGCTTGCCTCGACCAAAAGTTTCGAACGGTTGCGCGTCATCGTGCCGGAAATGCAGCAGGCGCTCGATCGGGTGCTGCGCGCCAAGCGCTTCGACATCGTCAATTTGGAATTCACCTTCCTCGGTCACTGCGACCTGCGCCAGGCTCCACCGGGCGAAACGGCGCCCTGCGTGGTCGTGGACTCCCACAATATCGACTACGACCTCGCAAGGCAGTATGCGAGCGGTGGCGGCAGCCTGCTGCGCCGTCTCTATGCCGAGGTCAACTGGCGCAAGCTGAAGCGGGAGGAACTTGGAACCTATCGCGACGCCGACGGCGTGTATCTGTGCAGCGTCGCCGACCAGCAGCGGCTGCTTGCGGAAATTCCTGCGCCGCAAACCACGGTCATTCCCAACGCCGCGGATGTCGAGTTCTACAAGCCGCGCGACCTCTATCCGCGGGCGGATGGCCGTACCCTCGTGTTTTTCGGCCTGATGTCGTACATGCCGAACATCGATGGCGCAGGTTATTTCCTTCAGGAAATCTGGCCGCTGATCGCCAAGGCCAATCCACAGGCGCGATGCAAGATCATCGGTGGCTCGCCGCCCGCTTCGCTGACGTCCCTCGCCAATTCGCGCATCGAATTCACCGGCTTCGTACCGGACCTGCGACCGCATCTTGCCGAGGCTGCCGCCATCGTGGTGCCGCTGCGGATCGGCGGCGGCACGCGCTTGAAGATCGTTGAGGCCATGGCGATGGGCAAGGCCATCGTCTCCACCAGCCTTGGCGCGGAGGGAATCGAAGCCGTTTCCGGACGCGACATCCTGATCGCTGACCAGCCGTCCGATTTCGCCGCTGCGGTCGGCCGGCTGCTCACCGAGCCCGGCCTCGCCACACAGATCGGCCATTCGGCAAGGCAATTGTCGGAACAACGCTATGCGTGGAGCGCCGCGGCCCGAGCGCTGGAGGCCTTCTTCCGGAAAATCCTGCAGGCCCGCGCCGCCGCGCAGAGTTAAGATGCGGACTGCCGTGAAGCGTAGAAGCGCTTCAGGCGCAGGAAGCGCTTCTCGAAATATTCGTAGCTGAGATAGGCGATGGCGAGCGAGGCGGCGATGCCCAGTGTCGCCTGCAGTGCGACGGCCGCGCCGTGCGAGCCGAGCAATCGCGCCAGTTCGAACTCAGTCTTGTTGACGGTCAGGTAATACGAAATGAAGTGATGATAGACGTACAGTCCGTAGCTGTAGGTGCCGAGGAACATCAGCCAGCGCACCTGAAACAGCCGCGAGATCGGCGATCCCTGCGGCGCCGCGAGAGCCCAGACCAGCAGGCAACCCAGCAGCACCTGAATCAGGCTCGCACGGACTGGCAGCACCAATTCCATGCTTTCGCGGGAAACCAGACGCGTCCAGCCGAAGGTCGCGACCAGCAAGCCCGCGGCAATTGCGGCAACCCAGGGCAGCGCCCGCACCAGCCGTTCGAGACCGCCGGGCTGCCGCACCGTCACGGCAACAAAGGCGCCGAGCGCGAGGCCATCGAGACGGAACGGCGTCAGGACATAGGTCGTCCACCAGGACAGGCCCATCAGCGAGCCCGTCAGCCGCGCCGCCATGGCAGCGAGCGCGATCGAAAGGCTCGCAACAATGAGCAGGCGCGGCCGGCTCGCCATCAGGTAAACCGCCACCGGCCAGAAGAAATAGAAATGCTCTTCGATGCAGAGCGACCAGAGATGCTCCAGATAGGAGAACGACCAATCGCCCTGAAGCGCGATGTAGATGTTGACGCCATAGAGCCACGCCCACCACTGGCGATCGACGAGATAGTCGAGCGTCTCTCCGCGCAGCATCGGGATCAGCGGCGCGACGAAAAAGACCAGCGCCAGAACGCCGTAATAGAGCGGGAAGATACGCAGCACGCGGCGCATGTAGAAGTTACGGAAATAGTTTGGCTCGTTGCGCGCGTCGTAGAGAATTCCGGTGATGAGAAAGCCGGACAGAATGAAGAACAGCTCGACGCCGTACGAGCCGTAATTGGTCACGGCAACGATGGCGCGCTCGACCGCATTGGTCGGCTGCATGTTGCCGACGAAGTGCAGCAGCAGGACCATCAGGATGGCGAGACCGCGCACGCCGTCGAGCACGGGCATGTGACGCCCGAAATCGAGCCGCGCGCCCACGGACGGAGCGTCCGGGGTTGCCCTCGGTTCCGCCTTGCCTGATGGGGTCACGAACGCGTGTACGAACATCTGATCGGGCCGTCGTTAACAGCGCACGCTTTTACCTGTCGCGACGCGCATATTTCCCGTTACCTAGCGCTCTCCGTCGACGTCGTGTCGAGCGATTCCGCGCGCGGATTTCGCAACTCTCGGATTAGGGTTAAACGAGTGGAACGGCACATCCGGTATTAACTATTCCCGTGCTAGCAACGCCGCTCGATAGCTGCGGCTGCTAGAATACAAGAATGCCCAGAGCTGTGACGCATTCCCCCAGAATGGACACGAGCCGATCGTCCACCCGGACTTTCGACATGTACGCCATTGTGCCGTTCCTGGCGTGCGTCTACGCGACGATCGTGTTCCCGCTGATCATCGCTTCATGCGCCCCTGAAGACTCCGTCTGTCTTCTCGAAGCCCGCCCCGAGAGCAAGATCTTCTGGCCGCTGCTCGCGCTGATTTCGCTGGTATGGGCCGCGCGTAACTGGTCGCGCCTGCGCTTCCCTCCGCTCGTCATCTGGCTGTTCGCGTATCTCGCCTTCGCAGGCCTCAGCGTAGCGTGGGCCTTCAAGCCGGAAACTTCCTTCATCAGGTTCGCGCAGCAGACGATGATCGTGGTCTCGATCGTCGTGCCGGCCATGCTCGCGACGCGAAATTCCGATCTGATGCGCGGGCTGTTCGTTTGCTTCGCGATCGCCTGCGTCCTAAATCTCATTGCAGTCTTCGCAAGACCGCCGATCGACTTCAAATTCGCGACCTGGGGCTATCCCGGCTATTTCGCGGGCAAGAACTATCTCGGCGAGTTCGCCGTGGTTGCGCTCCTGCTTTCAGTCCACGAGGCATTCTATCCGGGCCGGCGCCGGATTGTCGGCGTCATCATTGCCATCATCGCCGTCGCGCTGCTCATCCTGAGCAACTCGAAGACGTCGATGGGACTCACGGTTCTGGCGCCCGGCCTCGCCCTTGCGACGCTGCTTATCCGCAGGAAGACGCGGCTTTAGCCGGCCATCATCCTGCTGTCGATTCCGGTCGGATGGTACG
>JAKFVP010000071.1 GCA_021732175.1 Bradyrhizobium sp.
GGGCCCGGGCCAGTGAGACGGGCACCGGTCGTGTCCGGTGCCGCTCGTATCCATCTTGCTCCTAGGAGGATTTGGCTATGCGCACGTACGACTTCTCTCCCCTGTGGCGCTCGACCGTCGGTTTCGACCGCCTGTTTGACCTCGCGGAAATGGCCCAGCGGGCCGGCGAGGACAATTATCCCCCGTACAACATCGAACGGCTGGCCGAGGACCGCTATCAGATCTCGCTGGCGGTTGCCGGTTTTGCGCCGAGCGATATTGCGATCACGGCCGAACAGAACGTGGTCACGATCGAAGGCAGCAAGGCCGAGAAGACCGAACGCGATTTCCTCTATCGCGGCATCTCGACCCGTAACTTCAAGCGGCAGTTCAACCTGGCGGACTATGTCCAGGTCAAGAGCGCCGCGTTCGACAACGGCCTGCTCAAGATCGAGCTGGTCCGGGAAATTCCGGAAGCCATGAAACCGCGCCGGATCGCGATCAACGGCGTGTCGACGGATAACGTCCAGAAACTGGAAGCCAAGGCGGCTTAACCGCGGCCCCGGCCGGCGCCGCGCGAGCCTTCGCGCGGCTGCCGTTCATCGTCAATGCAAAGGAGGATACCATGCGGCCGACGACCGCGGACGACAATGTCTTCGACTTCAATGCGCTGCTTCATCCCGGCACGGTCTTCGAACATCCCAGGGATGTCGTGTGTCACACCGGCCTGACAACGGCCGAGAAGCGGGCAATTCTGGCATCCTGGGCGTCGGATGCATCCGCCATCGCGTCCTGCCCATCCATGCGCTCTCCCGCCGGCCTGAAGCAGCCGGTACCGATCGACGAAATCCTCGAGGCGCTGTGCGAACTGGATGGCGGCCCGCGGAATCCGCCCGGTGGAAAGCCCTATCGGTTGCGCTCCGTAGAACGCGTCATGGCCGCCTAAAGCGGGGAGCCGCGCTTTTGGATTCAGAATCGCAGCTAGAGGGGGAAAAATGTATCAAACCATTTCACAGCCGTTGCCCTCAATCGGCACCAGCCTGAACCACTATCTTGCTCAAATACGGAAATTTCCGATCCTTTCGCAGGAGGAAGAAACCGCGTTTGCCAGGCGGTGGCGCGACCATGGCGATCGCGAGGCAGCTTATCGCCTCGTGACAAGCCATCTGCGTCTCGTTGCGAAGATCGCGATGCGGTATCGCGGCTATGGGCTGCCCGTCGCCGACATCGTTTCCGAGGGTAATGTCGGCCTGATGCAAGCCGTACGACGCTTCGATCCTGAGCGGGGGATCCGCCTCAGCACGTACGCAATGTGGTGGATCAAAGCGACAATACAGGAATACGTTCTCCGGTCGTGGTCGCTGGTAAAGATTTCAGCAAATTCTGCCCAGAAGAAATTGTTCTTCAAACTCAGGCGAGCCAAAAGTGCCATTTCGGCTTTCGAAGATGGAGACCTGCGGCCGGATCAGGTCAAGGCAATTGCGGAGCGCCTCAAAGTCTCCGAGCGTGACGTCGTGGACATGGACCGCCGCCTGCGCGGCGACGTGTCCTTGAATGCTCGAAGCAATGATGCACCCGAGGCGGGCGATACGCTTGACCGGCTTGTTGATCCGTCCCCTTGTCACGACACCGAGTTGGCTGAAAACGAAGAATTGGTGCGGCGGCGCGAAGCGCTGCAGGCTGCCCTGCAAACTCTCAACCCTCGCGAAAGGCACATCTTCACCGCCCGCCACTTGACTGAAACTCCGCCAAATCTTCATACGCTTGCGGCGGAGTACGGTATCTCCGGCGAGCGTGTTCGCCAGATTGAGGCACGCGCATTCCAGAAGGTGAGGGCTACGATCCTCGGGCGGGAAAGCCTGCCAAGCACAAGCGGGATGAATCAGCTCCGTAGATCAGCTCCGTAGGTTGCAGACGCAGATGTTTACGCCGGCGATTATCTTTCTGACGATTGCAAATGCCATGGCCGCATCAGGGGCCATCTTCGCAGCATGGCAGATTTCGTCTTTTGAGTTAGGCCAGACGCAACAACCAAGCGAAGCAATGGCATCAGAAAACGCTGCGGAAGAGACCGGTCCGGTCGAAGATCGCGAGCTTCGGCATGCAGCTTGAGAAGCCCTATTCGTGATGCTGGTGCCGAGCCGGGTCCCCTCCCGTACTACCTTCCCCTCGCCGCGCTCGGCGTCAAGCCGAATCGCCTTCGGAAGCAGCGGTTGAAATAGGACAGGTCATTGAAGCCGCAGTCGAAGGCGATGTCGCTGATGCGGCGTTCGGCCTCGCGCGCCAAGAGCTCAGCCGCCTTGCGCAACCGCAATTCGTTGAGGCGCAGGGTGAAGCTGGCGCCGGCCTCATACAGCAATTCGTTGACATAGCGCTCGGAAAGCCCCGCCGCGGCGGCGAGCTTCTGCGCCGAGAAATCCGGCTCGGCAAAGCGCTTCTCGAGGATCATCAGCACCGACTTCAGCCGCACGGCGCGCAGGCCCCCGCGCTGCGCCTGCGCCGCGAGATCGCCGCGCGCGCCCAGACCAAGCGCTGCGAGGTCCATCAGGTGCGCCGCAATGGCGAAGCCGGCTTCATCGACCGCGTCGGTGTGCTTCAGCAGCAGGTCACTGTAGTCCATCGCTAGCGACAGCGCGCCGCCCGGCGCGAGCTCGCGGCCGACGAGATCGTCGACATCAGCCACCATCGACTTCAGCGTCGCCATCGGCAGGTGCACATTGGTGAAGCGCTTGGTGTTGGCGCCGTCGGCGGAGAAGAACGGCTCATCCAGCTTGAGCAGCACCATCGAGCCCGGCCGCAGCACGAACTCGCGGCCGCGAACGACCATGCGCGACTCCCGATTCCCGGTGTTGCGGGCGAGGCAATAGCGGTCGTCATTGGTTGATAGCACCTGGCGCTGCTCGCGCCGCACCGTGGTGAAGGTGCCGTCGCAGCGGCCGAGCATGGTGGTGCCGACATGGATCGAGTTCATCGCCGCCCGGAACGGAACATCCTCGGCCGGATCGAGCTCGCCGGTGTTGGAGAAATGCTCGAACAATTCGGCAAAGAACGTGAAGCGCTGCCGCTCGCTGAGGCCCAGTGGCAGCATGTCGGTCGAGAGACGCTTCTTGATGACGGACATCGGAGGGCGCGAACCTGCAAGGGCGGGACGGCAATCTGGCCACCCTCCGATGAACGGCGAATGAAGCCGGACGAAGGCTAGCAACACGGCAAGGTGAATGAAACAGCGCCGATAGGTCCAAAAACGCGCCGTCCCCGGCGCTTGTCAGTCCAAGACGGCCCATCGGAGCGGCATTACGGCTGTCCCGGCAGCGGCTGCCGGGAGGTGCCGCGGCCCGGTACAACCCCCGACTGTCCTGCGAATGATTGCCTCCCTGGGAGAACGGACATGATGAACTCTTCTACCCGCAAGATCCTGCTCGGCGCCGTGATCGCGGCCAGCATGGGCATCGGCTACGCCATCGGCGCCCAGCCGCACATGGAAGCCAGCATCGGCCTGCTGCAGAACGCGCGCGCCGAGCTCGCCGCCGCGACCCCGAACAAGGGCGGGCACCGCGAAAAGGCGCTCAAGCTGATCGACGGGGCCATCGCCGAAGTGCGCGCCGGCATCGCCTTCGCCGCCACGCGCTGAGACAGGCGTTCCTTTCCGGAGATGGGCTCATGAAGAAAATGATCGCTGCCTCGATCCTCGCCGCCGGACTGTTTGCCGCCGGCACCGCCTCGGCCATGCCGCTGGCGCCGCTTTCGCCTGCGACCGCCGACATCATCGAAGTCGCCGGCGGCTGCGGCGCGGGCTGGCACCGCGGTCCCAATGGCGGCTGCCGCCGCAACTACGCCCAGCCGTGGCTGCACCCCTGCCCGCGCGGCTGGTATCTCGGCCCCTACGGCCGCTGCCGCGCCAACGGGACCTGAAACGCCACGCGGCTTTCGATCAGGTAACGCTACTGCATCACATCCGGCGGACCGAAAGGTCCGCCGTTTTCGTTTGTGCTGCTTTGCCGGTCCCTATTCCGCGTGTTCGAATATCACACCGATGCGGCGCTCATTTCGCCATACGCTTCGGCAATGGAAGCGCAGCCCCTCGATCGGCAGATGCAACGAAAATTCGTCCGGAATTCCGGCCAGGCTCGGAATGTCCAACGCTGCGCCCTTGTCGGACAAATTCCGCACCATGCAGCTGAAGGCGCCGCCGGGAAATTCAATCATGCCGGCCTTGAGGACCCGGGTGCGCTGCGCGGTTCGTTTTTCCATGGCGGCGAATATGCGTTGGGAACACTATGGAAAAGTCACACGTACCTCCGAATCCTCGGGGTCGACGTCAACCAATCGCTTACGAAGTGCCGCAGGATGGGTGTCGCCCTGGCGAAGGCCGGGGCCCATAACCACGAATGAGCGTGATTTATTCCGGGTGGAACTCCTGCACGTTTTCAGCAATCAACCGCGATGGGTATGGGTCCCCTGCCTTCGCCGGGACGACATCGACGCGCTTCTACACCTTGCCCTTGCCGCAAATGCCCTTCAGCGCCTGCCATTCGGCGTCGGTCAGCACCGGCGGGCCCTTCACGGTCTGGTCTTCCTTGCTCATGCGGGCGAGACGATCCTCGGTCAGCGGATGGGTGGAGATGATGGTGAGACCCTTGCCGCCTTCCTTGCCGGTGATGCGCATCATCAGTTCGCCCATGGCCTTGGGCGGACGTCCGAGCTTCTGCATCAGCTCGATCGAGAAGGTATCGGCGGCGGTCTCGGCCTCGCGCGAATAGGACGAGGTGATCAGCGTGCGCGAGGCGAAGATCATCGCGCTGGAGCCGGTGATGTCGCCGAACAACAGGCCGATCAGGAACGACGTGCCGCCGTTGTAGATCAGGCCGCGCATGTTGTCGCGATGCTTGAGGTGGCCGAGCTCGTGCGCGATGACGCCCGCGACCTCGTCGGGATTGTTGGCCTTGGCGATCAGGCTGTCGAACACGATGACCTTGCCGCCGGGCAGCGCCAGCGCGTTGGGGATGTCGCTCGACAGCACCGTCGACTCCACGGACGTGTCGAAGCCCGCCGCATCGCGCAGTTTGGTGACGAGCTTGTCGAACGCCGCCTTGCCGGCGGGGCTGCTCTTGCAGGCCTTATCGCCGAATACGACCTTGACCTGCTGCTCGGTGACGTCGCCGATGCGCCGCTCGAAAGCCGGCGGCACCAGCGGCGCCAGGCGGTCGGCGGCCAGCGGCACGCCGAACAGCACCACCAGTACGATAGAGGCGGCGGCGGCCAGCGACCAGCCGACGATTTTCGCGACGCCGCGGGCGCCCAGATGATGTTCATCGAGATTGACGGCGCGGGAGGTCAGCTCCGCAGCCAGTGCGGCATCGCGAATTTCCAGGCGCGCCAGCGGCGGCGCGCTTTGGCAGAAGACGCGCAGCGTGCCGGGCGCACTGTCGGCGCGGCGGATGTCGGCATAGGCCCATTTCGCCCTGGTCTCGCCGTCGACCGATATCTCAAGCGCGCCGGTGAAGGCGAGCGTCGCGGCATGGCGCCGGTTCGAGGTGCCGTCGAAGAAGACGACGGGATCGCTGCCGGCGTCGCTCATGGCTCAGAACCCCGCGACGTCGAGGCCGTCGGCGATGCCCTCGCCGACCGCGGTGGCAAGATCGCCCCTGGCCGTGACATTGGCGGCGGCCGCGAGGTTGGTGACTGACGTCGTCTGCAACACCCGTTCCCAGAGATCGCGGGTGAGGTAAAGCCGGGTGACGACGCCGAGCGCCAGCATGAACGCGAGGTAACCAACGATCGTCAGGCCGAGGACGATAATGGCGGCTTTGCCAACCGCACCCGGCAGGAACAATTCCTCAACGGGAACGCCGAGCTTGACGAGAATCGAACCGACGGACCCGGCGATCATGCCAAACCCCGCCGACAGCACCATGTACCAGCCGATCACGCTCCAGTAGAGGCCACGCAATGCGGTGGGTGCGAGGCGGGATTGCAGCGTGACTTCGCCGAAACGAATGCCCGAGATCCACCAGCGCCACTCCTCGGACTTGTAGCGGGCGTAGAGAAAGGGCAGCGCGGGAAACACGATCAACGCGAACGGCATCAATACTCCGATCCACCAGACGCGCTTGAACAGCTCCCAGCCTCGCCCCTCAAAGCGCCCCTGCAGGTCGCCGTACCAGGAATGATCCATCTTGTAGCGTTCGAGCGCCGCGGCTCGCCATGGCAGCGCAATGCCGAGCGTGACGATCGCGAGCACCGCCCACAGCGAGGCGCGCAGGGCATAGGCCCAACCGGAGCCGTCCATCCAGAACCGCACGCCGCGCCACACCGTGCGGGTCAGGCGGTAGCGCCGTGCGCGATAGATCGCGAATTGGCCGAACACATAGAAGGAGGCGACCAGGGGAATGGAGGCCCAGGCCTGCAGGTGCTCGGCTTCGACGCTGATCAGGAAATAGCCGAGATAGATCGGCATCAGGATCGCCAGCGCAATCAAAAAGCCGATCACCAGCTCGCGGGCGCGGCCGGTATATTCCGCCGCGTCGCCGTCGATCACCGTGTTCGACCACAGATGCCGGCGGATGTCGTTGATCAGCCAGAACCGGTAGAAGCCGAGCGTCACCAGCTCAAGGCCCGCGCCGCGCGCGACCAGCTCCAGGAAGCCGTTGCGCTCGCCCGTGAAATCGAGCTTCGCCGGCAACGGCGGCGGCGCCGCCATCGGCGGGGTGGGCTCCGACGGCGGGGGCACGATCGGCGGCCGGGAAAACTGGTTCACGGGAGGGCTCCAGGCGAAATCACGGGCGTATTACAGCACGGATTAGTCGTCCGAAGTGTGATGGAGGTTTCAGAGGAACGCCAGCCTTGTCGTCATTCCGGGGCGCGCGAACTCTACGCCGTCTTTTCGAACAGTTCGCGGCCGATCAGCATGCGGCGGATTTCGGATGTGCCGGCGCCGATCTCGTAGAGTTTTGCGTCACGCAGCAGGCGGCCGGTCGGATATTCGTTGATGTAACCGTTGCCGCCCAGAAGCTGGATCGCATCCAGCGCGCATTGCGTGGCTTTTTCTGCTGCGTAAAGGATCGCACCGGCGGCATCCTCGCGGGTGGTCTCGCCGCGGTCGCAGGCTTTTGCCACCGCATAGACATAGGCGCGCGATGCGTTCATCGTCGTGTACATGTCGGCGAGCTTGCCCTGCACCAGCTGGAAGGCGCCGATCGGCTGACCGAACTGCTTGCGCTCGTGCACGTAGGGCAGCACGACGTCCATGCAGGCCTGCATGATGCCGATGGGACCGGCGGCCAGCACCGCGCGCTCATAGTCGAGGCCGCTCATCAGCACGTTGACGCCCTTGCCGACTTCACTGAGCACGTTTTCCGCCGGCACCTCGCAGTCCTCGAACACCAGTTCGCAGGTGTCGGAGCCGCGCATGCCGAGCTTGTCGAGCTTCTGCGCGGTGGAAAATCCCTTCATGCCCTTCTCGATGATGAAGGCGGTGATGCCGCGCGGACCTGCGTTGGGATCGGTCTTGGCGTAGACCACCAGCGTGTCGGCGACGGGGCCGTTGGTGATCCACATCTTGTTGCCGTTGAGCACGAAGCGGTCGCCCTTCCTGTCGGCGCGGGTCTTCATCGAGACCACGTCGCTGCCGGCGCCGGGCTCGGACATCGCGAGCGAGCCGACATGCTCGCCGGAAATCAGCTTCGGCAGATATTTGCGCTTCTGCGCCTCGTTGCCGTTGCGGCGGATCTGGTTGACGCAGAGGTTGGAATGCGCGCCGTAGGACAGGCCGACCGCGGCCGAGGCGCGCGACATTTCCTCCACGGCGAGGCAATGCTCGAGATAGCCGAGGCCGGCGCCGCCATATTCCTCCTCGACCGTAATGCCGTGCAGGCCGAGCGCGCCGATCTTCGGCCACAGATCGCGCGGAAACTGGTTGGAGCGGTCGATCTCGGCGGCGCGCGGGGCGATCTCGTTGGAGGAGAAGTCGTGCACGGTCTCGCGGATCGCGTCCGCGGTCTCGCCGAGGTCGAAATTGAACATTTTGTGCGCGTTGGCGATCATGGCGGGCCTCCCGGCGATATCGGCGTTGTTGCCAAGGCTTTAGCCCGGGGCCGCGCGATTGTCACGGGAAAATGATACGGTGCCGTATCATTTGAGGGGTGGGTCGTGGAAATTCCGGCCTTGCGGCTGAAGGCGGCAGGGGGTGTAATAGGGTAAAACATTGCGCCGCCGGCGATGTACCGGTGGGATGCCAGTCGGGAGAATGCGCATGCACGGAACCATCGAACAATCCGGCGAAGCTCATCTGCGCGAGGCGCGCGAAAAAGCCTATTCGACGAAGCTCGAGGATCTCGATCCGAGCCATCCCGAGCTGTTCCGGACCGATACGTTCTGGCCGTATTTCGACCGGCTGCGCAAGGAAGACCCTGTGCACTACTGCAAGGATTCCCTGTTCGGCCCGTACTGGTCGGTTACGAAATACAACGACATCATGTCGGTCGACACCAATCACGGGGTGTTCTCTTCCGCCGCAGCGCTCGGCGGCATCACCATCCGCGACGTCGACCCGGACCTGCGCCGCGAGAGCTTCATCTCCATGGACCAGCCGCGCCACTCGGCGCAGCGCAAGACCGTGGCGCCGATGTTCACGCCGAACAATCTCGACGAGCTCGCGATCAACATCCGCAAGCGCTCGGCGAGCTGTCTCGACAATCTGCCGGTCAACGAAGTCTTCGACTTCGTCGACACGGTTTCGATCGAGCTGACCACGCAGATGCTGGCGGTGCTGTTCGACTTCCCCTGGGAGGACCGCCGCAAGCTGACGCGCTGGTCGGATGTAGCTACCACCCTGCCCGGCCCCAACGGCCTGGTCGCCACCGACGAGGAGCGGATCGCCGAGCTGAACGAATGCGCGGCTTATTTCGCCAGACTCTGGAAGGAGCGCGCCAGCGGACCGCCGAAGAACGATCTGCTGTCGCTGATGGTGCACAATCCGGCCACGCGCGACATGGATCCGAAGAATTTCCTCGGCAATCTGATCCTCTTGATCGTCGGTGGCAACGACACCACGCGCAACACCATGTCGGGCAGCCTCTATGCCCTGCACAAGAACCCCGACCAGTACAAGAAGCTGCGCGAGAACCCGGCGCTGCTCGACACCTTCGTTCCCGAAGTGATCCGCTGGCAGACGCCGCTGGCGCATATGCGCCGCACGGCGCTGGCTGACATCGAGCTCGGCGGCAAGCAGATCAAGAAGGGCGACAAGGTCGTGATGTGGTACGTCTCGGGCAACCGTGACGAGGAGGTGATCGAGCGTCCCTACGAGTTCATCATCGATCGCGCGCGGCCGCGGACGCACATCTCCTTCGGCTTCGGCATCCACCGCTGCATCGGCATGCGGCTTGCCGAGCTGCAGCTCAAGATCATCTGGGAAGAGATCTTCAAGCGCTTCGACAAGATCGAGGTCGTCGACGAGCCGAAGCGGGTTTATTCCAGCTTCATCAAGGGCTACGAGACCCTGCCGGTACGCATTGCCGCATAGCCGATAAAGCGAGGACGCCCGCCATCGGCGGGCGTAGAATGAAGCTCAAACAGAGTCGCATCCAGGAACGAACACGATGAACGTCCACACCGCCGTCCGCTCCGACAAGGCCGAGCGTCTCGCCCGCGCCCGCGAGGAAGCCTATTCGACGCCGCTGAAGGATTTTCATCCGGGCGCGCCAAAACTGTTCCAGGACGACACGCTGTGGCCGTGGTTCGAGCGGCTGCGCAAGGAAGAGCCGGTGCATTACTGCACCAATGCGCCGATCGAGCCGTACTGGTCGGTCGTCAAGTACAACGACATCATGACGGTCGATACCAGCCACGGCATCTTCTCGTCGGATGCGGCGCTCGGCGGCATCAATATCCGCGACGCTCCGGTCGGCTATGACTGGCCGAGCTTCATCGCGATGGATCAGCCGAAGCATTCGTCGCAGCGCAAGACGGTGTCGCCGATGTTCACGCCGACCCATCTCGACGAGCTGGCGAAGCTGATCCGCGCGCGCAGCATCAAGGTGCTGGACAATCTGCCGCGCAACGAAACCTTCAATTTCGTCGAGCGCGTCTCGATCGAGCTCACCACGCAGATGCTGGCGACCTTGTTCGATTTCCCGTTCGAGGAACGGCGCAAGCTGACGCGCTGGTCCGACGTCTCCACCGCGCTGCCCAAGAGCGGCGTGGTCTCCTCGCCCGAGGAACGCCGGCGCGAGATGGACGAATGCCGCTCCTATTTCGCCAACCTCTGGAACGAGCGCGTCAACGCGCCGCCGAAGAACGACTTGCTCTCGATGATGGCGCACAGCGACGCCACGCGGCACATGGACCCGGACAATCTGATGGGCAACATCATCCTGCTCATCGTCGGCGGCAACGACACCACCCGCAACACCATGAGCGGCTCGGTGCTGGCGCTGAACGAACATCCGGAACAGTACAAGAAGCTGCGCGAAAACCCTGATTTGATCGAGACCATGGTGCCGGAGGTGATCCGCTGGCAGACGCCGCTGGCCCACATGCGCCGCACGGCGCTGCAGGACACCGAACTCGGCGGCAAGCAGATCAAAAAGGGCGACCGCGTCGTGATGTGGTACGTCTCCGGCAACCGCGACGAGGAAGCGATCGAGCGGCCGGAGGAATTCCTGATCGACCGCGCCCGCCCGCGCACGCATCTGTCGTTCGGCTTCGGCATCCACCGCTGCGTCGGCATGCGGCTCGCCGAATTGCAGCTGCGCATCGTCTGGCAGGAGATGCTGAGGCGCTTCGAGAAGATCGAGGTGGTCGGCGAGCCGAAGCGGGTCTATTCGAGCTTCGTGCGCGGCATCGAGCAGTTGCCGGTGCGCATTCCCGGCTGAGGCGCGCGCGGCATGAGCGGGGCGGACCGCATCAAGCAGCTCGCGGCGATCATGGACCTGCCCGGCTTCCCGAAGTCGGCAGGCATGCGCGTCGTATCAGTCGAGCCGGGCAAGGTGACGATGGCGCTGGCGAAGCGGGAAGACCTTTGCCAGTTCTTCGGCCATTTCCACGGCGGCGTCATCACCGCGCTGGCCGACCATGCCGCCGGCGCCTGCGCGACATCGTCGATGCCGGACGGCAAGATCGCGGTGACGGTCGAGATCAAGATCAACTTCCTTAGCCCCGCCGACGGCGAGGAAATCATCGCGCGGGCCGAAACAATCCAGGCCGGCTCCAGCATCGGCGTGGTCAAGGTCGAGGTTGTCTCGCTGAAGGCCGGCGCCGAGCGGGCTTGCGCCTTCGCCACCGCCACCATGCGCGCGATGGACATGCCGGCCGGCTTCCGCTGACTGCGCAACGCGGCGCACCGACGCGAGCGATGCTCCATATTCAGATTTCACCACTGTGTTCCGGCATATGGCCGGAAGATAGTCGCCAACGCCGTCCGCCGCACCGAGGCCACGCGGTCATAAGCCCGGTGAACGCAGGACACTATCTTCGACAGATTTCGAGTGACCCGCGCCCGTCGCGGTTCGCGCTCCTTGAGCCAATAGTCTTCATACCAGGATCGATTAACTTGAAGGAAGCCGATGCCGAGGTCGAAATCGTCTCTCCGTTGCGAATGACGGGTCCGCATGGCACTCTCCCTTGGATTGAGGCAATTCACGACGCCTCCAGTGAGGAGATTGCCGCACCTCTGCGTGGCCCGCTTCGGGAGCCCCTTTGCGCGGGCTTGGCATTTGCTTAGGATGACCTTGGCTTTTACTGAAGCAGTCCATTCTCGCTTACGCAGAGCGCCTTCCGGGGACTCAAGGGTTGCCCTATCATTTCGAAGATTACGTGCTCGATCCGGACAGGCGTGAGTTGCGCCGCGATAATCGTCTGCTCGCCATAGAGCCCAAAGTATTCGACCTACTTGTGCACCTCGTCAGCAACAGCGATCGCGTCGTTAGCAAGGACGATCTCATTGCAACGGTTTGGGATGGGCGCATCGTTTCGGAATCCGCATTGACGACCTGCATCAATGCTGCGCGCACCGCGATTGGCGACAGCGGCGAAGCGCAGCGCCTGATCAAAACACTGCCCCGCAAAGGCATCCGCTTCGTCGGAAAGGTAGAGCAGCGACTGACTGGCCCCTCATCAAACTCGAGCGGCTTGCCGGACATGTCCGCTCTTGCGTTGCCGGACAAGCCGTCCATTGCTGTTCTGCCATTCACCAACATGAGCGGCGATCCGGAACAGGAATACTTTGCTGATGGAATGGTGGAAGACATCATCACCGCTCTGTCCCGTTTCAAGGCGCTGTTCGTCATCGCCCGCAATTCGAGCTTTGCCTACAAGGGAAAGTCACCTGACATACGGCAGGTCGGGTGTGATCTTGGCGTTCGATATGTCCTCGAAGGAAGCGTGCGCAAGGCCGGCAATAGATTGCGAATTGGAGCACAGCTGATCGATGCGGCAAGCGGAGCCCATATGTGGGTCGAGCGCTTTGATGGCGCGCCTGAGGATGTGTTTGAGCTGCAGGATGAAGTAACGGAAAAGGTGGTCGCGGCCATTGCACCGCGGCTGGAGCGCGCCGAGATCTTGCAGGCCCGGCGAAGGCCCCCGATCAACACCGATGCATACGACTGCTACCTGAGAGGGTTGGCCTGCCTGACCCCCATGTCTGCAGACGGCATGGAGCAGGCATTAGGCCTGTTCAGCAAGGCAAGTGACCTCGATCCCGACTATGCGCCTGCCTACGGGATGGCGATGTTCTGTCATGCCAACAGCTTTGGCTTTGGGCCAACAGAGGACGCTGCGTACAGGCGAAGCGAAATCTCCCGCCTTTGGCAGATGATTGCACGCGTCGGGCACGATGACGGCTTGGCTTTGGGGCATGCTGCGTGGGCGGTCGCCTACGTGCTCCGCGACCTCGAGTCGGCAAGGCAACTCGTCGACCGGGCTCTGGAACTGAACCCCAACCTTTCCAGTGCGTGGGTAAACAGTGGCTGGATCAGCATTTGGGAAGGAAATCCTGACCTGGCGATGAAGCACCTCGAGCGTGCGGAACGACTCGATCCCGGTCTGATCAGCATTACGATCTCACGTTTGTCGGGGATGGCCCACGCCTGCTTTTTCCTGGGCCGACACGAGGAAGCGTTGACTTTGGCGGAACGAGTGGTCGGGCACAATCCAAATGCACACCCAGCTTTCCGCGTCGGAGCCGCCAGCGCTGCGTTTGCCGGGCGCAGCGACGCTGCCCATAGGCTGGCTGCCCGCCTGCAAGCTCTTGATCCGGCATTCCGGGTTTCCCGTCTCCGGGAGTATCTCGGGTCCTATCGGGAGCCCGGATTCGTCGAGAAGTACGCCGAAGGTTTGCGCCGTGCCGGGCTCCCGGATTGAGCGCGCGCCGCAGCCACGAGGCTTGGTCGCCCGGCGCGAACTCGCCTATACAATTCCGGCATAGCGGCGCAAGCGAGATACGAAGAGAAGCAAGCCCGCAGCCGGGCTAAAGCTTTGGCCTGAGATGACGCGCCCTCGCGTGTCGCGCCCGAGGCCCCCATGAACATCGCCGCCCCTGCGAAAGCCGCCGTCCAGACGGACTGGCCGAACGCCATCTACCGCGCGCTGAAGGCGCATCACGTCGCGCAAGTCTCCTACGTGCCGGATGCCGGTCATTCCCGGCTGATCGAGCTGTCGCACGCCGATCCGGCGATCGCGACCACCGTGCTCACCACCGAGGAGGAAGGCGTGGCGCTGTCCGCCGGCGCCTGGCTCGGCGGCGACCGCGCGGTGGTGCTGATGCAGTCGAGCGGGGTCGGCAACTGCATCAACATGCTGTCGCTGCTGGCGAGCTGCCGCTTCCCGTTCCTGACGCTGGTGACGATGCGCGGCGAATGGGCCGAGTTCAATCCGTGGCAGATCCCGATGGGCAAGGCCACCGCGCAGGCGTTCGAGATCATGGGCGTCACCGTGTTCCGCCTGGAGCGGCCTGATGATGCCGAGGAAGTGGTGTCAGCCGCCTGCACGCTCGCTTTCGAGAGCGACCAGCCGATCGCGATCCTGATTTCGCAGCGCATGCTCGGCGCCAAGAAGTGGACGGAGACCAAGTGATGAAGAATTCTTTGCTCGATCGCCGCGAGGCAGTGAAGGCGCTGCTGCAAGGCCGCGGCGATCTGCTGGTCGTCACCGGCCTCGGCTCTTCTTCCTATGATGTTTTCGACGCCGGCGACCACGACGGCAATTTCTATCTCTGGGGCGCCATGGGCGGCGCGGCCGTGATGGGACTCGGATTGGCGCAAGCGCAGCCGAAGCGGCCGGTGCTGGTCATCACCGGCGACGGCGAACAACTGATGGGCATCGGCGGCCTGCTCACCATCGCCGCGCGCAAGCCGCAAAATCTTTCCATCGCGGTGCTCGACAACGGGCACTTTGGCGAGACCGGGATGCAGCGCAGCCATTCCGGCCTTGGCGCCAAGCTCGACGACATCGCGCGCGGCGCGGGCTTTTCGTCCGTGGTCGAGATCACCGAGTTGGCCGGGATCGCGGCGTTTCGCGCTGACGTTCATCGCCTCGCGGACGGACCGAAGCTGGCGCTGGTGCGCATCTCGACCGATCATGTCGATCGCGCATTGCCGCCGCGCGACGGCGTGTTCCTGAAGAACCGCTTCCGCCAGCACATTGGCCTTGCGGTGTCGTGAGCGCCGCTTCACGCCAGCTTGATATCCCACAGGCCTTCACTGCGGCAGGCCGCGGTTTCGCTGCGCAGGAGTTCCGTGATCACGGAGGTCGCCGTCGAATCCGGATGATCGATCGGCGAAGCAATGACGAGTTCGCGCATCGGTGCCTGCCCGGTGATGGTGGCGGCCTCAAGCCGCTTGGCGTCGATCTCGCCACGCACCGAGGATGGCGGCAGCAGCGAATAGCCGAGTCCTTCCTCGACCAGGCTTGTCAGCACGCGGAAGGAATCCGCCTCGAGCTGCACGTCGAGCTTCAGCTTGCGCTGTGCCGCCGCGCGCTCGATCAGCGCGCGCAGGCCGTGCGAATGACTGGGCAGCACCAGGCGCTGGCGCAAGAGCCAGTCCATGCCGACGTTCTTCTTCTTCGCCAGCCCCGAGCCGCGCGGCCCGACCGCGACGATGCGGTCGCGGCCCAGGCTCTGGATCGCCAGATGCAGGTCGGCCGACGGGCCGTAGATGATGGCGAGGTCCATCTCGCCGCGGTGCAGCCATTCGATCAGATGGCCGCTGTAGCTCTCGACGATGCAGAGCGAGATGCCGGGATAGGTTTCCACCGTTCGCCGGGCCAGCCGCGCCGACAGTACGCAACTGACTGTTGGCACCAGCCCCAGCACGACACGCCCCGAGGGCGCGCCAGCGGCCGACTGGATATCGTCGCGGATCTGGTCGATCTGCCGCACGATACCGGCAGTGCGTGCCAGCAGCAGGCGGCCGGCTTCGGTCAGCACCATTCCCCTACCGCTGCGGGTGAAGAGTTCCGCGCGCAGTTCGTGCTCCAAGAGCTTGATCTGGCGGCTGAGCGCCGGCTGCGCGATCCTGAGCTTGTCGGAGGCTTTGCTCAGGCTGCCGAGTTCGGCTACGCAACTGAACGTCCTGAGCTGACGGAAATCCATGCTTGCCGGTCTTGGAATGCGGGGCCATACGCTATAACAATCGAGCATAGGGAGTCCGCGGTGGTTTCACAATAACAACAACGCTTTCGATCAACCCCAGATACCACCTCGCGGAAACACAAAATGGACCAACAACATCTCGACCATGATTATTCCGACATTCGCGACGCCGTCGCCAAACTCTGCGCCCAGTTTCCCGGCGAATACTGGCGCAAGCTCGATCGCGAGATGGCGTACCCGACCGCCTTCGTGAATGCCCTGACCGAAGCCGGCTACCTCTCGGTGCTGATCCCTGAGGAATATGGCGGTGCCGGCCTGAAACTGTCGGCCGCGACCGCGATCCTGGAAGAGATCCATCGCGCCGGCTGCAATGCGGGCGCCTGCCACGCCCAGATGTACACCATGGGCACGGTGCTGCGGCACGGCAGCAAGGAGCAGAAGGAAAAATGGCTGCCGCAGATCGCGAGCGGCAAGCTGCGCCTGCAGGCGTTCGGCGTCACCGAGCCGACCAGCGGCACCGATACCTCCTCGCTGAAGACGGTAGCGCGCAAGGAAGGCAATGACACCTATGTCGTCAACGGCCAGAAGATCTGGACCAGCCGTGCCGAATATTCCGACCTGATGGTGCTCTTGGCGCGCACCACGCCAAAGGAACAGGCCAAGAAGCGCACGGAAGGGCTCTCCGTGTTCCTCGTCGACATGCGCGAGGCGCGCAAGGCCGGCCTGTCGATCCGCCCCATTCGCACCATGATGAACCATTCCACCACGGAAGTGTTCTTCACGGACATGAAGGTGCCCGCGCAAAACCTCATCGGCGATGAGGGCAAGGGTTTTCGCTATATCCTGTCGGGGATGAATGCCGAGCGCATCCTGATCGCATCCGAATGTATTGGCGATGCCAAATGGTTCATCGAGAAGGCCTCGAACTACGCCAAGGAGCGCGCCGTGTTCGGCCGGCCGATCGGCCAGAACCAGGGCATTCAGTTCCCGATCGCCAAGGCTTACGCCTCGATGTGCGCGGCGGAATTGATGGTGAAGGAAGCCACCCGCAAGTACGAAGCCGGGCTCGACTGCGGCGCCGAGGCCAACATGTCGAAGATGCTGGCGGCGGATGCGTCCTGGGAAGCGGCCAATGCCGCGATCCAGACTCATGGCGGCTTTGGCTTTGCCGAGGAATACGACGTCGAGCGCAAGTTCAGGGAGACGCGGCTCTATCAGGTGGCGCCGATCTCGACCAATCTGGTGCTGTCCTTCATCGCCGAGCATGTGCTCGGCATGCCCCGCTCCTACTGAGAGGCCATCATGCTGCCCCTTCAGGGAATCGTTGTCGTTGCAGTGGAGCAGGCGGTGGCTGCGCCGTTCTGCTCGTCGCGCCTCGCGGATGCCGGCGCCCACGTCATCAAGATCGAGCGGCCGGAGGGCGATTTCGCCCGCGGCTACGATGCCGCCGCCAAGGGCCAGAGCAGCTATTTCGTCTGGCTCAACCGCGGCAAGGATTCCGTCATCATCGACCTCGCCACCAAGGAAGGCCGGCAATCGCTGGAGGAATTGATCGCCAGCGCCGACGTGCTGCTGCAAAACCTCAAGCCCGGTTCGATGGACAAGCTCGGCTTCTCGCTGGAGCGGCTGCGCAAGGACTACCCGTCGCTGATCACCTGCACCATCTCGGGCTATGGCGACGACGGCCCCTACGCCCACCGCAAGGCCTATGACCTGCTGATCCAGGCCGAGAGCGGGCTCTGCTCCATCACCGGCGGCCCCGAAGGCGCCTCGCGGGTCGGCATGTCGATCGTCGACGTCGCCACCGGCGCCACCGCCCACGCCTCGATCCTGGAAGCGCTGATCGGGCGCGGCCGCACCGGCAAGGGTGTCGACATCAGAATCTCCATGTTCGACGTGATGGCGGACTGGTGCACGGTGCCGCTGCTCAACGCCGAAGACGGCAAGCCGCCGCAGCGCATGGGCCTCGCCCACCCTTCCGTCGCGCCCTACGGCGTTTTCACCTCCAAAGACGGCAAGGACGTCCTGATCTCCATCCAGAGCGAGCGTGAATGGAAGACGTTGTGCGCCAAGGTATTGGGCCAGCCCGACCTGCCCAGCGATCCGCGTCTTGCCAACAATGTCGAACGCGTGAAAAACCGTTCGCTCACAGACAAGACGGTGGCGGACTCCTTTGCCAAGCTGACCCGTGACGAACTCCTGAATAAGCTGGCGGATGCCGACATCGCGTTTGCCGAAGTGAACAGCATGGCCGACCTTTCCACCCATCCGCATCTGCGCCGCATCGAGGTCGATACGCCGAACGGCAAGGTCAGTTATCCCGCTCCGGCCATGATGGTGGTTGGCGAGAAGCGCCAATACGGCGCGGTGCCCGCCATCGGCGCACATCGCGAATTGCCCAGCAAGCAACCGGTCAGGAAGTCGTCATGAGCGCTCCCGCCATCGCAGGCGAAAAGCCTGACCTCGATCATCTGCGGCAATGGATCGGCCGCAGCCAGGAGGCGACCGACATCGTCACCGCACAGCTCGTGAAAGCCCTGCGCGCAACGCTGTTTCAGGACATCGGCAACCCCAAGACTGGCGATGCCGCCCCGTTCACGACGCATTGGTGCCTGGCGCAGCCGGTATTTCCGATGTCGGAGCTGAGCCAGGACGGGCATCCGACCCGCGGCGGATTCCTGCCGCCAGTGCCGCTGCCGCGCCGGATGTGGGCCGGGGGAGAACTCGAATTCATCGAGCCGCTCCGCGTCGGCGATGTATCGACGCGCACCTCGCGCATATCGGATGTCTCGCTGAAATCGGGCTCAACCGGCACGCTGTGCTTCGTCGCGGTTCATCACGGGATCACGAGCCCGCGCGGTGTCGCCATCAGGGAGCGCCACGACATCGTCTATCGCGAGGCGACCACCGGGCCGCAGGTGGCGCCGAAGGCCCCGCCGGCGCCGCCGCCGGCACAGCATCGCGAGACTCATGTTTCCGATCCCGTGCTGCTGTTCCGCTATTCCGCGCTGACATTCAACGGCCACCGCATCCACTACGACCGCGATTACGTCACCAAGGTCGAGGGCTATCCGGGCCTCGTGTTTCACGGCCCGCTGCAGTGCGCATTCATGGTCGAGTTCGCCGCGAAGCTGCATGGCGGCAAGGCGCCGAAGAAGCTTGTCTATCGCGGCGTGCAGCCGCTGTTCGAGGGCAGCGAGTTCTCGATCAACGCCAGCGACAACGGCACTGGGGGCATGGATGTCTGGGTGGCGAACGCCGAGGGCCAGCCAACGATGAAGGGCGTGGCGACGTGGTAGCATCATCCACCGTCATTGCGAGGAGCCAACGGGTCCGCGCAAAGCGCGGCCCGATGACAGGCTCCGCGACGAAGCAATCCAGCTTCCTTGCTGCGACAAAGCTGGATTGCTTCGCTTCGCTCGCAATGACGGACTAGGGACAGGCCAATGTCGACCTCGCGCAAGCCAGCCAAAACCACCGGCAAATCCATCACCGTCCGCGACGCCACCTTCGGCCTGCTGCGTGCCTTCGGCATCAGATGCGTGTTCGGCAATCCCGGCTCGACCGAACTGCCGTTCCTCGCCGACTGGCCCGACGACATCGACTATGTGCTGGGCCTGCAGGAAGCCTCCTGCATCGGCATGGCCGACGGCTATGCGCAGGCCACCCGCAACGCCGGCTTCATCAATCTGCATTCGGCCGCCGGCGTCGGCAACGCGCTCGGCAATATCTACACGGCGCACCGCAACCAGACGCCGCTGGTCATCACCGCGGGCCAGCAGGCGCGCTCGATCCTGCCGTTGCAGGCGTTTCTGCAGGCCGAACGCGCCTCTGAATTCCCGCGGCCTTATGTGAAATACAGCGTCGAGCCGGCGCGGCCCGAGGACGTGCCGGCCGCGATCGCGCGCGCCTATTACACGGCGATGCAGCCGCCCTGCGGGCCGACCTTCGTCTCGGTGCCGATCGATGACTGGGCGCATGCCACCTCCCCGGTCGAGGCGCGGCAGGTCAGCCGCGAACTTGGCCCCGATCCCGACGCGATGAAGGCGCTGGCGACGGCGATCGCCGAGAGCAAACGCCCGGCGCTGGTGGTCGGACCAGGCGTCGACCGTGCAGCGGCCGTCGATCTCATGGTCGCGGTCGCCGAGAAGGCAAAGGCGGCGGTCTGGGTCAGCCCGTTCTCGGCGCGCTGCTCCTTCCCGGAGCGGCACCCGCAATTTGCGGGCTTCCTGCACGCTTCGCCCGCACAGCTCTCCGATGCGCTGCGCGAGCACGACCTCGTCGTCGTGATCGGCGCACCCGTCTTCACGTTCCATGTCGAAGGCCATGCCTCGATCTTCGACAGCGGCACGACAATTTTCCAGATCACCGACGATCCGACCGCCGCTGCGATTACGCCGCGCGGCACCAGCATCGTCGCCACCATGAAGCCGGCGCTCACCGAGTTGCTGAAGCTGTTGCCGGAGATCAGGCGCGCCGCGCCCGCCGGCCGCCCGCTGCTGCCGGCGCCCAAGGCCGGCGAGCCGATTCCCGTCGAATACTTCCTGCATACGTTGTCGAACGCCATGCCCGCCGATGCCGTGCTGGTCGAGGAAGCGCCCTCGCATCGCCCGGCGATGCAGAAATTCATGCCGATGCGCGGGCAGGACAGTTTCTACACCATGGCGAGCGGCGGCCTCGGCTGGGGCCTGCCTGCCGCCGTCGGCATGGCGCTCGGCCGCGGCAAAGTCCGCACCGTCTGCCTCGTCGGCGACGGCTCGGCGATGTATTCGATCCAGGCGCTGTGGACCGCGGCGCAGCGCAAGCTGCCGCTGACCGTCGTCGTCATCAACAATTCCGGCTACGGCGCGATGCGCTCGTTCAGCCAGGTGATGCAGGTACGCAACGTGCCGGGCCTCGAGCTGCCCGGCCTCGACTTCGTCAAGCTCGCGGAAGGCCATGGCTGCGAGGCGGTGCGGGTGACGAAGTCGTCGGAGCTGGCGGGCGCGCTGAAGCACGCGCTAGCTTATGCCGGCACGAGCCTTGTCGAGGTGATGGTGGATTCCGCCGTGCCGCTGCTCTACGCGCAGAAGGGATAGCTTCTACGCCGATTGCCGCCGCGCCGCGTGCCTGGCGGCGATTTCAGCGGCCATCCGGCCATAGTCCGCCCAGACCAGATTGAGGAATAAAGGCGGCGCCTCGCCCGCCTGCAACATCTCGGCATAGCGATGCTTCGCGTCGTCGGCGGCCCACCATTTCTGCGCCGTCGAGGCAACACGCCGGAAGTTGCGCAGCGCGCCGAAAAACTCCTTGGGATCGGCGCCGCCAGCAAGCACCGCGCAGTGAACAAGCCAGTTGAAGCCGGCGATGATGGCGATGGCGAGATCGGCGTTGGTGACGCCGGTGAATTCGATCACCATCTGGTCGTGCGGAATTTGCCGCAAGTAGCCGTCGATGATGTCCGCCTGCGAGTCCGGCTCGGCCAGCAGCCGGTACTCACCGCGCGGCACTTCCAGCAGATAACGGAAGGCCTCGAGCTGGGTGTGGTCGGCAATGGTGGCCTGGTCGCTGGCCGCGTCGGATGCGGTGCGCTTGCAGGCCGGCGTGATGAACTTGCCGTTGTCGAGGTCGTCGCGATAGCGCTTGCCGCGCTTCTCGATATCAGCGAGCAGCGCGTGCGGGCCGTCCAGTGTCGCCGTCCCCGTGTCCTTCCCGAAGGGCCACCAGTTCATGGGCACCCCAAATTGCGGTTGGCTTAGAGCATCGCAAGGTCATTAGGCAGCATTCGCTTGAATGTGGCAAGAAGCAGGCGATCCCCTGCTGCCGCAACGCAATGGCGTGGCGCACCGCCGCAGCGGGGGCCATGGCAATCCCCTCACCCTGCGGAGCGGCCGCCAGGCCGCGTCTCGAAGGATGGACCGCGGGCGAGATTGGGGCCTCATGGTTCTCAAGGCGATGCGGAGCATCGTCCTGAGACGCGCCGTTGGCGCGCCTCACCATGAGGCTTGACTACTTCCCGTAGGTCTCCCGCATCTTCTCCTGGATCCGGGCCATGCCCGAGATCCAGCGGTCGTAGTCCTCGGTCTTCTTGCGCATGTAACCGAGCACCTGCGGGTGCGGCAGGATTACGAAACGCTCCTGCTCCAGCCCCGCAAGCACGTCCTGCGCGACCTGCTCGGGCGAGAGGTCGCCGTCGCCGGATTGCGGGCCCTTCGGGATCGAGCGCAGCATGTTGGTGTCGACGCCCTGCGGACACAGGATCGAAACCTTGATGTTATGCGCCTTGTGCGAGATCGCGAGGTTTTCCGCAAAGCCGACGGCGGCGTGTTTCGTCGTGGAATAAGCGGGGCTGCCGACCTGCGACAGCAGGCCCGCGGCGGAAATCGTGTTGAGGAAGTAGCCGCCGCCGCGTGCCTTGTAGCGCGGCACCAGATGCCGCGCGGCGTAGACATGCGCCATCACATGGATGGCCCAGCTGCGCTGCCAGGGCTCGTCGGAATCGCCGCCGGCATTGACCGACAGCGGATCGAAGCCGCCGCCGATGCCGGCATTGGAACAGAAGAGCGCGATCGGGCCGAACTGGTGCTCGGTCTCCTCGATGACGTGGGAGATGTCCTTTTCCTTGCCGACATCGCATTTGAAAGCCGCGCCGTTGATGGTGCCGGCCACCGCGCGCGCGGCGTTGGGATCGATGTCGGCCACCACGACCTTGGCGGCGCCCGCACGATGGAAGGCCTCGCACAGCGCGCGCCCGATGCCGTTACCGCCGCCCGTGACAACGACGACCTTGCCGGTCACCTGCATGGCACCCTCCCCGCTTATTTTGTCGTTGTCTTATTATCGCTCACTTCAGGACGATGTCGAGCACCGCCGTGTAGTGGCAGGCCGCGCCTGACAGCACGAAGCCGTGCCAGATCGCGTTCTGGAAGCGCAGTCGCTGCCAGGCGTGGAATACCACGCCGAGCGTATAGAGCACCCCGCCCGCGACGATGAAGCCCAGCGCCAGCGCCGGCAGCGCCTGCACCACGGAATCATACAGCATCATGCCGCTCCAGCCCATCACGAGGTAAAGGCCGACCGAAAGACGGTCGAAGCGGCCGGGGAATTTCAGCTTCAGCACGATGCCGGCAATCGCCGCGCACCACACCCCGATCAGCAGCACGATGGCGAGCACGCTCTTCACCTCCATGATGAAGGGCGTGTAGGTCGCCGCGATCAGCACGTAGATGGCGGAATGGTCGAAGCGGCGCAGCACCCATTTGGCGCGCGACACCGGCCAGAGATTGTAGGTGGCTGATAGCCCGAGCATGGCAAGCAAGCCCGCGACATAGACCGCGGAGACCACGATATCGAGGGCTGAGGCATAGACCGCGGCGAGCACGATCAGTACGGTCGCCGCGATCAGGCCGAAGCAGACGCCGACGATATGCACGACCCCGTCGGCGATGATCTCGGCGCGGTCGTAATTCCAGTGCATGGCGTCGGCCGCCGCATGGAACGACGTCGAGGCGAATTGCTTCAGTCGGAAAACGGTCATGTCGGACTACGCCTGAGGAGCTTTCCGGTTCGATAAAACATAGGGCCAGCCTGGTCAACGAAGGGTTCACGGCGGGAATGTGACGCTTGATTTTAGCCCGCCGATCGCCACTTTCTGTGGCGTACTTCACATAATTGGTCTCGTCAGCCCGGGTTTCAACGCCGCAGCATGCCTCCCAGTTTCCAGGACATTCTCGAGGAGGCGCGGCTTTCCGCGCGGGCTTTGTGGGACTATGGCGACGGCCTGTTCAACCCCACGGTCCGGCTCGGCGTCACCGGCCTGTCGCGCGCCGGCAAGACGGTATTCATCACCGCGCTGATCCATGGGCTGACCCGCGGCGGCCGCTTTCCCGTGTTCGAGCCCTATGCCAGCGGACGGATCGCCCGCGCCCGGCTCGAGCCGCAGCCGGACGATGCCGTGCCGCGCTTCGACTATGAGAACCATGTGCGCACGCTGATTGGGGAGCGGCGCTGGCCGAGTTCCACCACCGACATCAGCGAGCTTCGCCTCGTCATCGACTATCAGCGGCAGAACGGTGCGGATCGAAGCCTTACCCTCGACATCGTCGATTATCCCGGCGAATGGCTGCTCGACCTGCCGCTGCTCAACAAGAGCTACGAGCAGTGGTCGGCGGAGAGTCTTGCGCTGTCGCGCGAGGGACCGCGCGCCAGGCTTGCCGCGGAGTGGCACGAATATCTCGCAACGCTGTCGGCAGGAAACCGCGCCGACGAGCAGGCGGCGCTGACTTCGGCAAAACTGTTCACGGAATATTTGCGCGCCTGCCGCGACGAGCGTTTTGCCATGAGCCTGTTGCCGCCGGGCCGCTTCCTGATGCCCGGCAATCTTGCCAATTCACCGGCGCTGACCTTTGCCCCGCTCGACGTGCGCTCTGATGGCAGTGCGCCGGAGGGATCGCTGTGGGCGATGATGGTGCGGCGCTACGAGGCTTACAAGGACGCGGTCGTGCGGCCGTTCTTCCGCGATCATTTCGCGCGGCTCGAC
>JAKFVP010000534.1 GCA_021732175.1 Bradyrhizobium sp.
CGGCGAGCGTGGTGGTGAAGCATCGCGGCGCCCATCACGATCAGGCCGCCGCGATGCTTCACCACCACGCTCGCCGGGAACATCGCGATGTTGAAGCCGATCCAGAACACCGGCATCAGCCACGGCAGGTCCGTGGGCTGCGCGAAGCGCAGATAAAACGGGCCGCTGTTGATGGCGAAATGCAGTTGATAGCCGAGCGAGAGGATCAGCATCGAGGCGATGAAAAACATCGGCACGCCACTGAGCGGCTTTGCGGGTTCAGCCGGCTTTGCGGCGGGTTCATCGGCGATATCGCGCTCGACCCTGGCGAGGGCGAATGTCGTAAGCAGCAGCACGACGCCCGAGATCACGAACGGCAGCCGCGGGTCTTCGTTCTTCAGCACGACGCCGAGATAGGGCGAGACCGCGCCAGCGAGCCCATAGCCGAGCATGGCGAGCGCCGACAGGAAGGGAATCGCGGGCTTGGCGCGATGCTTGCCGAGCAAGGTCAGCGGCGGCGCGCGCAGCGCCGAGGACGTGATGACCCAGATCACGATCAGGCCGATGAACCAGGCCTGGGCGCGCGGCCCGGTGCCGGCCACGAAGGGCAGCGCGACGAAGGCCGTGCAGGAGATCGCTGTGAGCACGCCGACGAATACGGCGAGCCGCCCGACCAGCTTTGCGACGCGATCGGCAGCGACGCCCATCGCGGTATCGGTGATGGTGAAGATCGCCTGATCGAGCATCAGCAGCAGGATGACCGCCGATGGTGCGATGCCGACTTCGGCAGCGAGCTTCGGCAGGTAGATGACGTAGGTGGTCCAGCCCAGGGTGAATACCAGCTGCAGCACGGCGAGATAGATGCCGGTGCGGTTGGCGGCGGTGCCGGCGGCTTCGGTCTTGAGTTCGGTGGTCGTCATGGAAACAGACTAGAGCGTCAGCGCGCCCTGCGAAAGGTCAGGTTGACGCGCTTTCGGCCGAGCAGCGGATGCTCGCCGTCGGCCAATGCTGCAACGCCGTGGAAAAACAGCCGCGACGGGCCGCCCCAGACCACGACGTCGCCATGCGCGAGCCGATAGCGTTGCGTCTTGTCGCTGCGTCTGGGGCCGCCGAACAGGAAAATCGCCGGCAGGCCCAGCGATACCGAGACGATCGGCGCTGAATAATCTTTCTCGTCGCGGTCCTGGTGCAGCGACATCTTCGCGCCGGGCTCGTAGCGGTTGATCAGACAGGCGTCGGGGACGAAGCCGGCAAAGCCCGCCTCGCCCGCTGCGCTTTCTGCCAGCTCGCGCAGCACCGAGGGCATTGCCGGCCATGGCTTGCCGGACCCGGGATCAATGCGGTCATAGCGATAACCGCTGCGGTCCGTCACCCAGCCGGCATTGCCGCAATTGGTCATCGCCACCGACATCTGATGGCCGCCGGGCGTGAACATGCGGCGGAATGGCGCCTGGGCTTCGATCTCGCTGATGGCCGCGAGCAGCTCGGCTTCGACCGGGCGAGCGAAGCCACGCAACAACACGGCGCCCTCCGCCATCACTTCGCGCGACGGCAGGAGACCGGCAACGCTCTCGAACAAATCTGCGGTCAACGGGCTCGCTTACTTCGCATCGTGAAAAATCACTCCAACGGTATGGCGATGACCGGAGCGCAGCCGGCTGACGCCATGGCGCAAATTAACGCGATAGGTGCCGCGCGTCCCCTGCACCGGACGGTGATGCACAGCAAAGGCCACCGCATCGCCTCGGCTGAGCGGCACCACTTCGGCGCGCGACTGCATGCGCGGCCGCTGCTCGGTCAGCACGAATTCGCCGCCGGTGAAATCGCGTCCCGGTTCCGACAGCAGGATCGCGACCTGCAGCGGGAACACGTGCTCGCCATAGAGGTCCTGATGCAGGCAATTGAAATCACCGGCCTCGTATTGCAGCAGCAGCGGCGTCGGCCGGGTCTGGCCCGCTTCATGGCAGCGCTTCAGGAAGGCGGCATGCGCGGCGGGATAGCGGATGTCGATGCCCATCGCCTCATTCCAGCGGTTGGCGATCCCGGCGAGATGCACATAGAGCGCCGGGCGCAGCTCGGCGATCAGGTCGGGCAGCGGATAGGAAAAATACTTGTACTCCCCTCGCCCAAAACCGTGGCGGCCCATCACGACGCGGCTGCGGAAATGGCCGTCGTCGGGGTACATCGCGGCCAGCGCGCCGCACTCGTCCGGCGTCAGCAGGCCCTTCAGCACGGCGCAGCCCTGCGAGTCGAGTTCGGCGGTCGCCTGCGTCCAGTCGATGCCATCGACGCGGACGGCGATATCGGAGGCGGATTGAAGTTTTCTGGCGGTTGCTTTCATGAAGGCAGCTTCTCGAATGTCTCTGGTTCCTGCCACCCGATTTCCGTCAAGTTCGTCATTGCGAGGAGCGCCAGCGACGAAGCAATCCAGCTTTCTTGTTGCGGAAGGAAGCTGGATTGCTTCGCTTCGCTCGCAATGACGGTTGGAACCAATCACTCACCCCCGCACCGGCAGCACGATCACGTCATAGGCATGGTTGAGCGTGCGCTTCAGCACGGGGTCTTCCAGCTCGTACTCGAACCGCACCGAGGGACGGATGCCGCCCTTCGCCGCAAAGGTGCCGCCGAACATGGCGCAGCCATCAGGCAGGCCCGGCTTGCCGAAGCCGCGTTCGAGCAGATCCTTCACTGGCAGCATCGCGTCGAGCGTACCCTCTTGATAGAGCGTGCGCTGGCCGTCGAACCAGGCCCAGGAGCGCAGGATCATCCGGTCCCAGTGGCCGATGACGTCTTCGAGCTCCCACAGCACCGGCGAAATCGGCTTGTCGCACATCTGCTTGGACACGGTCACGCTGTAGGCCTCGACCTTACGGTCGGTATGGTCGGAGCCGAGGCCGACGAAGATGCGGCCCTGCCAGCCGATCAGCACGAACTCGACTTCGCCGGAGGAATCGCCGCCGCAGACCTCGATGACATCCGATGTGGTCAGCCGTCGTGCCGAACAGCGGTAGTAGATCGGCGTCGTCGCCGGGCGCGCGATGCCGACGGCCTCGAGTTCGGCGATATGCTCGTCGCGCGCCACGGGATCGCGGCCGGTCCAGCCGGCAATGACGGCCTGGTCGATCGACATGGTCAGCGGTGTCGCCGCGCCATTATCCATCACGACGAAAGTCAGGTCATACACGGATCGTGCCCTCCATCGCGGCAGCCAGTTCGAAGATGCGGCGGTCGGAACCACCGGCAGCAGCCAGCATGAAGCCGACCGGCACCTCGCCCTCGCGATGCGCGGGCAGCGAAATCGCGCAGCCGTCGATCATGTTGATGAGCGTGCAGTTGCGAAGCGAGCGCAAATTCTCTGTCGCGAACGCCTTGTCGTCAGCGGCGAGGTCGGCAATGCGCGGTGGCGTGTTCGCCGTGGTCGGCATGACCAGCGCATCATAGGGCGCAAGGCGGATCGCGATGCGCGAAATCAGCGAGCGGCGCGCATTGAGGATGTCGATGTAATCAGCGGCGGTGATGGCTTCGCCGCGCATGATGCGGACGGCAACGCGGGGGTCGTACTCATTGCCCCTGCTGTTGATGAGATAGCGATGCCAGGCGTAGCTCTCCGCAGCCGCAAAGCCGCCCTTGGCGTTCATCATGCCGACGTCGAGAAACTCGGGCACCTCGATGTGCTCGATCAGTGCGCCGGCTTTCGCGAGTGTCTGCAACACGCGCTCGAACGTCTTGGCGACGGCATCATCGAGATCGTCAAGCGCCACAGTGGTGGGCACTGCCAGCCGCATTCCCTTGATCGGACGTGCCTGAATCTTCGTGTAGGGCTCATCAGCCAGCACTGCATCAAGCGTGGCGCAGCAGGCAACCGAATTGGCAAGCGGTCCGAAGCTGTCGAGCGAGGTCGACAGCGGCACGCCGCCATCGAGCGGCACGCGGCGCTGCGTCGGCTTGTAGCCGACGATGCCGTTGTAGGCCGCCGGAATGCGGCAGGAGCCGCCGGTGTCGGTGCCGAGCGCGCCATAGGCCATCCCGTCATGGATCGAGACCGCCGCGCCCGACGACGAGCCGCCGGGCACGTGCCCCGTCTTTCTCTGCCAGGCGCCTTTCGGCGTGCCGTAGTGCGGATTGATGCCGATACCGGAATAGGCGAACTCGGTCATGTTGGTGCGGCCGATCGCGATAAAGCCCGCCGCACGCAGCCGCGCCACCACAGGTGCATCGGCTTCGGCCGGCGCGGAATCCTGCAGCGCCCGCGATCCGGCGCAGGTGACCTGCCCCTTGATGTCGAAGAGGTCCTTGATCGAGACGGGGATACCGGCATAGGGCGACGGCGCGGCATTGGCTTTGCGCAGATGGTCCATCGCGTCGGCGGCTTCCAGCGCGGCGTCCTTGTCGACGTGAATGAAGGCGCGCTGCCCCTCGCCCGCGGGATCGGCGATCCGCGCGAGGCATTCCTCGACCAGTTTGCGCGCCGAGGTGCGTCCATTCGCAAGTTCAGCCGCCAGCGTGGCAAGTGTCTTCTTATGCATTCTTCTCGTTCCTCGCGCTTTGCGGCTTTTTTCGCCTAGCGAAATGGCGGCACACTAACGCGACCGTGCATTGGCATACAAGCGCCTCGGCTAACGGCATACCGCCATGCGCGCATCCCGGTGGACCGTTGACGCCGGATGGTCAATTGTCGCATCAAGGTCGCAACAAACGGGCCGTTGCCCGACCTCAGGGAGGACTTGCCGAGATGGCTGAAGCCGCGCGCGCCAAACCGAAACCGACGCCGGAAACCCAGCACTTCTGGGACGGCACCAAGGCGGGCGAACTGCGCCTGCAGCGCTGCGATGCCTGCGCCAATGTCTACTTCCCGCCGCGGCCGTTCTGCCCCTCCTGCGCCTCGCGCAAGGTCAGCGTGTTCAAGGCGAGCGGCAAGGGCAAGCTCTACAGCTACGTCATCAATCATCGTCCGGCCGCGCCCGGCTTTACGCCGCCCTATGCGATTGCCGTCGTCGAGCTCGACGAAGGCCCGCGCATGATGAGCAACATCGTCGACTGCCCGCAGACTCCGGAGGCGCTGGTGCTCGACATGAAGCTCGAGGTCGCGTTCGAAAAACTCGACGACAAGATCACCCTTCCCAATTTCCGTCCGGCGAAGGGGTAATCGATCATGCGCAGGAACGCAGTTGCCGTCGTCGGTGCGGCCGAGACCACCGAGCTCGGCGTCATCCCCAACATGTCGCAGATCCAGCTTCACGCGGATGCGGCGCTCAATGCCATTGCCGATGCCGGGCTGAAGCTCTCCGACATCGACGGCTTTGCCACCGCGGTCGAAAGCCCGCAGCAGGTTTGCCACTATCTCGGCATCAAGCCGACCTGGGTCGACGGCACGTCCGTCGGCGGCTGCTCCTTCATGCTGCATGTCCGCCATGCGGCGGCGGCGATCGAGGCCGGACTTTGCAAGACCGTGCTGATTACGCACGCCGAGAGCGGCAAGTCGATGATCGGCAAGCTGCCGCGCTCGATTCCCGCCGACAGCCTGCAAGGCCAGTTCGAGGCGCCGTTCGGCGTCTACGGCCCGCCCAGCATGTTCCCGATCCCCGTGCTGCGCTTCATGAAGACGTATGGCGTCACCCATGAGCAGCTCGCCAGCGTCGCCGTCGTGCAGCGCGAATGGGCCGCGAAGAATCCGCGCGCCTCGATGAAGGACCCGATCACGGTCGCCGACGTGCTCAACTCGCGGATGATCGCCTATCCGTTCCGCCTGCTGCAATGCTGCCTCGTCACCGACGGCGGCGGCGCGCTGATCCTGACCTCGGCCGACCGCGCCAAGGACTTTCCGCGCAAACCCGTCTACATCCTCGGCACCGGCGAGAGCGTGGAGACGCCGATGGTCAGCCAGATGGAGACCTTCAACTCTTCGCGCGCCTTCAAGGTCGCAGGCCCCCTCGCCTTCAAGGAAGCCGGCATCGCCCACAAGGACGTCGACCACCTCATGATCTACGACGCCTTTGCGCATCTGCCGCTGTATGGGTTGGGCGATCTCGGCTTCATGCCCTATGAGGAGACCGGCAAGTTCATCGCCGACGGCAACACGCGTCCGGGCGGCAAGCTGCCGCTCAACACCAATGGCGGCGGCCTATCCTACATGCATTCGGGCATGTACGGCATGTACGCGCTGCAGGAGAGCGTGCGGCAGATGCGCGGCATCGCACCGGCGCAGGTGAACGACGCCAAGATTTCGGTGTGCCACGGCGTCGGCGGCATGTTCGCCGCGTCCGGCACGATCATCTTTACGAACGAGAAGTAACCCTTCGTCATTCCGGGGCGCGCCTCTTGGCGCGAGCCCGGAATCCATACTCCCGGCGCGCTTGGCCCTTGGGCCATTCGCGTCAATTAAGGAGGCAAAGCGCGCCTCCTTCGTTTTCGCGAATGCGGCAAGCCGCAAGCGCGATGTGGTTATGGATTCCGGGCTCGTCGCTTCGCTCCGCCCCGGAATGACGGCCACTAAAGGATACAGGAGAATCCAATGGCAAAATCGCTGCAAGATAAAGTCATCATCGTCACCGGCGCAGGCCGCGGCATCGGACGCGAGATCGCGCTCTTGTGCGCGGCCGAAGGCGCCAAGGTCGTCGTCAACGATCCCGGCGGCTCGGCTGACGGCGCCGGTAATTCCGCCGCGCCGGCCGAAGAAGTGGTCGCGGAGATCAAGAAGCGCGGCGGCACCGCTGTGCCGAACTTCGAGTCGGTGGCGGAAGCCATCCCCGCCAGCAAGATCGTCAAGACCGCGACCGACCATTTCGGCCGCCTTGACGGCGTGGTGAACAACGCCGGCATTTTGCGCGACATGATCTTCCACAAGATGAGCGTGGAAGCGTTCGAAGCCGTCATCAAGGTCCATTTGATGGGCTCGTTCTATGTCAGCCATGCCGCGGCTCGCATCTTCCGCGAACAGGAGAGCGGCTCCTTCGTGCACTTCACTTCGACCTCCGGCCTGATCGGCAATTTCGGCCAGGCCAACTACGCCGCCGCCAAGCTCGGCATCGTCGGGCTGTCGAAGTCGATCGCGCTCGACATGGGCCGCTTCAATGTGCGCTCCAACTGCGTTTCGCCGTTCGCCTGGACGCGCATGATCGGCACCATCCCGACCGAGACGGAAGCGCAGAAGGCGCGCGTGGAGAAAATCAAGCAGATGGGCCCGGAAAAAATCGCGCCGGTCTGCGCCTACCTGATGAGCGATGCGGCCAAGGACGTCACCGGGCAGATTTTTGGCGTGCGCATGAACGAGATTTTCCTGTTCAGCCAGAATCGCCCGCTGCGTTCGGTGCATCGCAGCGAAGGCTGGACGCCGCAGACCATCGCCGAGCACGGCATGCCGGCGCTGAAGGACTCCTTCTACAAGCTCGATCGCTCCGCGGACATCTTCCCCTGGGATCCGATCTAATCGCGTCGCCTCATCGCAAATATGGATTCCGGGTTCTCGCCTCTGGCGCGCCCCGGAATGACAATGTTGAGCAATCAACCCGTATTTCTCAACCCCGCCGAAATGCCGTTGATCGTGATCTGGATGCCGCGCAGCACCTGCTCGTCCGCGTTCTGCGCGCGGTGCTCCTTCAATAGCTCCACCTGCACATGGTTGAGCGGGTCCAGATAGGGGAAGCGCTGACGGACCGAGCGTTCGAGCAGCGGATTGCCCTGCAGCAGACGGTCCTGCCCCATGATCTTCAGCAGCAGCTCGATGCAGCGATGCCACTCCGCCTTGATGCGGCCGAAGATTTTTTCGCGCAGCTCGACGTCGGGCACGAGCTCCGCATAGCGCGAGGCGATCGCGATCGAGCTCTTGGCGAGCACCATGTCCATGTTGGACAAGAGCATGCGGAAGAACGGCCACTCGCGATAGAGCTCCTGCAGGAAGGCCATGCCTTTGTCGGGATTTTTCGCGACCCATTGCTCCACCGCGCTGGCAAAGCCGTACCAGCCCGGCAGCATCAGCCGGCATTGCGCCCAGGAGAACACCCAGGGGATGGCGCGGAGATCCTCGATCTCGCGCGTCTTCTTGCGCGAAGCGGGACGGCTGCCGATGTTGAGGGTGGCGATCTCGTTGATGACGGTGGATCCCCAGAAATAATCGGCAAAGCCTTCCGTCTCGTACACCAGCCCGCGATAGGCCTTGAAGGCAAGATCGGACAATTCGTCCATCGCCTTGAGATATTCGAGACGTTGTGCGCCCTCCTTCGGCTGCAGCAGGCTTGCTTCCAGCGTCGCGGCGGCGAGCACTTCCAGATTGCTGCGGCCGACCTCGGGATTGGAATATTTGCTGGAGATGATCTCGCCCTGCTCGGTGATCCGGATCTGGCCGTTCACGGCGCCGGCCGGCTGGGCGATGATGGCGTCATAGCTCGGCCCGCCGCCACGGCCGACCGAGCCGCCGCGGCCGTGGAACAGGCGCAGCCGCACATGGTGGCGCTCGAACACCTCGACGAGGTTGATCTCGGCCTTGTAGAGCTCCCAGCCCGAGGTGACGAAGCCGCCGTCCTTGTTGCTGTCGGAATAGCCGAGCATCACCTCCTGCAGCGCGCCGCGGCTGTCGACCAGCTTGCGGTAATCGTGCAGCGACAGCATGCGGTCCATGATGTGGCTTGAGGCCTGCAGATCCTCGATGGTCTCGAACAGCGGCACGATGTTGATGGCGCTGCGTCCCGAGGGATGGATGAGGCCCGCTTCCTTCAAGAGCAGCGCCACCTCCAGCATGTCGGACATGCCCTTGCACATCGAGATGATGCATTGGGAAATCGCGGCGGCACCGTAGAGCGCATGCGCTTCTGCGGCAGCGTGGAACACGGCAAGCTCGCCGGTGGTCTCCTCGCTGTACTTCACGAAAGGCGACGTCAAGGGACGCGCGTTGCTCAGCTCCTTGGTCAGCAGCGCCACCCGAGCCTCTTCCGATAGCGCCATGTAGGACATGCCCGGCATGGCGGCGTCGACCAGCTCCGCCACCGTGCGCTCGTGCACGGCGGAGTTCTGGCGGATGTCGAGGCTTGCGAGATGGAAGCCGAAGCAATCGACCGCGCGGCGCAGCAGCCGCAGCCGGCCGCGGGCGATTACGCCGGCGTTGTTGGAGAACAGCGAGCGGTAGAGGATGTCGAGATCGGTCTTGAGCTCCGCGGCATTGGCATAAGGCTCGGCGGCGCCGACCGCCGCGCGCGCGGTTTCCACCTCGAGCTTCGCCGCGGTCGCGGTCAGCCGCGCGAAAATGCCGGATACCGCCAGGCGATATGGCTCGCCGCTGCGATGCGGCGACTTGTCCGGCGAGCGCTCGGCGAGCTGGCGCAGATCCTTCGAAATGTCGGTGAGATGCGCAGCCATCGACAGTTCGGAGCCGAGCACGTGCAGCTCCTCAAGATAGAAGCGCAGCACCCGGCTGGCGTGCAGCTTCAACGTGCCGCGCATGACGTCCGCGGTCACGAACGGGTTGCCGTCGCGATCGCCGCCGATCCAGCTTCCCATCTTCAGGAATGAGGCGAGTTCGCCGCGCGCTGCCCCGTCGCCCTCGTTGAGCCGGTCTTCCAGCGCGCAGTGCAGCCGCGGTACCTCCCGCAGGAACGTGTAATCGTAGAAGGACAGCCCGTTCCCGACCTCGTCGAGCACGGTGAGCTTGGTGCGGCGCAGGAGGTTGGTCTGCCACAGCGTCACCACCTCGCGGCGGAGCTGCTCGTCCTCGGCCGTGGCCTCCTCCGGGGTGAGTTGCACCCGCTCGCGCCGGTCGAGCAGCGCGGCAATCTCCATCTCGCGGTCCATCGTGCTCTTGCGGCGGACTTCGGTCGGGTGCGCGGTCAGCACCGGGCTGACCTGGGCGGTCTCGAAGAAGCGGCGGAGGTCAGCGGCGCTAATGCCGGCCGCCTTGGCATGCGCCAGCGTCCGGTTGAGCAGGCTCGTGCGCGGCGATCCTTCCGGCCCGGTGCGCGAACGCATCTGGCGGATGTTGTTCTGGTCCTCGGCGATGTTGGCGAGGTGGGAAAAGTAGCTGAAGGCACGCACGATCCGCACGGTCTGGCTGATCGACATGCTGTCGAGGATCAGTTCCAGCTCGCGCCGGGCCGGCTTGTCGTCGTCGCGATGGAACCGGATCGAGGTCTGGCGGATACGCTCGACGAGATCGAAGACGTCGGCGCCCTCCTGGTCGCGCACGGTGTCGCCGAGGATGCGGCCGAGCAGGCGGATATCGTTACGCAGGCGGGTGTCTGCTTCCAGCTCATGAGCCTCTTCGGCCCGTTTGGCGCGGGATTCCGTCTCGGAAGGCATGGTCTGAGCCGACATGGGTTGGGCTACTCCAGCAAGCTTCCCGGCACTGATGAGTGTGCAAGTTTTTTGCCGCAGTGCAAGATGAAGATGGAGGCGTGTTCTCCCTCTCCTCGTCATTCCGGGACGCGCCACTTGGCGCGGGCTATCGGGTGCAATTGCACCCCTGAGAATCCATACTCACGATGGTGGCTATGGATTCCGGGCTCGTGCTTCGCACGCCCCGGAATGACGACGGAGATTGAGACGCGCATTCGCATTCCCGCGGCGCGATTTTCGCCCGGGTCATGCGATTTCTTCCGCCCTCCCAAATCAGAGGGCGCAGGGAAGGCCGGGCGCCGACTGCGCCCGTAGATCCCGTGCGCGGAGCACACGGGCATCCCGTGCGCCGAAGCGCACAGGCAAAACACTACAGGTACAGCCGAGACATCCCGGCCCTCCCCGCGCAATGGCTTTACGGCTTATACGTGCTCACCCCGGGGAACGGCCTTTGTTGCCCCCGTTGCCAAGCCCGCACAGGCAGGCCGGATAGACGCCAGGGTCGCGGCGCCAGGTCCACACGACTTCACCGTACGCTCGCAAACGTTTCGCCGGGAGCCGAAGCCCCTCACGCCGCAAGCGTCCATCGCAACCCGCGCCAACGTTCCGTGACGATGCGCAACGCCCCCTCCTGGAGGCACGGGCTGGGAGGGACTATAGTTCTGATTTGCGGAATAGTCAAGAGGATATTCGGAAAAATCGCAAGACGGTGGCATCGGCCGCAACAGGGCGGCCGGGCATCGCGCCTGCGCGCCATGCCCGTCCCCGGCTCCCCATGGATCGACCCGCTCAGAAACTGAACGACGACAGCAGCGTAACCCCGTAACGAGGCTCGTTCTTCCACCGAATCGCCGTCTCACCGACAGGCAGTGGCTGGTTCGCAATAATTCCGTCGCCGAGGATCTGACTGCTCGGTGTCACCCTCAGGCCGACACCGAAGTTCCAGCTGGAATTCTTGTTTTCGAGACTGGCCCCAGGGTGACGCATTCCCACCATCCACCCCATCGCAAACGCCGTAATAAGGCCGTCTTGCTTGGCCGGCGTAGCGCCTCCGCCAACCTCAATGGCTACAAACGGTCCGTGCGCCAATTCCGTGCAATTCAAATAGCCAAAAAAGTCTCGGGCGTCTTTGGCAGCTTGCTTGCAACTTGCTTCATTCCCCAAGGGGATCAGATAGTCTCTTAGAAAGTAGTGAGCTTCCAGCACGAAACTGACATTGACGTTGCTCGTTGCGTCCTTAACGCGGACAATATTGGTCGGACCAACAAGGTCCACTGAGCCGACGCGCTTGCCGCCGATATCGAAGTTTGTGGCAATTCCAATTCCCCATCCAAACCCTCCCCAAGTCGTACGCCCGAGTTCATCCTTCGGCTTCTCAACCGGCTTTTCCGCTGCCGGCTTGTCAGCAGCCATCGTTGTTTCAATCAGAAGGCCGCTCAGTGCCGCAAGAGTCAGCCCCGTCAAGCATCGACGAAACCGCGCAGAATTCGATCGATTCAGAAATTGTGAAAACATCTTGAAGCCCCTATCAATAATAGGGAGCTGTATGCCCTTCGGTATTACCCGCGCACGGTCACGTCACCTGTCAGCAATACTGAATCAAAGCCGCCCCCTAAACTGCCCCCAGGCAGCAGGACGACGCTATCTTTGGTTGTTTTGGTTCGAGGACACTAATAGGGATTTATCCTCACTATTCACAATCCAAAGATGATGCGGCGGCCGATCACATCTACTCTGCCCCCAATGGGCATGCAGAATGAGCAGTTACGCGTTGTGCGCTTCCGGCTGATGTCGTCGGCTGACTTGCGCGGCCGTTGATCGGATCGGACGGTGCGGGATCAAATCCTCCGCCCTGCCCGCTCCCAATACGGGTCCCGCAGGCGGCGTTTGAAGATCTTGCCGGAATCCTCGCGCGGCAGGTTAGTGCCGATCTCAATGTGCTTCGGCACCTTGTAGTCCGCGAGCGAGGTCTTCAGGCGGCTGCGGATGCCGGCCACATCGAGCGTGACGCCCGCTTGCGGCTCCACCACCGCCATCAGCGCCTCGCCGAACTCGGCGTCGGGGATCCCGAACACGGCGCAATCGTGCACACCGGGCACGGCATGCAGCACCGCCTCGATTTCGGCGGGATAGATGTTGACGCCGCCCGAGATCACCATGTCGCGCTTGCGGTCGCAGATGAAGACGTAGCCGTCTTCGTCGATGTAGCCGACATCGCCCGAGGTGATGAAACCCTGGCGGTCGATCTCGGTGCGCTTCTCCGGCTTGTTGTGATAGGTGAAGTCGGGATTGCCTGCGATGCGCGAATAGATTTCGCCGATCTGGCCGGGCGGAAGCTCGCGCCCGTCCTCGCCGATGAAGCGCAGCTCGGCGCCGGGCGCGATCTTGCCGACGGTACCCGGCTTCTTCAGCGCATCTTCCGAGGTCGCGAAGGTCACCGCGCCCGATTCAGTGGAACCGTAGAATTCGTAGATCACCGGGCCCCACCAGTCGATCATGGCGCGCTTGACGTCGGCGGGGCATGGCGCAGCAGCATGGATGATGTGGCGCAGCGAAGACATGTCGTATTTGCGGCGAATCTCCTCCGGCAGCTTCATCAGGCGGATGAACATGGTCGGCACCATGAAGATGGTGTCGATCTTCTCGCTGTCGATCAGGTGCAGAAACTCTTCCGGGTCGAATCGCGGCATCAGCGCCAGCACGCCGCCGAGCCGGCCGGCGCGCAGGCCAAAGGAATTCGGCGCGGAGTGATAGAGCGGGCCCGGCAGGATGGCGCGGGCGTTGGGCTTGAGGCCGTAGATCAGCGCGCGCATGCGTTCGGCGTTGGCGGTCTGCTCCGGCGTCGGCGCGTGGCGGCGCACGCCCTTGGGATGGCCCGTGGTGCCCGAGGTGTAGATCATGTTCTGCGGCTGCGGCACTGCGGGGCCGTCATAGCGGGCAAATTGTTTTAGCCAGGATTCGAGATCGATGGCGAAATCCGGCAGGCCGAGGTGATCGGGATCGATCTTGTAGTTGGCAAGGATTTCCGGCGGCGTCGGCACGGCGAGCACGGTGACCCCCTGCGGGATCGCCTCGCGGAGCTGATGCAGCATGTCGGCGTGCGCAATCAGCACGCGCGAGCCGGAATCCTTCAGCACGTAATTGATCTCTTCCGGCTTGAAGTGCCAGTTGATCGGCACGCCATAGGCCCCGAGCCGCATCGCCGCATAGGCCGCCTCGATGAAGGCGATGTCGTTGCGCATCAGCATGCAGACGCTGTCGCCGGGCGCAACACCGAGCGAATGCAGGCCGGCGGCGATGCGATCGGCGCGCTCGGCGACGTCGTCGTGGCTGCGCCGGCGCTTGCCGCTGATGATGCCGTGGAAGAGAGAGGACATTGTCGCTTTCCGTCTGTGCCGGGCTTGCCTGCGAGACCCTCATGGTGAGGAGGCGCGAAGCGCCGTCTCGAACCATGAAGGCCCGTCTGCGGCCTTCATCCTTCGAGACGCGATACGCGCTCCTCAGGATGAGGGTCGTACACCTAACCCGCCTCCGCAAACTTGGGCGCGCGCTTCTCCATGTTGGCGCGGACGGCTTCGGTCTGGTTGGGGCTGCCGAGCAGTTTCTGCTGCTCGACGGACTCCGCCAGCAAGGCCGGGCCGGGATCGACGGAGAGATTGTTCATCATGCGCTTGTTGGCCCGGATCGCATGCGGGTTCTTGGCCGCGATCTCGCGGGCCATTTCCAGCGCGGCGGCGCGCGGATCATCCACGACGCGGGTGGCGAGGCCGTAGCTCAGCGCTTCCTGCGCCGAGAAGATGCGGCCGGTGTAGGTGAGCTCGCGCAGGATGTCGTCGCGAACCAGACTGGCCAGGATCGGCGTGCCTGCCATGTCGGGCACCAGGCCCCACTTGATCTCCATGATCGACATGCGCGCATCCGGCGCCATGAGGCGGATGTCGGCGCCGAGCGCGAGCTGAAAACCGCCGCCGAAGGCAACGCCGGTTATCGCGGCAATGACCGGCACCGGCAGTTGCCGCCAGCCCCACACCGCCTGCTGCGGGAAATTGGCCTGGCCGTGGGTGCGCTTGGTGAGGTCGCGGCTCTCGCCACCGGCTACTCCGTTACCGCCCTTCTCCTTCATGGCGGCAAAGCGGCCCATGTCGAGGCCGGCGCAGAAGGCGCGGCCTTCACCGGACAATACTACCACCCGGACGGATTTTTCCTTGGAAAGCCGGTCGGTAGCCGCCACCAGCGCCTCGAACATCGCCTGATCCAGCGCGTTCATCTTGTCGGCGCGTACCAGCCGAACGTCGGCGATACCGTCCGCGATCGATATCGAGACGCGATCTTCCATGAGACAATCTCCTCACCTGATTTTCTTCGTTCTCGGCTTTACACAAAGGCCGTCATTCGGTTTTAGTCAATCGACCAATTAACAAGTCCCCCTTCGTGCGGGACATGGGTGGAAACGATGTTCACTGATCAGCTTCTTGCCGGGCGGCGCATTCTCGTCACTGGCGGCGGAACGGGCCTCGGCAAGGCCATGGCCGCCAAATTCCTGCAACTCGGGGCCGAAGTGCATATCTGCGGCCGACGCAAGATTGTGTGCGACGAGACCGCCACCGAACTGATGGACCTGCATGGCGGGCGCGTGGTCAGCCATGGCGTCGACATCCGCAACGCGATGGCGGTCGACGAGATGATCGAGCAGATCTGGACCGGCGGCCCCCTCACCGACCTCATCAACAATGCCGCCGGCAATTTCGTCTCGCGCACACAGGACCTGTCGCCGCGCGGCTTCGATGCGGTGGCCAACATCGTGATGCACGGCACGTTCTACGTGACGCATGCGGTGGGCAAGCGCTGGATCGCCGGAAAACATCCCGGCAATGTCGTGTCGATCACGGTGACCTGGGTGCGCAACGGCAGTCCCTTCGTGGTGCCGTCAGCCATGAGCAAATCGGCGATCCATGCCATGACGATGTCGCTGGCGGCGGAATGGGGCCGCTACGGCATCCGCCTCAACACGATCGCGCCCGGCGAGATCCCTACCGAGGGCATGAGCAAGCGCCTCAATCCCAACGACAAGCCCGGCGCGCGCACCATCGCGCGCAATCCGATGGGCCGCGTCGGCAAGATGGAGGAGCTGGAGAACCTCGCGGTGTTCCTGATCTCCGGCGGCTGCGACTGGATCAGCGGCGAGACCATCGCCATGGACGGCGCGCAGGCGCTCGCCACCGGCGGAAACTTCTACGAGCTGCGCGAATGGTCCGATGCCGACTGGCAGCAGGCCCGCGACAACATCGCCAAGCAGAACGAGAAAGACCGCGCGGCACGAGGATAGGTAGCAGCGCGGTGTTCAATAGCCGAACGTTCGCCGACCGGAAGCGGAAGGCCCGTCACGCAAAGCTGCTTGACGCTCTGATGCCGGCTTGATCTCCTCACGCGAAGACATCGCGATGGAGATGCACATGGTAAAGGTCGGGCTTCTGCGGGTTTGCCTGGTTGCGGCCGCGATCGGCGGCACGATTGCGCCGGCCTGGGCGCAGAAGACGCTGAAGGTCGTCCAGCATTCGGACCTCAAGATTCTCGATCCGATCTGGAGCACGGCCTACATCGTTCGCAACCACGGCTATCTGATCTACGACACCCTGTTTGCGCTGGATGCGAAGCTGCAGCCGCAGCCGCAGATGGCGGAGTCGCTTGCGATGAGCGACGACGGGCTTACGGCGACGATCAAGCTGCGCGAAGGACTGAACTTCCACGATGGCAAGCCGGTCACCGCGGAGGACTGCATCGCCTCGCTGAAGCGCTGGGCCGCCCGCGACGCCATGGCGCAGAAGCTCACCGAGTTCATCGCCGAGTACAAGGTGGTCGACGAGCGAACGTTCCAGATCGTACTGAAAGAGAAATACGGCGCGCTGCAGGAGACTCTGGCCAAGCAGAGCGGCCTCGCGCCGTTCATCATGCCCAAACGCGTCGCCGAAACCGATCCCTTCAAGCAGATCAGCGAAACCGTCGGGTCCGGTCCCTTCATCTTCAAGGCCGACGAATGGAAACCCGGCGACAAGACCGTCTATGTCAAGAATCCAGCCTACAAGCCGCGCGCCGAGCCGGCTTCAGGACTCGCCGGCGGCAAGGTGGCGCTGGTCGATCGCATCGAAATGCTCTGGATTCCGGACGCCCAGGTACAGATCAACGCGCTCAAGCGCGGCGAAATCGACATGATCGAGAGCGTTGCTCACGACCTGCTGCCCACGATCGAAAAGGACCCGAACATCCGCCTCGTCAAGTCGCTCGGCTCGCTGCAATACACCTTCCGTCCGAACTGGAAGATCAAGCCGTTCGACAACGCGAAGATCCGGCAGGCGGCGATGGTCGCCCTCGACCAGCGCGACTTCCTGGAGGCGGCGATCGGCGACTCCCGCTTCTTTGCGACCTGCAAGGCGCTCTTCACCTGCAATTCCCCGCTGGCGAGCGAAGCCGGCATGGACGGCATGCTGACCGGCAACGCGGCCAGGGCGGCCGCGTTGCTGCAGGAAGCCGGCTATGACGGCACCCCGGTCGTGATGCTGCGGCCGAGCGATCTCGGCGTGCTCGCCAATCTGGCGCCGGTCGCCAAGACCCAGCTCGAACGCGCCGGCTTCAAGGTCGACGTGCAGTCGATGGACTGGCAGACCGTGCTTGGCCGTGTCGTCAAGATGGGGCCGGTATCGGAGGGCGGCTGGAACGCCTTCCTGACGGCGTGGGCGCAGGTCGACATTATCAATCCCGTGATGATGCCGTATCTCGCCACCAACTGCGACAAGGCGCGGACCGGCTGGCCATGCGACACAGAGATGGAAAAGCTGCGCGACGCCTATGCACGGGCTACGACGCCGCAGGATCGAAAGCGGATCGCTGAGGCCGCCCAAATATTGAATACGCAAATCGTAACGCAGGTTCCGCTTGGCGAATTCTGGGGCGTCACCGCCGTCCGATCCAACGTGATCTTTGAACCGACGGGCATGATCACCGCATACTGGGGGGTCGACAAGCGGTAGAGCAACCGCCTAGACCTTGAGCCGACAACAAGAAGAAAAGGCAACAAGAAACATCCGACGGGAGAGACATGTCCGCTACTTCAGTTCCGGCAAACCTTGCCGACATGGTGCGTGCGCAGGCGAAAAATCGCGGCAATGCGCTGGCCTACGAGTTCGAGGGACGGCAGACCAGCTTTGCCGAGTTCAACGTCAAGACCAACCGCGTCGCCAACGCGCTGATTGCGCTGGGCCTGAAGAAGGGCGACCGCATCGCCTATCTCGGCAAGAACAGCGACATCTATTTCGAGCTCTTGATGGGCGCGATGAAGGCGGGCGTCGTGATGGCGCCGGTAAACTGGCGGCTTGCCGGGCCGGAAGTTGCCTTCATCGTCGGCGATTGCAAGGCGCCGGTGCTGTTCGTTGGTCCCGAGTTCATCACGCAGGTGCGCAACATCAAGGCCGGGCTGCCTGACGTAAAGCATGTCATCACCACCGAAGGCGGCGCGCCGGAGTGGCAGGATTTTGCGGCCTGGCGCGACGCGCAAAGCGGCGACGATCCTGACGTGAAGATCGAGCCAAGGGACGTCGCGATCCAGCTCTATACGTCGGGCACGACAGGCAAGCCCAAGGGCGCGATGCTTTCGCACGCCAACTTCCTCAATCTGGTGCAGACCGGCAACCAGGACGAAAAGCCGGATTGGAACAAATGGTCGACCGATGACGTGTCGCTGGTGGCGATGCCGATCTTCCATATCGGCGGTTCCGGCTGGGGCGTGATGGGGCTCTATCACGGCGCCAAGGGCGTGATCGCGCGAGAGTTCGATCCGACCAAGGTGCTCGACTTCTTCGAGCACTCCGGGATCACCAAGCTGTTCATGGTGCCGGCAGCGATGCAGTTCGTGGTGCGGCAGCCGCGGGCGCGGACGATGGATTTTTCGCGCCTGAAATACATGCTGTACGGCGCTTCGCCGATTCCCGCGGCGCTGCTGAAGGAATGCATCGAGGTGTTCAAATGCGGCTTCGTGCAGATGTACGGCATGACCGAGACCACCGGCACCATCGTGGCGCTGCCGCCGGAGGATCACGTCGAAGGTCTCGACCGCATGCGCTCGGCCGGCAAGGCCCTGCCCGGCATCGAGCTTGCGATCCTCGATCCCGACGGCAAGCCGCTGCCGCCGGGCGAAGTCGGCGAAATCGCCACCCGCTCCGGCTCCAACATGGTCGGCTACTGGAATCTGCCCGAGGCAACCGCCAAGACGCTGCAGGCCGACGGCTGGCTGCGCACCGGCGATGCCGGCTACATGGACAAGGACGGCTATCTCTACATCCACGACCGCATCAAGGACATGATCATCTCCGGCGGCGAGAATATCTATCCGGCCGAAGTGGAGAGCGCGCTGTGCGATCACCCCGACGTGGCGGAAGCCGCCGTGATCGGCATCCCCGACGACAAATGGGGCGAAGCGGTGAAGGCGGTCGTGGTGATGAAGCCGGGCAAGAGCGCCACGGCGACGGACATCATCAACTTCGCGCGCACGCGCATCGCGGGCTACAAGACGCCGAAGTCGGTGGATTTTCTGGAAGCGCTGCCGAGGAATCCGTCAGGGAAAATATTGCGGCGGAATTTGCGCGACCCGTATTGGGCGGGGAAAGATCGGCAGGTGAATTGACCGTCATTGCGAGGCGCGAAGCGACGAAGCAATCCAGCTCTCTTTTTCCAAGAAGCTGGATTGCTTCGCTTCGCTCGCAATGACGGCGGAGGGTCTTACGACCGCTTCGCTTCGTCCAAAAATGCCTGCACGGCTTCGAACAGCATCATCCGGTTCTTTTCCATGATGATGCTGTGCGTGCCCTCCGCGAGCGCGACGTAGCGCTTGCCGGGCGAGTTCACCAGCAGCGGAAACAGGGTCTGCGCCATATAGGGCGGCGTGTCCCTGTCCCATTCGGCGTGGACCAGCAGCGTCGGCACCGTGATCTTGGAGGGATCGTAATACGGCTTGCCGGCGGCGAAGAATTCGGTGCTGTCCTGGATCACGCCGTTGGGCGCGCGGACCACCGGCGGCGACATTTTTGCGCCCTCGGGATCGGTGGCAAAGGTCGCATCCGCCCAGGCGTCGAACCAGCCGGCCGGAATCAGCGCGGCCTTCTTGTCCTCGGGCACGCCGGTGTACCAGCGCTCCCTCGCCTGGTCGCGGTTGACCATGCGGTAGGCAGCGAGCTTGCCGGGGCCGCCCTGCACCAGCGACGGCGTCTGCCGGATCCAGGCCGGCGCGTACAGCACGAGGCGCTCGACCTTGTTGGCGTTCTGCGTGGTGTAGGTCGCCATCAGCGTGGTGCCCCACGACCAGCCGAGCAGATTGAGCCGCGGAATGTTGCGCTTGCCCAGGATGAAGTCGACGGCGCTGCCGATGTCCTTGACCGCGGTCGTGCCCTGCACGATCGGGCCGTTGTCCTCGGGCTTGGCGCTCATTTCCGGCGGGCGCGTCGACTTGCCGTAGCCGCGCAGGTCCAGCAGCCACACGTCGTAGCCGCGCGAGGCGATGTAGTCCATCCAGGACACGCCATCGAGCTTGAGGTCGAACGCGGTTTCCGAAGGATAGGTCGCGCCGTGAACATAGAGCACGGTCTGCTCGGGCCGGAAGCTCGTCATGTTGGCCGGGCGCTTGTTGCGCACGTAGATCTCGATGCCGGGATCGCTCGACTTGACCATCATCTCTTCGGTGACGAGTTGCGGCGTTTGCGCCAGTGCTGGAGCTGCGAGCATGGCTGAAAGCAGGACTCCGATTGTCATTGCAAATGGCTTCAATGGGGCCTCCCCTTCATTGTTCTTGTCGCTAGCGCGGAAATCATACACAGCGGCGGGCCCGCTGTCCCGCGTTCCTCTCCTGCCCACCTACTTCTTGATTTTCTCCCGCACCGCACGATGACGCGCGCGGGCTTCGTCCGACCAGACCTCGCCGGCATCGCTGTAGAATTCGGCATAGACCTTGGCGCCCGGCGGGAACGTCACCCAGGGCTGCTTGGTCGACGTGAAGATGTGGGCATCCGGCGGTGGGCACTGCGTGGGATCATCCATCGTGCCCACCCGCACGAAGCGCACCGCGGGCCCGGAGCCCGGATAGTTGCTCCAGACCGCGACCCTGCAAACAGGGCAGCGCGCGATGCGCTGGCCCTTGCCGCTCGCCGAGGGCGTGTCGACGATTTCGGGCTCGGCGCCGAGATGCTCAACCCGGTCGAACTCGTACAGCGCGTTGAGCGCGTGCACGCTGCCGGTTTCGCGCTGGCACCAGGTGCAATGGCAGGCGTGCACCACCATCGGCTGGCCGCGCAGCCGGTAGCGGATGTTCCCACAGGTGCAGCCGCCTTCCATCGTCTCCTCCATTGCCATGCGCCCTCTTCACCTCTCCCTTTTGGGAGAGGTCGGAACGCATCGGCAGATGCGTTCCGGGTGAGGGGTTACGGTCTATCACGCGCGGCGAGACCCCTTCACCCGGCGCTTCGCGCCGACCTCTCCCCGATGGAGAGGTGAAGAAGGCTCTCCATTTAGTACTTCCCCGCGCCCATATAGCCGAACAGGAAGCCGGCCACTTTCCGCTTCTGGATCTCCTCGCTGCCCTCGGTGATGCGGTAGCGGCGGTGGTGGCGGTAGATGTGCTCGAACGGCTTGTGGCGGGAATAGCCCATGCCGCCATGCACCTGCATGGCGCGGTCGGCGGCCTCGCAGCACAGGCGGTTTGCCCAGAAGTTGCACATGGAGACACGATCCGACAACGTGTGCTCGACCTGCGCCTGCGTGAGCTGGTCCATCTCCCAGGCGGTCTTGCGGATCAGGAGGCGCAGCATCTCGGCTTGCGTGGCGAGTTCCACCAACGGCCACTGGATCGCCTGGTTCTCCGCCAGCGCCTTGCCGAACGGTTTGCGCTGCCGCGCATACTTCACGCTTTCATTGATGCAGTAGACGGCGGCGCCCAGCGAGCTCGCGGCCTGGCGGATACGGTTCTCGTGCACGAAGCATTGCGCCAGCGACAGACCGCGGCCGACTTCGCCGAACTGCGCATCGTCAGGCACGAACACATCGGTGAAGCTGACGCGCGGATGATCGGTCGGCATGTTGAAGGTCCACATGTACTCCTCGACTTTCACGCCCGGCGATTTCGCAGGCACCAGGAAGCAGGTGATGCCGCGTGCATCGCCGTCATTTCCGCTGGTGCGTGCGAACAGGGCGCAGTGGGTGGCGACGTGCATGCCCGTCGTCCACATCTTCTCGCCGTTGATGATCCAGCCCTTGACTTTGTCCCGGGTTGCGGGAACCGCCCTCGTTTCCATGTGCGTGGCGTCCGAACCATGGTCGGGCTCGGTGAGGCCAAAGGTGATGCGGTATTTGCCCTTGATGGAGCCGTCGATCATCTCCTTCTGCGCGTCCGTACCGTAGCGGTCGAGCATGGTGACGATCGGCAGATTGCCGACGATGGAATGCTCGTTCTGCAGATCGTTGTGCAGGCCGAGGCCCTTGGAGGCAAAGTGCTCACGGATGACCGCCATCCAGAGATTGGAACCGTCCTTGCCGCCGTAGCGTTTGGGGATCGCAAAGCGCAGATGGCCGGCGGCATCGGCCAGGTTCTTGGCCTTGCGCAGCAGCGCTTCCCATTCATGCCGCGGCAGGCCGCCATTCTCGAAATCGGTGCGCGCCCATTCGCGGCGGTGATCGAAGAAGCGGATGTTGTCGTCGGCTTCCTCCAGCGGCTTGATCTCGCGCTCGATGAAGCGGTCGAGTTCGGCAAGGTAAGCCGTGAGGTCGGCGGGAAGGTTGAAATCCAAGGCGGTCTCTCCCGGAATTGATGCTTCTTGGCGCTTGCGTTTAGGCGCTACGCGACGCTGCTGTTCGAAAGCGATTTAGCGGAGAAGCCCCTCCCCCCGTCAAGCAAGGGAATGGCCTTATCGCCCCTTGGCACGCGTGGGGCCTCTGCGTAATTGGATGGCATCGGGCAGCACAGCGGCGCTAATATTGCTGCCGAATTCTTCGCCACAGAAAATCCAAGAGGGAGCGAAATGGACCTGAAATTTTCCAAGGTGACGCGCAAGGGACCGATCACGATCGTGACGCTGTCGCGCCCGGAAGTTTACAACGCGCTGCATATCGATGCGCATTTCGAGCTCAACAAGATCTTCGACGATTTCTCCGCCGATCCCGAGCAGTGGGTGGCCATCGTCACTGGCGCCGGCGACAAGGCGTTCTGCGCCGGCAACGATCTGAAGTGGCAGGCGGCGGGCGGAAAGCGCGGCTGGGACACCGGCGGTTTCGCCGGCCTCACCTCGCGCTTCGATTGCGACAAGCCGATCATTGCCGCGGTCAATGGCGTCGCCATGGGCGGCGGCTTCGAGATTGCGCTGGCCTGCGACCTCATCATCGCCTCGGAGACGGCGACCTTCGCCCTGCCCGAGCCGCGCGTCGGCCTTGCCGCGCTTGCCGGCGGCCTGCAGCGGCTGCCGCGCCAGATCGGCCTGAAGCGTGCCATGGGCATGATCCTCACCGCGCGCCATGTCAGCGCCAGGGAGGGTTTTGAGCTCGGCTTCGTCAACGAGGTGGTGCCGGCCGGCGAAGCGCTCGCCGCGGCGGAGCGCTGGGCCGAGACGATCTGCAAGAATTCGCCGATGTCGATCCGCGCTTCCAAGCAGGCGATCCAGAAGGGGCTGGCGGTCTCGCTGGAGCAGGCGATCACCGAGCAGCGCGATTATCCGGCGGTGAAGGCGATGGCAGCCTCGCAGGACTATATCGAGGGCCCGAAGGCGTTTTCGGAGAAGCGGCCGCCGAAGTGGCTGGGGAAGTAAGCCCGTCTCTCGGCCGTCATTGCGAGGAGCGAAGCGACGAAGCAATCCAGCTTTCATGCTGCGGCAAAGCTGGATTGCTTCGCTTCGCTCGCAATGACGGGTCTACTTCTGGCCGAGTTCGCGCTTGTACGACCCGTAGTTCGGCTGATCGACTGCGAGCTTGTCCATCGTGGTCTGCCAGAGGTGTTCCTTCAGCCCCGGCGTATTCAGATCCACCTCGCCGCTCGCGATCTTCTCCGCAAGCGCGCGATTGAGCTCCATCACGGAGCCGTCGATGCCGAGCAACGCCTTTAGCCTCACGGCTTCGGCGGCTTCGCCCGGCCCTTGCAGCTCAAGCTGGCGCGTGACGAGATCGAGCGCGTTGATGCCGACGCGGAGCTTGAAGGCGTTATGGCCCTTGATGGCTGGCGCGATCTCGGTGCGCAGAAAGTCCGCGACCGCCTTGACCAGTTCGGTGGGTGTCGGTTCGTCCTGCATCACTTCCCCCTCGGGGCTAAGAGCCGCAGCAAATCAATCTCCGTCTCCGACGGACGCCGCCCGATCACGGCCTGCTCCATCGGATGGTCCGGCGCGTTGCGGAACCGCTGCATCATGCGGCCACACATGATGCCCCAGCGCAGCGAGCCCATCACTTCCCAGAACATCACGCGCTCGGGATCAACCTTGCGGCCGGCCTCTTCATAACCCGCAAACAGATCCTCGCGTGAACCGAAGCCGCCGACCGGCTTGTCGATCTCGCCGAAGCGCCAGGAGTTGGTGCAGATCCACCCCAAATCCTCCATCGGATCGCCGAAATGAGCGATCTCCCAGTCCAGCACCGCGCGCACGCCGTCGGGACCGATGATGAGATTGCCGTTGCGGAAATCGCCGTGCACCAGCGTGACCTCGCGCGACGGGCCG
>JAKFVP010000535.1 GCA_021732175.1 Bradyrhizobium sp.
CACACGCACATCTTCGCCGCAGGTCGCCTTCACCGCCGCCTCGAGCACGCCCTGCACCGTCGGATGATCGGGCTGCAACTGCCAGCCCGCGAACGGCGCGCCGTCATATTCGATGGTGAGCTTGTAGCGGGGCATCAGGAAAACCGCGCGCCTGATTTCAGCGGCGTGCCGCGCAGGAATTCGGCGACCTTCATCGGCGCCTTGCCGGCACGCTGCAGCTCGACGATGCGGATGGCGCCGTCGCCGCAGGCGATCGTCAGGAGATCATCGAGCACGGCGCCCGGCGCACCCGAGCCTTTTGCAGGCTCGCAGCGCAGGACTTTCACGCGCACCGCCTCGCCTTCGACCGGCACCTCGCTCCACGCGCCGGGAAACGGCGACAGGCCGTGAATGTGGCGCAACACGGCGCGCGCCGGCTGGCTCCAGTCGATCTTTGCTTCCGCCTTGTCGATCTTGGCGGCGTAGGTGACGCCGGCCTCGCTCTGCCTGGTCAGTTGCAGACCGCCGCGCTCCAGCGCCGCCATTGCCCGCACCATCAGGTCGGCCCCCAACCGCGCGAGCGCGTCATGCACATCTGAGGCCGTCATCCTGTCGGTGATGGTCAGCCGCTCGGCCATCGCGACATCGCCGGTGTCGAGACCGACATCCATCTTCATCACCATCACGCCGGTCTCGGCATCGCCTGACATCACGGCGCGGTTGATCGGCGCCGCCCCGCGCCAGCGCGGCAACAGCGAAGCATGCAGATTGAAGCAGCCGAGTTTTGGCGCATCGAGGATGGGCTGCGGCAGGATCATGCCATAGGCGACGACCACGGCGGCATCGGCATTGTGGGCGCGAAATTCCTCCAGCGCCTCCGGCGTCTTCAGCGTCGAGGGCGTCAGCACGGGAATGCCGAGCCGGCGCGCTTCCTGCTCGACGGGCGTCGCCTGCAGCTTCATGCCGCGCCCCGCGGGCTTCGGCGCACGGGTGTAGACCGCCGCGATCTCGTGGCCATGGGCGACGAGTTCGAGCAGCGTCGGCACCGAAAATTCAGGCGTGCCCATGAAGATCAGGCGAAGCGGCATGCGAGCCCCTGGTTACTCGTCATGGCCGGGCTCGTCCCGGCCATCCACGTGTTTACATCCCGCGAGAAGCAAGTCGTGGATGCCCGGGTCAAGCCCGGGCATGACGGCGGAGAAAGCGAGAACTACTCCCCCGCTCGCTTGGCGGCTTTCGTAAATTTCTTCAGCACGCGGTCGCGCTTCAGCTTGGAGAGATAGTCGACGAACAGCACGCCATTAAGATGATCGATCTCGTGCTGGATGCAGGTGGCATAGAGGCCTTCGGCGTCTTCCTCGTGCACCTTGCCGTCGAGATCGAGGAAGCGCACGCGCACGCGCGCAGGGCGCTCGACCTCCTCGTAATATTCGGGGATCGAGAGGCAGCCTTCCTCGTAGACCGACAGTTCCTCGGATCTCGCGATGATCTCCGGATTGATGAAGACTCGCGGTTTTGGCGTGGTCTCGCCGTCTTCATCGCGCTTGGCCAGATCCATGGTGATCAGCCTAAAGGGTTGCGCGACCTGGATCGCGGCGAGCCCGATGCCGGGCGCGTCGTACATGGTCTCGAGCATGTCGTCGGCGAGCTTGCGGATTTCCGCCGTCACCTTCTCGACCGGCTTCGAGATCAGCCGCAACTGCTTGTCCGGCAGGATGATGATTTCTCGGATGGCCATGGGCGGCGATTTAAGCGCTTGATTTGGCGTGGTCAATGCGCGCCGGAAACCCCGTTAACCGGCCGTTAACCATGATTGTTAAGGCGCCATTAACCATAAAGATTGACGCCTCATTAACCATAAATGTTCCCTCTTCGTTCGCAAGGGCCCGCGAATCGGGTTACATAGCGCCATGAACGAGATTCTCTTCCTGATCGGCGACTGGCCGGTCCGCGTTGCTGACGGCCTGATCGGCATCAGCGCGCTCGCGCTCGCGCTGCTGCTGGCGCTGGTGATCGTGGTGGCGAAATCGGGCCGGCGCGGCGCGGAACTCGCCGTCGCGCAGGCCATCCGCGCCGACGAACTGGAAGAGCGGCTATCCGACATGCTGCGCGCCCAGAGCGAATCGACCGGCCGGGTCGATGCGATGGCGCAGGCGCTGGCCGGCCGGCAGGCCGAGATGGCGCGCGCCGTCAACGAGCGGCTGGACTCGGTGACCCACCGCGTCGGCCAGTCGATGGAGCAGACCACGCGCAACACGATGGATAGTTTGCGCAAGCTGCACGAGCGGCTCGGCATCATCGATCACGCGCACAAGAACCTCACGGACCTCACGACGCAGGTGACGACCTTGCGCGACGTGCTCGCCAACAAGCAGTCGCGCGGCGCCTTCGGCCAGGCGCGGATGGAAGCGATCGTCCAGGACGGCATGCCGAAGGGCAGTTACGAGTTCCAGTTCACGCTCTCCACCGGCAAGCGGCCAGACTGCGTCGTGTTCCTGCCCGACCAGCGCCCGCTCTGCATCGATGCGAAATTCCCGCTGGAAGCGATGACGGCGCTGCACGATGCGCGCAGCGACGAGGAGCGACGTGTCTGCGGGCAGCGCCTGCGCACCGACATCATGAAACATGTCAGCGACATCGCCGAGAAGTACCTGATTGCCGGCGAGACGCAGGATACCGCGCTGATGTTCGTGCCGTCGGAGTCTGTTTATGCCGAAATCCACGACAGCTTCGACGACGTCGTCCAGAAGGCCTATCGCGCCCGCGTCGTGCTGGTGTCGCCGTCGCTCTTGATGCTGGCGATCCAGGTGATGCAGCAGATCCTGAAGGACGCCCGCATCCGCGATGCCGCCGACCAGATCCGCAACGAGGTGATGCATCTCGGCGACGATTTGACGCGCCTGCGCGAGCGCGTGGTGAAGCTGGGCAAGCATTTTGGCGACGTCAACGAGGATGTGCGGCAGATCCTGATCTCGGCTGACAAGATCGAGAAGCGCGCCGACCGCATCGAGGAGATGGATTTCTCCAAGGAGCCGCCGGCCGAGGGGCCGCGGCTGGTCAAGGGCGCGGCCGAGCTGTTTCCGTTGACGCCGCGGAAATTGCAGGCGGGGGAGTAGCGGTGTCGTAGGACGGGTAGAGCGCAAGCGAAACCCATCAAGCGAAGCCCATCGATGGAATTGGTGGGTTTCGCTTCGCTCTACCCACCCTACGATTCTTCCCAGAATCTGCTACCAACGGTCCCATGACCGCTCCCGACGCTGCCTCCCCCGCACCCCCTGCCCGCACCTCCTGGCGCGAGAGCCTTACCGTCTATCTGCAACCGCGCGTGCTGATCGTGCTGCTGCTCGGTTTTTCCTCCGGGCTGCCGCTGGCGCTGTCGGGATCGACGCTGCTGGTTTGGATGCGCGAGGCCGGCGTCGACCTCGGCACGATCGGGCTGTTCGCGCTGGTCGGTACGCCCTACACGCTGAAATTCATCTGGGCGCCGCTGGTCGACGCGCTGCACGTGCCGTTCTTCACGCGCGCGTTCGGCCGCCGCCGCGGCTGGCTGGTGTTCTCGCAACTGCTGCTGATCGGCGCGATCCTCCTGCTGGCGCTGACCGACCCGGCGCGCTCGCCGCTGTTTGTGGCGCTTGGCGCGCTGCTCGTTGCGGCGATGTCTGCAACGCAGGACATTGTCGTCGACGCCTTCCGCGTGGAAAGCCTGCCGGAGAACGAGCAGGCCGCCGGTATGGCCTCCTATGTCGCGGCCTATCGCATCGGCATGCTGGTCTCGACGGCGGGCGTGCTGTTCCTGGTGACTGCCTACGAAACCACCGGTATCGGCCGCACTTCGGCATGGATGTGGGGCTATGTGAGCATGGCGGCGCTGGTGCTGATCGGCACAGTGACGGCGCTGGCCGCGACCGAGCCGGAGCAATCGGTGCGGGCCGAAGCGGCAACCCGCTCGGAGACCGCGTTCCAGCGGGTTATGCATGCCGCGATCGGCGCGTTCTCGGAATTCCTGACCCGCAAGGATGCGCTGACGGCGCTCGCTTTCGTGGTGCTCTTCAAATTCACCGACGCGTTTTCCGGCACCATGACGGCGCCGTTCGTGATCGACCTCGGCTTTACCCGCAACGACTACGCCGCCATCGTCAAGGGCGTCGGCCTTGCCGCAACGCTGATCGGCGGCTTTGCCGGCGGCTATGTGGCGCGGCGCTATTCGCTGGCCACAAGCCTGTGGATCGGCGGTGCGCTGCAGGCGACGTCCAATCTGGCGTTCGCCTGGCTCGCCCATGTCGGTGTCAACCAATGGGCGCTGGCGCTCGCCATCTCCGTGGAGAATTTCACCGGCGCGATCGGCACCGTGATCTTCGTCGCCTATCTCTCGGCGCTGTGTCAGAACCCGCTGCACACTGCGACGCAATACGCGCTGCTCACTGCGCTGTCCGCGGTCGGGCGCACTTATTTGTCCTCAGGCGCGGGTTACGTGGCGGAGGCTACGGGCTGGCCGCTGTTCTTCGCGATCTCCGTCCTCGTCGCGGTGCCGAGCCTTTTGCTGCTGGCCTTTCTGCAGCAACGGAAACATTTCGAGACGCTGGGGCCGGTGCGGGTCTAATCCCTTACTTCACCACGCTCCACTTGGTGATGACGGCTTCCGTCATCTGCCCGGCGTCCTGGGCGCAGGAGACTTCATCCACCTTGACGGAGATCGACTTGCCGACGAAGCCCTTGAGCTGCGCGGCCTGGGCGTCGCTGGTGGTGACGAGCTGGAACGTTTCCGGGCCGGTCTCGAGATTGCACAGCCCGTTCGGCGGGGGAAGGCGGCGCGGCTCCGAGGTGATCTGATAGGTAGCGGCCTTGCCGCGCTTGCCGCGCGACTTGATGGTGGTGAGTTCCCCCGAAAGGATTTCGCCGGCGTTGATCAGCTTGCCGGGCTTCGGCGCGGCCGGTTCCGCCTGCTGGGTCGACTGGGTGGTCTGGGCCGAGGCCGCAGGCGCGGCAAAGGCCACGACCATGATCAACGCAAAACCCGAGCGCTTGGCGAATCGTCGTTTCGTCATTTCCGGTAGTTCCGCTTTTGAGGGAATCAGAACAGCGTCCGCTGCCGCATGGCAGCCGATAGCGTACCTTCGTCGAGATAATCAAGCTCCCCGCCGACCGGCACGCCATGTGCCAGTCGCGTCACCCGCACATTGGCGTCCTGCAGCAGGTCTGTGATGTAGTGGGCGGTGGTCTGGCCATCGACGGTTGCATTGAGCGCCAGCACGATTTCCTTGACCGGTTCCTCATGCGCGCGCGCCACCAGCGCGTCGATGGTGAGGTCCCCAGGCCCGACACCGTCGAGCGGCGACAGCGTGCCACCCAGCACATGATAGCGGCCGCTGCTGGCATTGGCCCGCTCCAGCGCCCAGAGATCGGCGACATCGGCGATCACGACGATGATCGAGGGATCGCGGCGCGGATCGGTGCAGACGGTGCAGGGATTTTGCGTGTCGATATTGCCGCAGGTCTTGCAGACCTGGATTTTTTCGATCGCGACCTGCAGCGCTGACGCCAGCGGCGTCATCAGCGCCTCGCGCTTCTTGATCAGATGCAGCGCCGCGCGCCGCGCCGAGCGCGGCCCAAGCCCGGGCAGCCGCGCCAGCAGCTGGATCAGGCGTTCAATCTCGGGACCGGCAACCGCGGACATCGATTACGAACCAAGGCCCCCGAGCATCCCGGGCGGCAGGCCGAGCCCGCCGGCCAGCGACTGCATCTTCTCCTGCATCGCGACTTCCGCCTTGCGCTTGGCGTCGTTGAGCGCGGTGACAACGAGATCCTCGACTATCTCGCGCTCTTCCGGTTTCAGCAGCGACGGATCGATCTTGACCGCCTTCACTTCCATCTTCGCGGTCATGCGCACCGACACCATGCCGCCGCCGGCAATGCCCTCGACCTCGATATTGCCGAGCTCGTCCTGCATCGCCTGCATCTTGGATTGCAGCTGCGCGGCCTGCTTCATCATGCCGAGAAAATCAGCCATTGCTTTTTCCTTGTCAGATCAGTCGTCTTCGCTGTCGGGCATTTCCGCCGGATCTTCAGCGATAAGATCGGATTCCGGCGGCTCCGCGGCAAGGCGGCGGACTTCAATCACCTTGGTGCCGGGAAAACGCGCCAGCACTTCCTGCACGCGCGGATCGGCCTCGGCGGCCTTTTCGCGGGCGGTCTTTTCCGCGAGGTTTTGCGAGCGAACGGTCGGCTGGCCTGCTTCGTTCGAGACGATCACGGTCCAGCGCCGCCCGGTCCATTGCTCGAGCTTGCGGGAGAGATCGGTGACGAGGCCGCGCGAGGCGTTGGGCTCGAGCGCAATCTCGAGCCTGCCGTCCTCGATGCGCACCAGCCGCATGTCGGCTTCGAGCGCCGCCTTGGTCAGAAGGTCGCGCTTCTCGCCGGCCAGCGCAATGAGCTGCGCAAAGCTGGAGATGCGCAGCGCCGGTGCGGATTGTACTTCGGCGCTCGCCATCGGCTGCGGTCGCGCCTCGGCGCTGGCGCGCGGCCCACCTGATGGCGCACGCATCGGAGATGACGGCATTGCCGACATGGTGGAGGCCGCTGCACCGCGCGGCGCGGCGCTGACGGAAGCAACCGGCGAGGAACCGCCATTCTGCTCGATCATCCGGATCGCCTCATCGGGCGTCGGCAGGTCAGCGACATAGGCGATGCGCACCAGCACCATTTCGGCGGCCGCAGCCGGCCGCGTGGCCGTCTGCACCTCGGTGATGCCCTTGAGCAGCATCTGCCACATCCGCGACAGCACGCGCATCGACAGCTTCGTGGCAAATTCCCGAGCCCGCACGCGCTCGGTCTCGCCGAACGCGACATTGTCGGCGGTACCCGGCACGACCTTCACGCGGGTGACGAAATTGACGAATTCGGCGAGATCAGACAGCACCACGATCGGATCGGCGCCGACGTCATATTGCTCGCGGAATTCCTTGAAGGCGCCGGCAATATCGCCGCTGGCGAGCTTCTCGAAGAGATCGATGACGCGCGTACGATCGGCAAGACCCAGCATCTGCCGCACGGCGTCGGCACGCACGGGTCCCGCGGCATGCGCAATCGCCTGGTCGAACAGCGACAGCGAGTCGCGGACCGAGCCTTCCGCAGCGCGCGCGATGATGCCAAGCGCTTCCTGCTCGACCTCGACGCCTTCCTTTTTCGCGATGTTGGAGAGATGGCCCATCAGCACGTCGGCCTCGACACGGCGCAGATCGAAGCGCTGGCAGCGCGACAGCACCGTTACAGGCACTTTGCGGATTTCCGTCGTGGCGAACACGAACTTGGCGTGCTCCGGCGGCTCCTCCAGCGTCTTCAGGAACGCGTTGAACGCCGCCGTCGACAGCATGTGGACTTCGTCGATGATGTAGACCTTGTAGCGCGCGCTGGCCGGCGCGTAGCGCACGCTGTCATTGATCTGGCGCACGTCGTCGACGCCGGTGTGGGATGCGGCGTCCATCTCCAGCACGTCCATGTGCCGGCTTTCCATGATGGCCTGGCAATGCACGCCGAGTTTCGGCATCGCGATGGTCGGCCCCTTCACGGAGCCATCAGGCAATTCGTAGTTCAGCGCGCGGGCGAGGATGCGGGCGGTGGTAGTCTTGCCGACGCCGCGCACGCCGGTGAGGATCCAGGCCTGCGGAATGCGACCGGTCTGGAACGCATTCGAGACGGTGCGGACCATGGCCTCCTGGCCGATCAGATCGTCGAAGCTTGAAGGGCGATATTTCCGCGCCAATACGCGATAGGGCTTGGCGGCATCGCTGGCGCCGCCGAGATCGAAGCCGCCCTGACCTTCAGGAGGGGGAGCGCCAGCATCGGTCATCGGTCGATCCGCAATTGAATGTCTCTTCAGCGCCTGATTGCGGAAAGGAGCACGCGCAGGACGGGCAAGGCCCACTTCCAGCGCGATTCGCTCGAAAAAACAGGTAGGAGACTGACGAGCGACCCGATCCGGACCTCGTTAGGGCTGCTTCCTTCCGGACCTGACCCGGTTGGCGAGTGGCTCGTCCACCGCCAATCTCCCGGTCCCTATTTGGGGCCAAAAGGGCCGGAAAGCAAGCGGGATAGGCAGGCATTTGCGGGACTTGTGTGGGAACACGGAAAGGCTTTAGTTGCCGTCATGGCCGGGCAAAAGCGCGAAGCGCGTCTTCGCGGGGATGTCCCGGCCATCCACGTCTTGCTTTGCGGCCACAAAGGGAAGGCGTGGATGCCCGGGTCAAGCCCGGCCATGACGAGCGTCGTTAGCGAATAAATTTCGAGAAAATCAATGCCCGCCAACTGGTCGCTGCATCCCCAACTCACCCAGGACACCATCGACATCGGCGACCTGCCGCTGTGCCGCGTGCTTGTGATCAAGGACGCCAATTACCCCTGGCTACTGCTGGTGCCGCGCCGCGAGGGTGCGGTCGAGATCATCGACCTCGACGATGTCGCGCAGGCGCAGTTGACCACCGAGGTTTCGCGCGTCGCGCGCGCTCTCAAAGAGATCACCAAATGCGACAAGCTCAACATTGCCGCGCTCGGCAATGTGGTGCCGCAGCTTCATGTACACGTCATTGCCCGCCGCAAGAACGACGTGGCGTGGCCGCGCCCGGTCTGGGGCGTAGCGCCGCCGCTCGCCCATGACGCGGCGGAGGTTCAGAATTTCATCAGCGCTCTCAGGCGCAAAATCTGGCTAGGTTGAGAACAATAAAATGTCCGCATTCGACGCATACCCGCTCGGCAAGCCTGCCTTCGTCACCCACGTCCTCGATCGCGCCGCGCACCTGCGCATGAACGACGAAAAGCTGTTCGCGATGGAAGGCCAGAGCAACGCGCGCGCTTACGTTGTCTACCGCGACTCGCTGGTCATGAAGCAGGAGGACAGCGGGCCGCGTGCGTTGCTCACCATCAAGGAGGCGCTGGGCTACGGCGCCAATCCCGGCACGATCTTCCTGGGCCTGCGCGACGGCGCGCCGATCTTCGGCATGGGCATTGCCGCGGCCGCCGCGGAAAAGCTGGTCGGCCGCAACGACGTCGCGGTGACGGAACTACGCGGCATGGCGATGCAGGGCCTGGTGCCGCTGGAGCAATTGTCGGCGATTGCGATGGCGAAATCGCTGGTGAGCTGGCATCAGCGCCACGGCTTTTGCGCCAATTGCGGACAACGGACGTCGATGAAGGAAGGCGGCTGGAAGCGCGAATGCGCAAGCTGCAAGGCCGAGCATTTCCCGCGCACCGATCCCGTCGTCATCATGTTCGTCAGCTCGGGCGAAAAGGCGCTGCTGGGCCGGCAGAAGCAGTTCATGCCCGGCATGTATTCCTGCCTTGCCGGTTTCGTGGAAGCTGCGGAAACCATCGAGGACGCGGTCCGCCGCGAGATCTGGGAAGAAAGCGGCATCCGCGTCACCGACGTGAATTACTACATGACGCAGCCCTGGCCCTATCCGTCGTCGCTGATGATCGGCTGCACGGCGCGTGCGCTCAACGAGGATATCGTCGTTGACCGTAACGAGCTCGAGGAGGCGCGCTGGTTCGACCGTGCCGAACTCGAATTGATGCACAAGCGCAAGCATCCCGACGGCCTGTTCGCCGCGCATCCCTTCGCGATTGCTCATCATTTGATCGGGCAGTGGCTGCATGGCGGAACGGACGGTCGCGCATAGCGGGAACCGCCGTCGTCCTGCCCGATTGACAGAGGACCTTGAACGGACATGACCGACCCGCGCATGAACTTTCAGGACAAGGCGCCGAAAATACCGCCGCGCATCCTCTGCATCGGCATGCCGGTGCGAGATCTCACCTTTCACACGCCCGGCGTGCCCGGGCGCGGTTCCAAGGAGAATGCGACCGCATTCGACGAAATCTGCGGCGGCAATGCGCTGAATGGCGCGATCGCCATTGCGCGGCTGGGCGGCCGCGCCTCGATCTGCGGGCCGATGGGCGATGCGAAGGAAACCTCGAGCCGCTTCATCTTCGAGCAGATGGCACATGAGGGCATCGAGACAAAACACCTCATCCACATGCCGGGCCTGGTGACGCCGATCTCGGCTGTGATGATCGACCCGTCCGGCGAGCGCACCATCGTCACCTTCCGCGATCCGAAATTGTGGCATGTGAAGCTGCCCGACTTCGACACGCTGCTGGACGATTGCGCCGCGATTCTCACCGAGAGCCGCTGCGCCGAGTTCTGCACCGAGCTGTGCGCCGAAGCGGTCCGGCGCGGCATTCCCGTGGTCGTCGACGTCGACCGCGCGATGTCGCTGCGCGAAGGCCTGCTCAATGCCTCGACGCATCTGGTGTTCTCCAGCGAGCCGCTGCAGGAGACCGCCGATGTCAGCGACGACGGTCAGGCCCTGCACAAGATCGCCAAGCTGACGAAGTCGTTCCTGGCGGGCACGCGCGGGCCGCGCGGCACGATCTGGCTCGATGAGCACGGCGGGCTGCAGGAGACACCTGCTTTCCCCGTCCACACCGTCGATACGCTGGGCGCCGGCGACGTCTTCCACGGCGCCTTTGCGCTCGCCATCACCGAGGGGCAGGAGCTGCGGGAGGCGTTGCGATTCGCCTCAGCCGCCGCAGCGCTGAAATGCACCCGGTTCGGGGGCGCCTTTGCCGCCCCGCAACGTGCTGAAGTCACAGCACTTTTGGGTCAGGGCCAGGCCGCCCGGCCGGCCTGAGTGCCGAAAGGGCGGCCTTGCGCGAGAAGATTTTTCTCTATATGAGGGTTTTAAGCCCCAAATATGGAACTTTCTTCTCATGACCGACCTCGCCACCGCCCTTCCCCTGCAGGAGCCGAATCGCCGGCTCGATGCCATCGACCGCAAGATCCTGACCGTGCTGCAGGAGGACGCCTCGCTGTCCGTCGCCGAGATCGGCGACCGGGTCGGCCTGTCCTCCACCCCCTGCTGGAAGCGCATCCAGCGCCTCGAGGCCGATGGCGTGATCCTGCGCCGGGTGGCGCTGGTCGATCAGAACAAGATTGGGCTCGGGATCTCGGTCTTCGTCTCCGTCGAGAGCTCGGATCATTCGGACACCTGGCTGCGCAAGTTTGCCGATGCGGTCAGCGCGATGCCGGAGGTGATGGAATTCTACCGCATGGCCGGCGACGTCGATTACATGCTGCGCGTCGTGGTCGCGGACATGCCGAGCTATGACGTGTTCTACAAGAAGCTGATCAGCGCCGTACCGCTGAAGAACGTCACCTCGCGTTTTGCGATGGAGAAGATCAAGTCGGTGACGGCGCTGCCGGTACCGGCCGCGTAAACGCCGGCGCGAATTGCTTTGCTCCCGAACGGGCCGCGTCAGTCGCGGCCCGTTTCATTTTCCGCTCCGTCAACCATTCATTAACCGCGACATTTACGAGCAATTAGTCCCCGCTCGCTACTGTCGCGCGCAATGGACGGGAATACGACCATCAGAGCTTCGCGATGGCCCACCTGGCTGAACGCTGCGGCGCTATTGGTTGCGAGCTGGATCGCGATAGCGGCGCTGGCGTTTCAGGCCCGTCCAGGTGCCGAGATTGTCGCCGTGGCGTTCCCGCCATGGTGGAGTGCCCAGCAGGTCCTGCTGGCCGCAGCTTCCGCCGATGCCGCAATCGTAAGAACGACCGCATTGTCCGCCATTCTGGTGGTGCGGCCGAACGACCATGACGGCCTTGCCCGGCTGCACCATGCCGGCGCCTGGCTTGCCATCGATCCGCAGGCCATTGCCGCCTGCTTCAAGATTTGAGGGACTGGGAATGAACATCGAGACCGACGACCTGGCGGCTTTGCGCGAGACCACCAGCAAGACCCTGCTCGTGGTGCTCTGGCTCCATGTTCCGATCGCAATCGCCATTGGCCTTTTGCGCGGCGAAGGCTGGGTTGCGCCGGCCATGATCATGATCACGATGGCGCTGGCCGCCACCGCCTCGTGGCGGATGAGCGGCAACGGCCTTTCCACCCGCATGATCTTTGCGGTGGCCTTGATGGGCGGCGTCTCCGTGTTCGCCTATCAGCTTGCCGGCCACGCCTGGCAGATCGACATGCACATGTACTTCTTCGCGGCGCTGGCCTGCCTCGTCGCCTATTGCGACTACCGGCCGATCCTGGCCGGCACGGTGGCCGTGGCGCTGCATCACCTGGTGCTGAACTTCCTGCTACCCGCCGCGATCTATCCGGGCGGCTCCGATTTCGGCCGCGTCGTGCTCCACGCCGTCATCCTGCTGATCGAGGCCGGCGTGCTGAGCTGGCTGGCGCTGACGCTGTCGCATCTGTTCGAGACCACCGCGCAGAAGACCGCGGAAGCGGAAGCGGCGAGCGCCGCTGAAGCCCGCGCCAATGCCGAGCGCGGAGAGGCCGAGCAAAACGCCAAGCGCGATCGCGATGCGGCGCGGCGTGAGCTCGCCGCCGGATTCGAACGCAAGATCGGCGGCATCGTCGAGGCGGTGACGGTCGCTGCCAGCCAGATGCAGGCGCTGTCCTCGTCGATGAGCCGCAGCAATGCGGAAACCGCCAGCAAGACATCGGCTGCGGCGTCGGCATCGAGCCAGGCCTCGACCAATGTGGGCACGGTTGCCTCCGCTACCGAAGAACTGTCGGCATCGATCGGCAGCATTGCGCAGCAGGTGACGCGCTCGGCCGAAATCGCGAGCAAGGCTGCCGACGAGGCGCGGCGCACCAACACCGTGGTCGAAGGGCTCGCCAGCGGTACCCAGAAGATCGGCGAAGTCGTGACGCTGATCCAGAGCATCGCGAGCCAGACCAATTTGCTGGCGCTCAACGCCACCATCGAAGCGGCGCGCGCCGGCGAGCACGGCCGCGGCTTTGCGGTGGTCGCCAGCGAAGTCAAGGCGCTGGCCAACCAGACCGCCAAGGCGACCGAGGAAATCTCGTCGCAGATTCAGAGCATCCAGAGCGCAACCGGCGATGCAGTCGCCGCCATCCAGGCCATCGGCGCCACGATCAGCGAGATCGACGGCATCTCCAACGAGATCGCCGCCGCGGTCGACCAGCAGGGCGCCGCAACGCGCGAGATCGCCGGCAATGTGCAGCAGGCCGCCGACGGCACCCGCGACGTCAACGCCAACATCGTGAGCGTAAGCCAGGCTACCGAAGAGGCCGGGCAGGCGGCAGCAAAGCTGCTCGAGGCTGCGAATGGCCTGTCATCACAGTCGGAGCGGCTGAAGGTGGAAGTCGACAGCTTCCTCGGCTCGCTGCGCGCGGCGTAGGCGCGGCGGAGAGCCCAACCCAAGAATGTCATCGCCCGGCTTGACTGGGCGATCCAGTATTCCCGAGACGTCAGTGATTGAGCCGTGAGGCGGCGGCGTGCTGGGTCACCCGGTCACGCCGGGTGACGACAAGCTTTGGCACTGGGAGAGCTGCCCGCTCAAATCTTCTGATTGTACTCGCCGACTTCGGGATGCGTGCGCAGCACGGAGTCCATGGCCTCGAACATGTCGCGCATGCGCTTCTCGGCGACGGGGCTTTCCACCACGACGACCAATTCCGGCTTGTTGGATGAGGCGCGGATCAGGCCCCAGCTGCCGTCCTCGACGGTGACGCGCACGCCGTTGACGGTGACGAGATCGCGGATCGCCTGTCCCGCCACCTTCTCGCCCTTGGCTTTCGCGGCTTCGAAATGCTTCACGACCTGCTCGACGATGCCGTATTTGGCTTCGTCGGCGCAATGCGGCGACATGGTCGGCGACGACCAGGTTTTTGGCAGCGCGTTCTTCAGGTCGGCCATCGACTTGCCCGGCGCACGGTCGAGCATGTCGCAGATCGCTATCGCCGAGACGAGGCCGTCGTCATAGCCGCGGCCGAACGGCTTGTTGAAGAAGAAGTGGCCGGACTTCTCGAAGCCGGCGAGCGCGCCGACCTCATGGGTACGGCGCTTCATGTAGGAATGGCCGGTTTTCCAGTAGGTCGCCTTGGCGCCCTGCTTCTGCAGCACGGGGTCGGTGACAAAAAGTCCGGTCGATTTCACGTCGACGACGAACTGTGCGTCCTTGTGGATCGCCGACATGTCGCGCGCCAGCATGACGCCGACCTTGTCGGCAAAGATCTCCTCGCCGGTGTTGTCGACGACGCCGCAGCGGTCACCGTCGCCGTCGAAGCCCAGTCCAACATCGGCCTTGTGCTGCAGCACCGCGTCGCGGATCGCATGCAGCATCTCCATGTCTTCCGGATTCGGATTGTATTTCGGGAAGGTGTAATCGAGCTCGGTATCGAGCGGGATCACCTCGCAGCCGATCTTCTCCATCACTTCAGGCGCAAAGGCGCCCGCCGTGCCGTTGCCGCAGGCGACCACGACTTTCAGCTTGCGCTTCAGCTTCGGGCGGTTGGTGAGATCGGCGATGTAACGCGCCGGGAAATTCTCGTGAAACTCGTAGGAGCCGCCCACCTTGTTCTTGAACTGGGCGTTGAGCACGATCTCCTTCAGCCGCGTCATCTCGTCGGGGCCGAAGGTGAGCGGGCGATTGGCGCCCATCTTGACGCCGGTCCAGCCATTGTCGTTGTGCGAGGCGGTCACCATGGCCACACACGGCACGTCGAGATCGAACTGCGCGAAATAGGCCATCGGCGTCACGCATAGCCCGATGTCGTGCACCTTGCAGCCGGACGCGAGCAGGCCGGAGATCAGCGCATATTTGATCGAGGCGGAGTAGCCGCGGAAGTCGTGACCGGTGACGATCTCCTGCCTGGCGCCGAGCTCCGAGATCAGCACGCCGAGGCCCATGCCCAGCGCCTGAATGCCCATCAAATTGATCTCCTTGCCGAACAGCCAGCGCGCGTCGTATTCGCGAAAGCCGGTCGCCTTCACCATCGGCTCGGATTCATAGGCATAGGTATTGGGGACCAGCGCGGGCTTCGGCTTGGGAAACATCAGGATAGGCCTCGGAAAAGTGCTGAAGGGACCGTGCAGCCATAGCGAATGCGCAGCCGCAACGGAAGGCGGGTTGCGGGCTTTTGGCGGTCAATTAAGGCGGATTTGGCCGGAACGTTCCCGTCCTGCCTAAAATTTAGGGCGTAGGGTCACGCCCTGCGACAATTACTGCTCGAGCACCAGCCGGCCGTTGGAATACTCAAACCGCTTGAGCTTGGACAGGAAAGACAGGCCCAGCAGATTCTCCGACAGCGCCTCGTCCGGCAGCACCATGGCCTCGACGTCGCGGACGATGAGGCCGCCGACATCCATCATCGGGATGCGCGCGCGGGCCGCCTTCAGCGAGCCGTTGGCGGTGGCGACCGTGGCATTGTAGTCGCTGCGGGAAGGGCGCAGGCCGAATCGCGCCGCAGACCTTTCGTTGAGTGCGACGACGGAGGCGCCGGTGTCGACCATGAAGTCGATGCGCTGGCCGTCGATGCGGGCGTCGGTCTGGAAGTGGCCGCGGCCATCCTGCGCGATCGAGATGCTGCGAACGCTTGAAGGCGGCGCTACCGCGACCGACACCTCGCTGCGCGCCACATTGGCATGCGCAGGGGCTGGCGCCATCCGGTCGGCCATCTGGGCCATCAAGACGCCGGCACCGGCAATGACCGCTGCAAACAACATGATATTACGCATTACGCCACTCACGCCGGTTCAAGGGACCGCCGATTTCACCACGCCGTCAGCCAAACCGCGACTAAGGCGCGAAATCGCAGGCCGCCATTTTGGCGAAAAGGATGAGCGAAGGGTTAATGAATTGTCTTCAAGTGCCGCGCGGCTTGACCCTGCGCGTCGGCATGGCGCTGGCAGGATCTTCCGGCCAGGGATGCCGCGGATAGCGGCCGCGCAGGTCGGAGCGCACGGCGGCGTAGCTGCCGCGCCAGAAACCGGGCAGGTCGCGCGTCACCTGCACCGGGCGCTGCGCCGGCGACAACAGTTCCAGCACCAGCGGCACGGCGCCCTTGGCAATGGACGGATGGGCGTTGAGGCCGAACAGTTCTTGCAGGCGCACGGCGACGGTCGGGCCCTGCTCGGCCTCGTAATCGATGGCCAGCATGGTGCCGCTCGGTGCCTCGAAATGCGTTGGCGCCTCGCGATCGAGGCGCGCGCGCAATTCCCAGGGTAACAGATTCATCACGGCGTCGGAGAGATCGCCGGCGGAAAAATCCTTCAGCGAAATCTTGTCGTAGAGCGCGGGCACCAGCCAGTCGTCGCCGGTCGCGGCCAGCGCCGCATCGGACAGATCAGGCCAGCCCTCGCCCTCGGCCTTGCGCAGGAACATCACGCGGTCGCGCCATTGCTTCAGCGCTTTCGACCATGGCAGCCTGTCGAGACCGGCGGCGATCAGACCGTCAGCAAAGATCTTCGCCGTCTCGGCCGATGGCGTCAGCGACATCGGCGCCTCCGACAGCGTGACCGCATGCAGCGTACGCTTGCGACGACCGCGCAGCGCCATCGCGCTGCGGTCAAAGGTGATCTCCTCGCTGCTTTCGATCTGGTCGGCGAAATAATGCTCGATCTCGTCCTGAGTGATCGGAGCTGCGAGCAGGATACGGCCGCTGGCGGCCGTGCCGGTCAGTTCACCGACGGCGACGTAGGGCGCACGCGCCAGCGCCGAAGTCTGCTCGACGGCGGCGCCGCGGCCATTGGCCAGCACGAAACTGCCATTGCCGCGGTTGCGCGCGACGCGGTCGGGGAAGGCAAAGGCGAGCATCACGCCGGTGGAGAGGTCGCCGGCGTTTGCTGGTTTCTCGGCCGCGGCCACCTGCTGCGCCCAGCGGCGGGCGAGATCGCGGGCACTTGAAGCCCGCGGCGAGCGGTCGCGGCGGAACTGATCGAGCCGCGCGTCGAGATCGGCGCTGTCGCCGCCAAGGCCGCGCTCGGTGATGACCGCGGCGATCTGGGCCGCCTCCTCGCCCGCACCGAAGCGGTTGGAATCGACGATCATGCGCGCCAGCCGCGGCGGCAGGGCCAGCGCGCGCAGGCTTTTTCCCTCCGCGGTGATGCGGCCGTCGGCATCGAGCGCGCCGAGTTCGTTGAGCAGGCTCCTGGCTTCCTTCAGCGCCGGAGCCGGCGGTGGATCGAGGAAAGCGAGGCCCGCGGGATCGGTCACGCCCCATTGCGCGAGATCGAGCACGAGGTTGGAGAGATCGGCTGACAGGATTTCCGGCTGGGTGTAGGCGGCGAGCGATGCGGTCTGCGGCTCGTCCCAGAGCCGGTAACACACACCGGGCTCGGTGCGGCCGGCGCGGCCGCGGCGCTGATCGACCGCGGCGCGAGAGGCGCGCACGGTCTCCAGCCGCGTAAGTCCGATATCGGGCTCGTAACGCGGCACGCGCGCCATGCCGGAATCGACGACGATGCGCACGCCCTCGATGGTCAGCGACGTTTCCGCAATCGAGGTCGCCAGCACGACCTTGCGCGTGCCCTTTGGCGCCGGCGCAATCGCGCGGTCCTGCACGGCGGCATCGAGCGCGCCGAACAGCGGCACGATCTCGATCGACGCATCCTGCACGCGCTCCCGCAGAAAATTCTCGGTGCGGCGGATTTCGGCAGCGCCCGGCAGGAACGCCAGCACCGAGCCGGGATCGGCGCGCAGGGCCGATGCGATGGCGTCCGCCATCTGCCGCTCCAGCGGCACGTCAGGCTTACGGCCGAGATAGCGGGTCTCGACCGGGAAGGCGCGGCCCTCGCTTTCGACGACAGGCGCATCGCCCAGCAGTCTTGCGATCCGCGCGCCGTCGAGCGTCGCCGACATCACGAGGATGCGCAAATCCTCGCGCAGACCGGTCTGTGCGTCGCGCGCCAGCGCAAGCCCGAGATCGGCATCGAGCGAGCGTTCGTGGAATTCGTCGAAGAGGACGGCAGCGATGCCGTGCAGTTCGGGATCGTCGAGGATCTGCCGGGAGAAGATACCCTCGGTGACCACCTCGATCCGCGTCGCGCGCGAGACCTTCGAGCCGAAGCGCACGCGATAGCCGACGGTCTCGCCGGCCCGCTCGCCGAGGGTCTTCGCCATCCGCTCGGCGCTGGCGCGCGCCGCGATGCGCCGCGGCTCCAGCACGATGATCTTCTTGCCCCTGGTCCAGGGCTCGTCCAGCAGCGCCAATGGCACGCGCGTGGTCTTGCCCGCGCCGGGCGGCGCCACCAGCACCGCCGTGTTGCGAGTGGCCAGCGTGCGCGAGAGCTCGTCGAGCACGACGTCGATCGGCAGGGGCGTGTCGAAGCTGCGCAAGGGGTTATCCGGTGTCACTCCCTCGCCCCGCGCTTGCGGGGAGAGGGTTGGGGTGAGGGGCTTCTATCCCGGAATTCGATGGCCGCAAAATGCGGCGCCGGCCCCTCACCCGGGATCGCATCTACGATGCGATCCGACCTCTCCCCGCAAGCGCGGGGCGAGGTAAGAAAGTTCACACGCCCGGTTCGGGCGTGCGGCCGACGCTGTCGTAGATAAAGCCGTGGGCGGCCATGTCGGCCGGGCGATAGATGTTGCGCAGATCGACCACGACGGGCTGCGCCATCTCGGCCTTCAGCCGATCGAGGTCGAGCGTGCGGTACTGCACCCATTCGGTGACCACGACCATCGCATCGGCCCCCTTCACGCACTCATATGGGTCGTCGAAATATTCGATGTCGGGCAATTCCTTGCGCGCCTGCTCGATACCGACGGGATCGTGCGCCCTCACCTGCGCGCCCATGTCGAGCAGGCCCGTGATCAGCGGGATCGACGGCGCCTCGCGCATGTCGTCGGTATCCGGCTTGAAGGTGAGGCCGAGCACGGCGACCTTCTTGCCGCGCAGATTGCCGGCGAGGTTCGCAACCTTGCGCGCCATCGCGCGCTTGCGGTTGTCGTTGACCCCCAGCACGGCCTCGACGATGCGCAAATGCACGTCGCTGTCCTGCGCGATCTTGATCAGCGCGCGGGTGTCCTTCGGGAAGCAGGAGCCGCCGAAGCCGGGGCCGGCATGCAAAAACTTCGAGCCGATGCGGTTGTCGAGGCCAATGCCGCGCGCGACTTCCTGCACGTCGGCGCCGACTTTTTCGGAAAGATCGGCGATCTCGTTGATGAAACTGATCTTGGTGGCAAGAAACGCGTTGGCGGCGTATTTGATCAGCTCCGCGGTGCGCCGCGCCGTGTACATCAGCGGCGCCTGGTTCAGCGACAGCGGCCGGTAGATGTCGCCGAGCACTTTTCGCGCCCGCTCATCCGACGTACCGACGACGATGCGATCGGGAAACTTGAAGTCGCGGATCGCAGCGCCCTCGCGCAGGAATTCCGGATTGGAGGCGACGACGAAATCGGCCTTCGGATTGGCCTCGCGCATGCGCCGCTCGACCTCGTCGCCGGTGCCGACCGGCACGGTCGACTTGGTGACCACGACGGTGAAACCATCGAGCGCTTCGGCTATCTCGCGCGCGGCAGCATAGACATAGCTGAGATCGGCGTGGCCGTCGCCGCGCCGCGAAGGCGTGCCGACCGCGATGAACACGGCATCGGCCTCCGCGACCGGCGCCTTCAGGTCGGTGGTGAAGTCGAGGCGGTTGGCCTTGACGTTGGTGGCGACCAGCGCGTCCAGGCCCGGCTCGAAGATCGGAATCTCGCCGCGGCGAAGCGCTGCGATCTTGCTCTCGTCCTTGTCGACGCAGATGACCTGGTGGCCGAAATCCGCAAAGCAGGCGCCGGACACCAGTCCCACATAGCCGGTGCCGATCATGGTAATTCGCATAGAAAACCCGGTTTTCGATGGTTAACGCGCCCGGTGTTTAAGAAATTCGCGGCCTCAAGGGAAGGCCCGGTTCCGCAAAAAGCGGCACGTCATTTGTATGAATAAAGGAGAAAGAAACCGATCCGGCCGATGATGCGGCCAAACCGCGCCGAAACAGGACAGCGATGACTTTTCCCGGCACATCCGGCACACAGACCCGTCCCGCGGCCAGCCGCATCGACTGGGTCGACTATGCCAAGGGCATCTGCATCGTCATGGTCGTCATGATGCATTCGGTACTGGGGGTCGAGGCTGCCGCCGGCCAGACCGGCTTCATGCATGCGCTGGTGGCGTTTGCAAAGCCGTTCCGGATGCCGGATTTCTTCCTGATTTCGGGGCTTTTTCTTAGCGTCGTGATGGACCGCGACTGGCGCACCTATCTCGACCGCAAGGTGGTGCACTTCGCGTACTTCTACGTGCTCTGGGTAACGATCCAGTTCGGCTTAAAGGCTCCCGGCTTTGCCGCCGAGTCGGGCTGGGCGCATGTCGGATATCTCTATCTGGAATCCTTCGTCGAGCCGTTCGGCACGCTGTGGTTCATTTATCTGTTGCCGGTGTTCTTCGTCGTCACAAAACTGACACGTCGAATCCCGCCGATCGTGATCTTCACCCTCGCGGCGCTGCTGGAGAGCGCGCATGTCGCAACTGGCTGGACCGTGATCGACGAATTCTGCGCGCGCTTCGTCTATTTCTTCGCCGGCTACTGGCTGGCAACTTACGTGTTCGCGCTGTCGGATCGCGCGCGCAGCCGGCCGGCGCTTGCAATGATCGGTCTCGTAGTGTGGGCGCTGATCAATGGCGCGCTGGTCGAGCTTGGCTACAGCGAGCGGCCGCTGATCTCGCTGGCGCTGGGCATGGCGGGCGCTTGCGCCATCATCGTCGCCGGCACGCTGCTCGCGCATATGCGCTGGCTCGATTTCCTGCGCTATTGCGGCGAGCACTCCATCGTCATTTATCTCGCTTTCTTCCTGCCGATGGCGGCAACCCGGACGCTGCTGCTCAAGACCGGAGTGATCCCGGACATTGGCACGGTCTCGCTGATCGTCACGGTCGCAGGCGTCGCCGGCGCGCTCCTGATCTGGCGGGCGGCGCTTGCCGTGCACGCCAATTTCCTGTTCGAACGCCCCGCAGCGTTCTGGATCGCGCCGAAGAAGCCCGGCGCGGTGTTGCAGGCGGCGGAGTAGCCCCTCGCCGCCCTGCAAATGGCGGCTGATGACAGTGGGGGAAAGCTCACTTTCTCGCCCGTCAAGGCTGTCAATCCGCGCAAGAATCCCTAACTTTCGGCCATGCCGAAGACAGCCCCCAAAGCCGCCGCAAAACCTGCCGCCAAGGCCGATACAAAGGCCGACACCAAGAAGGCCGACGCCAAGTCCGCCGCAAAGCCGATTGCCGGCAAGACCGTCGCCAAGGGCGACCATCTGTTCCTGGTGGACGGTTCCTCCTACATTTTCCGCGCCTATCACGCGCTGCCACCGCTGAACCGCAAGTCGGACGGGCTGCAGGTCAATGCCGTGCTCGGCTTCTGCAACATGCTGTGGAAGCTCTTGCGCGACATGCCGGCCGACAACCGGCCGACGCACCTCGCCATCATCTTCGACAAGTCCGAAGTCACGTTCCGCAACAAGCTCTATCCCGACTACAAGGCGCACCGGCCGCCCGCGCCTGACGATCTGATCCCGCAATTCGGCCTGATCCGCGACGCCGTGCGCGCCTTCGATCTGCCTTGCCTGGAGCAAGCCGGCTTCGAGGCCGACGATCTCATCGCGACCTATGCACGGCTCGCCACCGAGCGCGGCGCCACCACGACCATCGTGTCCTCCGACAAGGATTTGATGCAGCTCGTGACCGACAAGGTCGTGATGTTCGACACCATGAAGGACCGCCGCATCGGCATTCCCGAGGTAATCGAAAAATTCGGCGTGCCGCCGGAGAAGGTGGTGGAAGTGCAGGCGCTGGCCGGCGATTCCACCGACAACGTGCCCGGCGTGCCCGGTATCGGCGTCAAGACTGCCGCGCAGCTCATCATCGAATATGGCGACCTGGAGCAGCTTCTGGTCCGCGCCAGCGAGATCAAGCAGCCGAAGCGGCGCGAGGCGCTGCTCGAGAATGCCGACAAGGCGCGCATCTCGCGCCAGCTGGTACTGCTCGACGACAAGGTCGATCTCGAAGTGCCGCTCGACGAGCTCGCGGTACACGAACCCGATGCGCGCAAGCTGATCGCGTTCCTGAAGGCAATGGAGTTCTCCACCCTCACCCGCCGCGTCGCCGAATATTCGCACATCGATCCGGCCGACGTCGCGGCTGATGCAAAAGGCGATGGCAACGTCGGCGCCACGCTGGGCGCTGCCAAGACAAAATCGTCCAGCACATCCGGCGACCTCTTTCCCGGCGACGCACCGCTGCCCGCGGCAAAGAAATCCGCCGACCGGCAGGACAAGTCCGCGAGCCTCAAGGGCACGCCGGTCTCGCTTGCCGAGGCCCGCGCAGATGCAATCAAGAAGATCCCGATCGACCGCAAGAAGTACGCAACGCTACGTAGCGTCGACGCATTGAAGGAGTGGCTCGCCCGCGCGGCCGACGCCGGTCATCTCGTCATCGATGCGATGTCGGATTCGATCGATCCGATGCAGGCGGAAATTTCCGGCTTCGCGCTGGCGATCGCGCCGAACGATGCGGCCTATTTGCCGCTCGGCCACAAGCAGTCCGGCGGCGGCGCCGGGCTGTTCGACGCGGGGCTGGCGCCGGACCAGATCAAGGCAGCGGACGCGCTGGCTGCACTGAAGCCGCTCTTGGAATCCCCCGGGATCCTCAAGCTCGGCTACAACATCAAGTTCACCTCGGTGGTGCTGGCGCAGCACGGCATCACGCTGCGCAACCATGACGACGTGCAGCTGATGGCCTATGCGCTCGATGCAGGACGCAATTCAATCGCCATGGATTCGCTGGCCTCGCGCTGGTTCGATCACGTCGTGGTCGACTACGGCTCACTCGTCGGCAGCGGCAAGGGCAAGCTCACCTTCGACCAGGTCGCAATCGACAAGGCTGCGGAGTATTCCGCCGAATATGCCGACATGATCGAGCGTCTCTGGCGCGTGCTGAAGCCGCGGCTGGTCGCCGAGCACATGAATACGGTCTACGAGACGCTGGAGCGGCCGCTGGTCTCCGTGCTGGCGCGGATGGAACGGCGCGGCATCTCGATCGACCGCCAGGTGCTGTCACGCCTGTCGGGCGATTTCGCCCAGACCGCGGCGCGGGTCGAAGCCGAGATTCAGGAACTCGCGGGCGAGCCGATCAATGTCGGCAGCCCCAAGCAGCTTGGCGACATCATCTTCGGCAAGATGGGACTGCCCGGCGGCACCAAGACCAAGACCGGCGCGTGGTCGACCTCGGCGCAGGTGCTCGACGACCTCGCCGAGCAGGGCCATGACTTCCCGAAGAAGATTCTGGAATGGCGGCAGGTCTCCAAGCTGAAATCGACCTACACGGACGCGCTGCCGAATTACGTGCATCCCCAGACCCATCGCGTGCACACCACCTACGCCCTGGCGGCGACCACCACGGGCCGGCTGTCGTCCAACGAGCCGAACCTGCAGAACATCCCGGTTCGCACCGAGGACGGCCGCAAGATCCGCCGCGCCTTCATCGCGGCACCCGGCCACAAGCTGGTGTCGGCCGACTATTCGCAGATCGAGCTGCGCCTGCTCGCCGAGATCGCCGACATCCCGCAACTCAAGCAGGCGTTCAAGGACGGGCTCGACATTCACGCCATGACGGCGTCGGAAATGTTCGGCGTGCCGATCAAGGACATGCCGGGCGAAGTGCGCCGCCGTGCGAAAGCGATCAATTTCGGCATCATCTACGGCATCTCGGCGTTTGGCCTCGCGAACCAGCTCGGCATCGCCCGCGAGGAAGCCTCCGCCTACATCAAGAAATATTTCGAGCGCTTCCCCGGCATTCGCGACTACATGGACGCGACCAAAGAGTTCTGCCGCCAGCACGGCTATGTCGAGACGCTGTTCGGCCGCAAGTGCCACTACCCCGAAATCAAGGCGTCCAACGCCTCGGTCCGCGCCTTCAACGAGCGCGCCGCGATCAACGCGCGCCTGCAGGGTACCGCCGCCGACATCATCCGCCGCGCCATGACCCGCGTCGAGGACGCGCTGGCCGAGAAGAAACTCTCGGCGCAGATGCTGCTGCAGGTGCATGACGAATTGATCTTCGAGGTGCCGGACAAGGAAGTCGCGGCGACCCTGCCGGTGGTGCAGCACGTC
>JAKFVP010000350.1 GCA_021732175.1 Bradyrhizobium sp.
GCCCAGCATCGCCTGCTTGCGGGTGATGCCCCAGTGATAGCCGGTCAGCGCGCCGCTCTTGCCGAGTGCGCGATGGCAGGGCACGACGAATGACACCGGATTGCGTCCGACCGCTGCACCCACCGCGCGCGAGGCCTTCGGGCTTTTGATGTTGCAGGCGATATCGGAATACGACACCGCGCGTCCCATCGGGATCTTCAGCAGCGTCTCCCACACCCGCACCTCGAAATCGGTGCCGATCAGCACGACGCGCAGCGGCTGGTCCGGCCGCCACAGTTTCGTATTGAAGACGCGGCTGGCGAGCGGCGCGGTGCCTTCGCTGTCCTCGATATAGGTCGCGTTCGGCCAGCGCCGCGTCATGTCGGCAAAGGCCGCGCGCTCCTCGCCGGGATCGGCGAAGGCAAGCCCCGAAAGCCCGCGCTCGGTCGCGATCACGATGGCGGTGCCGAACGGCGAGGGGTGGAAACCGTAGCGCAGCGTCAGGCCCGCGCCGCCGTTCTTCCATTCGCCGGGCGACATCGCCTCATGCGTCACGAAGAGATCGTGCAGCCGGCCCGGTCCTGAGAGGCCGGAGTCGAGTGCGGCATCGAGCACGCTCGCGGAGTCGCGCAGCAGGCTCTTGGCATGGTCGAGCGTCAGCGCCTGCATGAACGCCTTTGGCGTCAGCCCGGCCCAGCGGCGGAACAGATGGTGCAGCTCATCCGGCGTCACGGCCGCGGCATCCGCCATTGCCTCGATGGTCGGCTGCGTGCGCCAATGCTCGCTGATGAAGGCGATGGCGCGGCGCACCGAGTCGTAGTCGCGCAGCGCTGCGGTGTTGTGCGGGCCCGGCTTGGCAAGGCGCTGGTCATGTATGGCGAGTGTCATCATGCTCTCAGATTTAGTGGGCATGCGACGGTCCAACCACCCGTTTCCCGACAAGCTTCACGTGACTGGATTATAGGTAGGGCCGCGCTTGGCGGCCTGCAGCGCGGCCAGCAAGGCTTTGGCAAAGCTGGCCTTTTCTTCAGGCCCCAAAAAGCTGCCGACCGACACCAGCCGGCCGCGGGAGACCAACCAGAGCCGGTCGATGCCGAACTCGGGATCTCCGGTCTGCTCCAGCCGCACCCAGAGCGGATTGAGCACCCATTCCACCACATGGCCGCGATGGCTGGTCCGGCGTATCCGCAGTTCGGACGGGGTCACCCTGATCTCCTCGCAGGCCTTGGCGCTGCGGTTGTTGATGCGGAACGCCCACCAGATCGCGAGCACGTCGAGGCCGAAGAAGCCGAGCACCGGCCAGGCGCCCATCATCAGGAACACCATGCCGGCGACGAAGCTGATGGTGCAGACAAAACCCATCAGCACCAGGAAGCCGGTGCGGCCCAGCGAGCGGTGCGGCGTCAGCAGCGCGGAAAACAATTCCGGCTGTGGAGCGTCATGCTCAAATGCGTTGCTGCCGTCCATCATCGCCTGCCAGTATACAGGGATCATGGCCAAAATCATCCGCAAGGCGAAACCGAAGCCAGCGAAATCCGCAGCAAAGAAGGCGGTGAAGGCCATCAAGCCCAGGCCTGTGAACAAGCCCGCGAAGAAGGCACCCGAGCCAAAGCCCTGGACGGCGGCCGAGGTGTACGAGGCCTTCAGCCGGTTCCGCAAAGCCAATCCCGAGCCCAAGGGAGAGCTGGAGCATCTCAATCCCTACACGCTGCTGGTTGCCGTCGTGCTGTCGGCTCAGGCGACCGACGCCGGCGTCAACAAGGCGACGCGCGTATTGTTCGCCGTCGCCGACACGCCGGAGAAGATGCTCGAGCTCGGTGAGGAGAAGGTGCGCGACTATATCAAGACCATCGGCCTCTACCGCAACAAGGCCAAGAACGTCATCGCGCTGTCGGAGAAGCTGCTGCGCGAATTCGGCGGCGAGGTGCCGCGCACCCGCGCGGAGATCGAGTCGCTGCCGGGCGCCGGCCGCAAGACCGCGAATGTCGTGCTCAACATGGCCTTCGGCGAGCACACCATGGCCGTCGATACGCATGTGTTCCGCGTCGGCAACCGCACGGGGCTCGCGCCGGGCAAGACGCCGCTCGAAGTCGAACTCGGGCTCGAGAAGGTGATCCCGGCCGAATTCATGCTGCACGCCCATCACTGGCTGATCCTGCACGGCCGCTACACCTGCCTCGCGCGGAGCCCGCGCTGCGAGGTGTGCCTGATCAACGATCTCTGCCGCTGGCCGGAGAAGACGGTGTGAATGTCTCCATGCGGCAGCCACACGGCCGCCGCTCGATCGCTGCATTCAACCAATAGTGACCCCACAGATAGCCCGGAGACGGTGCCGGCCGAAATATTTGCCCGGCAGCGATGTTCGTAAGCGGGCAACAGAGGCGGGGACACCACATGCATCGCAAGGCGAATCGTACGGCCGCGCTGGTGTCTCTTGCGACCGCGGTCCCGCCCCATCTGTTTCACCAGGAGCAGATTCTAAGGGCCGCGCGAGGCGTGCTGGCCGATCGCTATCCGGAATTCGAAACGCTTTCCAGCCTGTTCGCCAACACCGGCATCCGGCGCCGCTTCGGCGCCAAGCCGATGGAATGGTATCTCGAGCGGCGCGGCTGGCCCGAGCGGACGCAGGCGTTTCTCGAAGGGGCAGAGGCGCTGTTCCTCGATGTCGCATGCAAGGCCCTCGCGCAGGCCGATCTTGCAGCGAGCGAGATCGATACTGTCGTCACGGTATGCTCGACCGGGATCGCAACGCCGACCCTGGACGCGCGCATCGCCGGCAAGCTTGGCCTCCGCACGGACGTGTCACGGGTTCCCGTCTTTGGCCTTGGATGCGCCGGCGGCGTTTCCGGCCTCTCGATCGCGTCGCGGCTGGCGGAGTCGCGGCCCGGCACCAATGTGCTGCTGGTCGCGCTTGAACTCTGCACGCTTGCGGTGCGCCATGACGAATTGACCAAAGCCAATGTCGTCGCGGCGAGCCTGTTCGGGGATGGCGCCGCTGCGCTGATCCTGCGGGCCGGCGACGGCGGCTCAACCCGGATCGAGGCCACGGCGGAAAAACTCTGGCCCGACACGCTCGACGTTATGGGATGGAAAATCGACCCGGAAGGCTTTGGCGTGATCTTTCAACGCACGATTCCGGATTTTGTCAGGGAGAACATGGGACCTGCCATCGCTGAAATCCTGTCGCGGATGGAGCTGCCGCGCGATCGCGTCGATCGTTTTGTCTGTCATCCCGGCGGCAGCAAGGTGATTATCGCGCTGGAGCATGCGCTGGCGCTGGACCAGGGTACGCTCGACCACGAGCGCGACGTGATTGCCGATTACGGCAACATGTCGGGGCCGACCGTTCTGTTCGTGCTCGACCGTCTGCGCGCGCAGGGCCTGCCGAAGCGATCGCTCCTGACTTCACTCGGGCCCGGCTTCACCGCAAGCTGCGTCGCCCTGCGGCACGCGGCGTGAGCCTCGCTTCCGTCATTCTGGCGTTCGTCACGTTCCAGCGATTGGGCGAACTCGCGCTCTCGCATTACAACACGCGCAAGCTGCTGGCACGCGGCGCGATCGAGGTCGGCGCGGGTCACTATCCGCTGATCGTGTCGGTGCATGCGGTCTGGCTGATCGCGCTGTGGATATGGGGCCACGACGCGAGCGTCAATCTGGTCGCGCTGGCGGTATTCGCTGCGCTGCAAGGCCTGCGGGTCTGGATTATCGCGACTTTGGGCGCAAGATGGACCACGCGCATCATCGTATTGCCGGGCGAACCGCTCGTCGCATCCGGGCTATACCGATATCTGTCGCATCCGAATTACGCCGTCGTCGCCGCCGAAATCGCGATACTTCCGCTTGCGCTGCATTTGCCTCTGTTGGCGCTGATCTTCACCGGGCTCAACGCTGCGGTGCTCGCCGTTCGGATTCGCGCCGAGACGCGCGCGTTATTCGTCAGTGCGGCCGCGGCATCGTGAGCAGCGCGCCAACCCCTCACGCGGGTAATCCAGGCATCGCGACATGGTGCGCCTTCCTGCTGATGTGCCTCGGCATGTTCATGGCGATTCTCGACATCCAGGTGGTCGCGACCTCGCTGCCGGCGATCCGAAGCGCGCTCGCGATTTCACCGGAGGCGATGAGCTGGATCCAGACCGCCTATCTGATTGCCGAAGTGATCGCGATCCCGCTCACCGGCCTGTTCACGCGCGTGCTGACGCTGCGATGGCTGTTCACGACGGCCGTCAGCGTTTTCACGCTTGCATCGATCGGCTGCGCGTTCAGCGACGGATTTGCCGTCCTGCTGCTGTTTCGCATTGGGCAGGGCTTTGCCGGCGGCGTGCTGATCCCTGCGGTCTTCTCCGCGGTGTTCCTGCTGTTTCCCTCCCGCCTGCATGCCGTCGCCACCACGATCGGCGGCGTGGTTGCGGTGCTCGCCCCGACCATCGGTCCCGTCGTCGGCGGCTGGATCACCGAAACCTGGTCCTGGCCGGGGCTGTTCCTGATCAACGTCATCCCCGGACTTGCGGCGGCATCGCTGACGCCTTCGCTGCTGCCGCGGCAGGCGACCAGGTTCAGCGAGCTGGCAAAGCTCGATGCGGCCTCGCTCATCTTGCTGGCGGCGGCCCTTGCCGGTTTCGAGATTGGATTGAAGGAGGCGCCGCAGCGCGGCTGGCTGTCGCCGGTCTGCATTGGACTATTGTCGGCGAGCGCCATCAGCCTGATGGTTTTCATTCGCCGCACCTTGCGGGCAGCGCATCCGGTGGTGCAGCTGGTGACCTTGCGGCGGCGCAGCTTCGCGGCCGGGTGCGGCCTCAGCTTTTGTCTCGGGGTCGGCCTGTTCGGCTCGGTCTATCTGATGCCGGTCTTTCTCGCCTTCGTGCGCCGGCATGATGCCTTCGAGATCGGTACCATCATGCTGGTGACCGGCATCGCCCAGCTCGTGACCGCGCCGCTTGCCGCCGTGCTGGAAAGCCGGGTTGGCGCCCGCATTCTGACGGCGGCGGGCTTCGCGCTGTTTGCAGTAGGCCTTGGCTTGAGTGCCTTTCAGCCCCGCACGGCCGACTTCGACGAGATGTTCTGGCCGCAAATCGTTCGCGGGATCGCGATCATGTTCTGCCTGCTGCCGCCGACACGGATCGCGCTCGGCGAATTGCCGGAAGCCGAGGTCGCCGACGCCAGCGGACTTTTCAACCTGATGCGCAATCTTGGCGGAGCCATCGGCATCGCGCTGATCGACACCATCCTCTATGGCCGGGTCGGGCTCTATGCCGAGGATTTCCGGGTCCGGCTGCTGGCCGGAGATCTGGCGGCGGCCAGGGAGATTGGGCTCGATCCATCGCTGCTTCTCAACCGGCCGCCGGGGCCGCCGGACGAGGCGGCGATCGCCTATGTGCGTCCGCTGGTCGAGAAGGCTTCGCTGGCGCTATGCGTCAACGAAGCGTGGGCCATGCTGGCCTGCGTCGCGTTTGCGGGCTTGCTGCTGGTGCCGTTCGCGCGGGACAGGAGCTGGCCGCGCTAGCGCATCGGCACACTCGTGCGTTGCGCCGGCTCGATCAACTCCGGCCGTGGACCCGACAACCGCTTGTGCATGTGGACCATGAAGGCCATGCCGAACAGCGGCGTCGCGAGGTTGACGATCGGGATCGACACGAACGCCGCGATGAAGAGGCCCGCGGTGAACACCGTGGCCGAATGATACTTGCGCATCGCCTTGGCTTCGGCCGGCGAGCGGAAGCGCATCGCGGCGAGTTCGAAATACTCGCGCCCGAGCAGCCAGGCCGTGGCGAAGAAGAAAATCAGGAATCCGGCGCCTGCGAACAGCACGAAGGGCAGCGCGATCAGGTAGACCAGGATGGTCAGCAGCGCCGTCTTGATGCCTTCGGGGATGGCAACGCCGAGCGGCAGCGCCACGCCCGGCTGCTCGGCCGGGTAGTGTTCGCGCTCGACATGGTCGGCGATCTCGTCGACGAACAGGCTCGCCACCAGCGAGGTGATCGCCGGCATCAGGAAAATACCGCCGACCACGACGCCGAGCCCGGCGGCGATCGAGACGATCCAGGCCAGCACGTTGATCGAGCCGTGCCAGCCGGGTCCCAGCAAAGCCTCCAGCCAGACCTCGCCGCTGGTGGCAAACCAGGAGAGCAGCCGCTGCAGGCCGAACGCGAGCACCGTAATCAATACCAGCGCGAGCCCGATCGAGCGCCACAGGATCGAGCGCATCGGCGGCGACAGAATTTGCGAAAGCGCCTTGACGGCGGCGTCCAGCATGGCAGTCCAACCTCTCCCGGGGTCAAAAACACCCGCGAGAGGTAGAGATCGCCGGGCCCTTCGGCAAGGGTGCTGTTCCCCATGCGTTTGCGCCGGTGGAATATGTTTTCAGGCCCTCCCTCAACGGCCTATTCTGGGCTTCAATGAATGCAAGCTGAACAGGGAGAAGCGGATGGCCGGGACAGAATTGCCGCTTGCGGGCGTGCGGGTCATCGAGATGACCCACATGGTGATGGGCCCGACCTGCGGCATGATCCTCGCGCAGCTCGGCGCCGAGGTGATCAAGGTGGAGCCGCCGGCCGGCGACAAGACGCGCAGCCTCGGCGGCATGGGCGTCTCGTTCTTTCCGCTGTTCAACCGCGGCAAGCGCAGCGTGGTGCTCGACTTCGCCAAGCCTGACGACCGCGACACCATGCACGCTTTGCTCGCCAGCGCCGACGTGTTCGTCGAGAATTTCCGCGATGGCCAACTCGACAAGCAGGGTCTTGGCCCCGACGAGCTGCGCAAGCGCTATCCGCAATTGATCATCTGCGGCCACAAGGGCTTCTTGTCCGGCCCCTATGAGCATCGCCCCGCGCTCGACGAGGTCGTGCAGATGATGTCGGGACTCGCCGCCATGACCGGCACCCGCGACAGGCCGCAGCGTGTCGGCTCCTCCGCCAACGACATCATGGGCGGCATGTTCGGCGCGATCTCGATCCTGGCCGCGCTCTACCAGAAGCGCGGCGGCGCCAAGGATGGCGCCGACATCCGCATCGGCCTGTTCGAGAACTGCCTGTTCCTGGTGGCCCAGCACATGGTCGAATACGAGATGACCGGCCGCAAGCCGCGCTCGATGCCCGAGCGCGAGCATGCCTGGCCGATCTACGACATCTTCGACACCGCGGGCGAGGAGCGGATCTTCATCGGCGTGGTCACTGAGGGCCACTGGCAGGCCTTCTGCAAGGAGTTCAGCCTGCAGGAATTTCTCGACGATCCCGCGCTGCGCACCACGACGGACCGCATCCTCGCGCGCTCGCGCATCATTCCGCGCGTGGCCGAAGAGATCAAGCGCTGGAACGTGGCCGAGCTGTCCGAGCGGCTTGATCTGCTCAACATCTGCTTCTCGCCGATCAACCGGCCCGAAGACCTTTTGACCGATCCGCATGTGCTGCGGCCCGGCGGCCTCGTCCACAACGTCAATGCCGACGGCAAGCCGTTCCGCGTTCCCGCATTGCCGGTCGAATGGAATGGCGGCAATATCGGCGAGGGGCTGAAGGTGCCGGTGCTCGGCGCCGACACATCAGCCGTTCGTGCCGAGCTCAAGAAGACGTCAACCAATAACGCTGCATGAGGCCATCATGACCCGCTACCAGGATATCTATCCCGCCGACCGCGTCATTCTGCGGGAAGTCGGCCTGCGCGACGGATTGCAGCTCGTGAAGAAGTTTCCTTCCACCGCGGCCAAGCAGCAATGGATCCGTGAGGAGTATGCCGCCGGCGTGCGTTGTTTCGAGGTCGGCTCGTTTCTTCCCGCCAAGACCTTTCCGCAATTCGTCGATGTTCGCGAGATCGTGGCGACGATCGCCTCGCTGCCGGGCGCGCACGGCATTGGGCTCGCGCTGAACGAGCGCGGCGTCAACGAGGCGCTGGAGAGCGGCGTCGGCGAGATCGCCACGGTGGTTTCGGCAACCGAGGAGCACAGCCAGGCGAATGCCAACCGCTCGCGCGAGTCGGCGATTGCCAACGTCAGGCGGATGGTCGAGCTGCGCAACGCCAGCGCGCACAAGCCGGTCGTCAATGCCGCCATCTCGATGGCGCTCGGTTGCTCCATCGCGGGCGAGGTCGATCCCATCGAGGTGATCCGGATCGCGGAAAAGCTGTTTGAAGCCGGCGTCGATCTGGTCGCCGTCGCCGATACCGTCGGCTATGCCGGGCCGAAGCAGGTTGGCGACCTCACCGCCGCCGTGGTGAAGATCGCAGGCGGCAAGCCGGTCTGCGTGCACCTGCATGACACCCGCGGCATGGGGATCGCGAATGCGTCCGCGGCGCTCGATGCCGGCGCGCGTGTGCTCGACGGCTCGCTTGGCGGGCTCGGCGGCTGCCCCTTCGCGCCGGGCGCCACGGGCAATGTCGTGTTCGAGGATCTGGTGTTCCTGTGCGAGAGCAAGGGATTCCCGACCGGCATCGATCTGGAGAAACTGATTTCGGTGCGCAAGATCCTGCGCGCGGAGATGCCCAACGAGCCGCTCTATGGCGGCCTCGCGCGCGCCGGCCTTCCCTGCGGCACGGCGGCGAAGGCGGCGTAGAGGCCGGCTCGCTTGCGACGCGGTGGCTTCTCCACCTCCCACAATGGACCTGCTAGGAGAAGAGGGCCGGTCTGGGACGTTGTAGCTGGAGAGCTACGGCGGCGATATTGCGGGGGTATTGGCGGTGCGTAGGGCTCTGTTGCGGCAGTTTTTCGTCGCCGCATCGTCTGCCGTCTGCGCCCTTCCGGCGAGCGCGCACGAAATCCCCGAACCGCATACGCATCTTCCGCCGGTTAGCGTGACCGCTCCCAATGCGGTTCTGCCCAAGCGCGTGGCGCGGTCGAAGCCGTCGCAAAACCGGAGCGCACGAAGCACGACCGTCGTCCGTCCCCAACAGCCGCAGTCGGCTCCTGCAGGCGCCAGCGGCCTTACGTCCGCGTCATCGTTCGACGGATCAGGCGCGCTGCAGCCCACCGCCGCGAGCTCGATGCGTATCAGCGGCGAACAGGTCAACGCCGTTCCGTTCGTGCGGCCCGGCGAAGCGCTGGAGGCCGTGCCCGGCCTGATCGTCACCCAGCATTCCGGTGAGGGCAAAGCCAACCAGTATTTTCTGCGCGGCTTCAATCTCGACCACGGCACCGATCTCGCCATCACCGTCGACGGCATGCCCGTCAACATGCCAACGCACGGTCACGGGCAGGGTTATGCCGACATCAATTTCCTGATTCCCGAGCTGATCAGTGCGATCAACGTCCGCAAGGGTCCGTACTTCGCCGATGTCGGCGACTTCGGCTCGGCCGGCGCGCTCGGGATCGACTATCTCGACAAGCTGCCGAAAAATCTCGCCGAGCTCACCTTCGGCAGTTTCGGCTATCGCCGCGGCCTCGTGGCAGGCTCGAGCGCGGTCGGCGAGGGCACGCTGCTCGCCGCCATCGAAGGCGTCAAATATAACGGCCCGTGGGACGTGCCGGACAACGTCCGCAAGATCAACGGCGTGCTGCGCTACAGCCAGGGCACCGCGACCGACGGCTTCTCGATCACGGGCATGGCTTATTCCAACTCCTGGAATTCGACTGACCAGGTTGCGCAGCGCGCCATCGATCAAGGCCTGATCAGCCGCTTCGGCACGCTTGATCCCACCGACGGCGGCACCTCCAGCCGCTTCAGCCTGTCGAGCAATTTCGCGCATTCCAGCGAATACGGGCAGACCAAAGTCAGCGCCTATGTCATCCGCTCGGATTTGCAGCTCTACAACAACTTCATCTATTTCCTCGATAATCCGATCAACGGTGACCAGTTCAACCAGCTCGATCGCCGCACCCTCGGCGGCTTCGATGCGCGGCATGCCTTCGACTGGCGCTTTGCTGGCCTTGAGACGCAAACCCGCATCGGCGTGCAGAGCCGCTACGACGACATTCATGTCGGCCTGTTCAAGACCGAGCAGCGCAATGTGCTTTCGACGACGCGCGAGGACTTCGTCAAGGAGGGCAATGTCGGCATCTGGACCGACACCACGACGCGCTGGACCGACTGGCTGCGCACCACTGTGGGTATCCGCGAGGATTTCTTCGGCGGGCGCGTGATCAGCGACACGCCGGAAAACTCCGGCAGTGCCCGGGCGAACATGGCGAGCCCGAAGGCCGGCATCGTGCTCGGCCCCTGGTTCAAGACCGAGTTCTACGGCAATGCCGGCTATGGGCTGCACAGCAACGACATCCGCGGCACGACCATCACGGTCGATCCCAACGACAAGGTGACGCCGCTGGACCGCGTGCCGCTGCTGGTGCGCTCGCGCGGTGCCGAGGTCGGCATCCGCACCAGGGCAATCGAAGGCCTGACCAGTTCGGTCGCGGTTTTCGTGCTGGATTTCGATTCCGAACTGCTGTTCGTCGGCGATGCCGGCACCACCGAGCCGAGCCGGCCCAGCCGCCGTGTCGGCGTGGAATGGACCAACAACTACAAGCCGGTGCCCTGGCTCGCCGTCGATCTCGATGTCGCCTACACCCGCGCCCGCTTCACCGATTTCGATCCCGCCGGCGATCGCATTCCGGGCGCGCCCGCCTGGATCGGAAGCGCTGCCATCACCTTTGGCGAGGAAACCGGATGGTTCGGCGCGCTGAAGGCGCGCTATTTCGGGCCGCGGCCGCTGATCGAGGACGACAGCGTGCGCTCATTATCATCGTTGATCTTCAATGCGCGCGCCGGGTATCGCTTCGACAACGGCCTGAAATTGCAGCTTGACGTGCTCAATCTGTTCGACGCGCAGACCAACCAGATCGAATACTATTATCTGTCGCGCCTGCCCGGCGAGCCGATCGGCGGCGTCGCCGACCGTCACGTCCATCCCGCGGAGCCGCGCGCGGTGCGGCTGACGCTGGCCGCGCGCTTCTAATTTAGTCGAGCGGCGTCACACGGAGCCGCAGCGCATTGCCGACGACGCTGACCGACGACAGCGCCATCGCGGCCGCCGCGATGATCGGCGACAGCAACAGGCCGAAGGCGGGATAGAGGATGCCGGCCGCAATCGGAATGCCGCCTGCGTTGTAGATGAAGGCGAAGAACAGGTTTTGGCGGATATTGCGCATCGTCGCCTGCGAGAGCTTTCGCGCGCGGACGATGCCGCCGAGATCGCCTTTCAGCAGCGTGATGCCGGCGCTTTCCATCGCGACATCGGTTCCGGTGCCCATGGCTATGCCGACTTCGGCCGCCGCCAGCGCCGGCGCGTCGTTGACCCCATCGCCGGCCATGGCAACGATGCGTCCGGCCTTCTGCAGCTTTGCGACGACGGCGCTCTTCTGGTCCGGCAATACCTCGGCTTCCACATCGGTGATCCCGAGCCTGCGCGCCACCGCCTGCGCCGTCGTCCTGTTGTCGCCGGTCAGCATGATCACCTTGATGCCCTCGGCGGCGAGCGCCTTCAGCGCATCTGATGTCGATGATTTCACGGGGTCGGCAATGGCGAACAGGCCGGCGAGCTTGCCATCGACGGCGACATTGATGACGGTCGCGCCGTCGCCGCGCAGCCGCTCGCTTTCGGCCTCGAGCGCGCCGGCGTCGACGCCGATCGAGGCCAGGTATCGGGCATTGCCGAGGGCGATCTTCTTGCCATCGACCGTGCCGATCGCGCCCTTGCCGGTAGGCGAATCGAAATCGTCCACCTTGCTCAAGGAGAGCTGGCGCTCCTTTGCAGCTCGCACAATGGCATCCGCCAGCGGGTGCTCGCTCGCCTGCTCGACGCTGGCCGCAAGCCGCAGGAGCTCGCCTTCCTCGGAGCCGGAGGCCGGAACGATGGCCACCAGCTTCGGCTTGCCCTCGGTCAGCGTGCCCGTCTTGTCGACCACCAGCGTGTCGATCTTCTCCATCCGCTCCAGCGCCTCGGCGTTCTTGATCAGGACGCCGGCCTGGGCGCCGCGGCCGACGCCGACCATGATCGACATCGGGGTGGCCAGTCCGAGCGCGCAGGGGCAGGCGATGATCAGCACGCTGACGGCGGCGACGAGCCCGAACGCCAGCCGCGGCTCCGGCCCGAACCAAGCCCATGCGGCGAAAGCAGCAATGGCCACCACGATGACCGTCGGCACGAACCAGCCGGCGACCTGGTCGGCCAGCCGCTGGATCGGCGCGCGCGAGCGCTGCGCGTCCGCCACCATCTGCACGATCTGCGACAGCAGCGTGTCGCGCCCGACCTTGTCGGCGCGCATCACGAAGCCGCCGGATTGATTGAGCGTGCCCGCGATGATCCGGGCGCCGGTCTCCTTGGTCACCGGCATCGATTCGCCGGTCACCAACGATTCATCCAGCGACGAACGTCCCTCGAGGATGACGCCGTCCACCGGCACCTTCTCGCCGGGGCGCACGCGCAAGCGGTCGCCGACGACGAGGCTCTCGATTTCGACCTCATGCTCTTGCCCGTCGTCGCCGATCCGCCGCGCCGTCTTCGGTGCAAGCTGCAGCAGCGCCTTGATTGCGCCTGAGGTCGCTTCGCGAGCCCGCAGCTCCAGCACCTGGCCGAGCAGGACGAGCACGGTGATGACGGCTGCCGCCTCGAAATACACCGCCACCGCGCCGCCATGGCCGCGGAACGTCGCCGGGAAGGCTTGTGGCGCGAGTGTGCCGATCACGCTGTAGACGTAAGCCACGCCGGTGCCCATGGCGATCAGCGTGAACATGTTGAGATTGCGCGTTTGCAGCGATTGCCAGCCGCGCACAAAGAACGGCCAGCCTGCCCAGAGCACGACCGGCGTCGCGAACGCAAATTGAATCCAGTTCGACAACGTCGGGTCGACCCAGCCATGGCCGCCGACGAGATGCCCGCCCATCTCCAGCACCACGGCAGGCGCTGAAAGGATCGCACCGATCCAGAACCGCCGCATCATGTCGGCGAGCTCGGGGTTGGGTCCGGTATCCAGGCTCGCGACTTCCGGCTCCAGCGCCATGCCGCAGATCGGGCAACTGCCGGGGCCGGCCTGCCGGATCTGCGGATGCATCGGGCAGGTGTAAATGGTGCCCTCGGGCATTTCCGCCGCGGGCGCGGCCGCCTTGTCCAGATACTTTGCAGGGTCAGCCGCGAACCTGCCGCGGCAGCCGGCGGAGCAGAAATGATAGGTCGTTCCCTTGTGGTCGAAGCGGTGCTTCGACGTCGCGGGGTCGACGGTCATGCCGCACACCGGATCGATCACGGCTGCCTTGGCCGCCGCCTGATGATGGCTGTGCCCGGCATGATCGCCATGCCCGCCGCAACAATTTGCCTTTGTCTCCGTCGCCATTCCGATCTCCGGCCTTGAAACCCATACCCTGTAGGGGTATATAGGCCTCATGAGAAAAGACATCAAGGCATCCTGCCAAAAACGCCTGAGCCGGATCGAGGGCCAGGTCCGCGGCCTCGCGAAAATGGTCGACGAGGACCGCTACTGCATCGACATCGTCACGCAGATCTCGGCGGTGCGCGCCGCATTGCGCCGCGTCGAGGAGGAAGTGCTGAAAGATCACGTCGCCCATTGCGTCGAGCATGCGATTTCGAGCGGCAACAAGGCCGATCAACGCCAGAAAATCACCGAATTGATGGAAGTCATCGGCCGCTCGGACCGCTGAACCGCCGCGATTCCCTGCCTTCGCGAACAGCAGGTGCCGGACGGGCGTCCTTGAGCGTCATCAAGGCGGATCAGGATTTGCGGCGGCTGAACCGGCGCCTAGTCGATCAACTCGGCCTTGGCCGAGCGCGGCCGCGAGCGGCGATCAGGCACGCGTACCGGAATATATTCGACAGCCAGGAAGTGCTCGGTGACCCTGACGCGTTCGACCACGGTTTCCTCAACCACGGTTTGGCCGACTGCGGTCTCTTCAACCAGCGTCTCCTCGACAATGGTCTCCTCGGCCTCGACCACTACTTCTCCAGACGGAAGCGAAAGCGGCGTCGTTTCGTCAGTCGCTTGAGGAACAAGCGACGGCGACCAGATCTCTTCCTGAAACACACCGAATTCGCCCGCTACCTCCTCGAGCGGCTTTTGCTTGTCGGCCCAGTGCAGGCTCAGATAGTCGAAGCCGTGCACGATGGTGGGTTTGACGATTTCGAAATAGGGCGAGATGTCGAAATCGCGCGGCATGTAGAGCGAGGAGTCGCGGATGTGCAGGATTTCCTTGCGGGCACGCCGCGAGCCGGCCTTGGTGATCTTCGGCAGGATCGGGTAGCGCACGGCGTCAAAGGCCTGCGCGATCAGCGCCGAACAGATGATCTTGGTGGGATCGCCCGACCCTAAAGCGATCATGCGCCGCCGCCAGCGCTGCGGCACCGGCAGCGGGATCAGGAAGCGCATCAGGTCGACGATGTTCTTGGTGTCGTAGCCGAAACCGATGCGGTTGATGGCGTAGCGGCAAACGGTGTGACGGTCCTCATAGGAGAGGCCGACCGGACGGCACATCCGCGTATGATAGGAGAAATATTTAGACAGCGGCGCGGAGGTGACGCCTTCGCCGATATTGGCCTCGATCAGCACATGCGGCTCGCCGTCTTCCTCGAAAGCGCCGTCGACAGGGCCGACATAGAGCGCCGCATGCGACCAGGTCGACTGCGTCAAATATTTGATGATGCCGGAAATCCGGTTGTTGCCTTCGACCAGCAGCACGTCGCCCGGCTGGATGACGCCGCGAAGGTGATCCGGATCGCTCGGCGTGAACGGCTCGTAGCCCGGAACTTCCTTCTGCAGGTAGCCCGCGATCCACTTGCCGACGGTATCGAGCATTACGCCCATAACTTCCCCCCAAGCGGCTTATAGCCGCTTTTTTCCCTCCTTATCATGGTCGAAAGCTGTTGCAATTCAGTTCATCGCTTACCGGGATCAATCATGATTGATTCACCATGAGTGTTGCTGCATCCGTACGAATGCGGCAAGGTTCGCAACATGTTCTCAGTGATCGCAAGCGCCCGGAAACCATGACATGACAATAACGCGCCGCAACTTCCTGTCGGCGTCGGCGGCCCTTGCAATGGCACCGGTGCTCGGCCGGCCGGCCTGGGGCGCGCCCCTGCCGCGGGAGGCCGACATTGTCGTGATCGGCGCGGGAGCAGCCGGCGTCGCTGCAGCGCGGCGAATTACCGCCGCCAGCCGCAAGGTGATCGTGGTCGAGGCGGCGAGCCAGGTCGGCGGCCGCTGCATCACCGACAGCTCGACCTTCGACGTGCCGTTCGATCGTGGTGCGCGCTGGATCCACAATCCCGAGACGAACCCGATGATCAGGCTTGGCCGTGCCGCCGGGCTCGAGATCATGCCGGCTCCGTCGGGGCAGAAGATCCGCATCGGCCGCCGTAATGCGCGGCCGAGCGAGACCGAGGATTTTCTCGCCGCGCTGGTCAAGGCCAACCGCGCCATCGATGACGCCGCGCGCAGGTTCGACGTCTCCTGCGGATCTGTCATGCCGAAGGAGCTTGGCGACTGGGCGGGCACGGCCGATTTCGTGCTCGGGGCGAGCTTCGCCGGCAAGGACCTGAAAGATATTTCCGTCGTGGACAAGGTCCGCGCCCAGGACCGCAATTCCGCGATCGCCTGCCGGCAGGGGCTGGGCACGCTGATCGCAAAACTTTCCGAGCAGGTGCCGGTATCGCTGTCGACGCCGGCAAGCCGGATCGAATGGAGCGCGCGCGATGCCGGCGTGCAGACGCCCGCCGGCAGGATCGCCGCGCGAGCCGTGATCGTCACGGTGTCGAGCAACGCGCTGGCCAGCGGCGGCATCAAGTTCGCGCCCGATATCCCGAAGCGCACGCTCGATGCGGCGGCAAGATTGGGCCTCGGCAGCTACGATCACATCGCGTTGCAGATGCCAGGCAATCCGCTCGGACTTGCGCGCGACGACATTCTGATCGAGCAGAGCACGTCGACGCGCACCGCGCTGCTCTACGCCAATATGGGCTCGTCCTCGCTGTGCTCGATCGACATTGGCGGCTCCTTCGGCCGCGATCTCTCCGCGCAGGGTGAGGCGGCGATGATCGCGTTTGCGATCGAGTGGCTGACAAAACTGTTCGGCAGCGATCTTGCGAAAGCCGTCACCAAGTCCAGTGCCACCCGCTGGAATGCCTCGCCTTACGTGCAGGGCGCGATGTCGGTGGCGCCGCCCGGCGCGCAGCCGCTCCGTAAGGTATTGAACGAGCCGGTCGGCCCGATCTATTTCGCGGGCGAAGCCACGCATGAAACACTGTGGGGCACGGTCGACGGCGCCTGGGAAAGCGGCGAACGCGCCGCCGAGGCGGCGCTACGCCGGATCGGGGCCTTGCGCGAAGAGCCGGTCAAGCAGGCGCCTTCCGTCAAGCGGCGGCAGCAGGGCGGTCCGCCGCGCGCCGGCCTGCCGGGGATGTCGGCCAGCTGATGCCAAAACCAAAAGCGCTGATCTCCTGGTCCAGCGGGAAGGACAGCGCCTTCGCGCTACATGAAATACGGCGCGCGGGCGAGTTCGAGGTCGTGGGCGCGCTGACCACGGTGACGGAAACCTTCGAACGGGTGTCGATCCATGGCGTGCGCCAGGAAATCCTGCGCGCGCAGTGCAAGGCTGCGGGCCTGCCGCAACGGATCGTGCCGATACCCTATCCGTGCCCGAACGAGATTTACGAGGCGCGGATGGGCGAGGCGGTCGCAAGCGCCGTGCGCGACGGCGTCACCCACATGATCTTCGGCGATCTCTTCCTGGCCGACATCCGCGCCTACCGCGAACAGAAGCTTGCCGGCACTGGCATCACGCCGGTCTTCCCGCTCTGGGAGCGCCCGACACCGGCGCTTGCACAAGCCATGATCGCGAGCGGGCTGGAGGCGTATCTCGCAACCGTCGACCTGAAGAAGCTTCCGGCCGAATTCGCCGGCCGCAAATTCGACGCGCAATTGCTTGCCGATCTGCCAGATGGAATCGATCCCTGCGGCGAGAACGGCGAGTTCCACACCTGCGTGATCGCGGGGCCGATGTTTTCGCAAGCCCTGCCGGTCGAGACCGGCGAGCGTGTGATCCGTGACGGATATGCCTATTGCGATCTCGTTACACCGACTTGACCTCAATATCGCGATATGCGATATTGAGGTATGAAGCCCATCGTCTTCACCCCGACGGGCGCGCGGCATTGGTCGAAACTTTCTGCCGACGTTCGCCGCCGCGTTGATGAGCGGTTGACCGAGTTCGCAACGTCTGGCAACGGCGACGTAAAACGCCTGAAAGGTCGAGGAGGGCTACGGCTCCGCGTCGGCGATTGGCGTGTGATCTTCTATGAGGATCAAGGAAGCATTGTAGTCGCTGCGGTAGGGCACCGCCGAGAAGTGTATGAATGAGGATCGCATGAGTGTTCGGTTTCAGAAGACGCCGCGCGGCGAAGTGGCCATCCTGCCGAAGAAGGATTACGAGCTACTGGTGGCCAAGGCAGCGGAATTTGATGAGGATACTGGAACCGCGCGCATTGTCGCACAAGCGCGCAAGGAAGTAGCCAGTGGAGCCCCGCTACTACCGAAGGAAGTAGTCGACCGCCTGGCAGATGGAGAGAACGCCGTTCGGGTTCTGCGTGAGTGGCGTGATGTCACCCAGATGTATATTTCGTTCAAAACGAACCTAAGCCAAAGCTATATCTCGGACATCGAGAATGGCCGGCGGGTCGGGACGGCGGCTGCTCTTCGGCTCATTGCCAATGTGCTGAACGTGCCGCTCGACCTGCTTGTCGAAGAGAACTGACGCGCTTGTTCTCCGGACAAATTAACGCAGCACGCCATCGAGCGCGGGCAACCCGATGATGACGGCCGCAGCGATCAGGGCATAGCAGATCGCGCGGAACATGTTCTCGCTGGCGCGCCCGAACAGGGATGCACCGAACCAGACGCCCACCGCGTAAACTGGCCCGACCACGAGCGCGAGCAGAATCGCGTCGGAGTTGATCAGTCCGCTGACGGCATAGGCGACGGCGGAGAAGAAATCCGAAGCGCCAAAGAACAGCAGGATATTGGCGCGCGCGATCACCGAAGGGATCGGCCGCCCCAGCCAATAGCCGACAATCGGCGGGCCGCCGGTCTGCGCCAGGCCGCTGCAGAAGCCGGCGAGGCCGCCGATGCCGACCGAGATCGAGGCGTGCTCCTTGCCGCGATAGCGCCAGCCGGACAGCAGCAGCACCAGCAATGCGGCCACGAAGCCGGAAATAATCCAGCGCGTGGTCACGGGATCGAGCCGGGTCAGGAAATACGTGCCGACGGGCACGCCGATCAGCGCGCCGGCCACCATGACGGCCGTTGCCTTGCGGTCGGCCTGCTTCCAGGCATTGGGCAACAGCGGCGCCGCAGCCACGAAATCGATGATCAGCAGCAGCGCGGCGACGAGCTTCGGGGCGGCAATGCTGCTCGCCAGCGGCATGAAGATCAGCGCCGAGCCGAAGCCGGAAAATCCGCGTGCCGTTCCGGATACAAAAGCGATCGCGCAGATCGCGATCGCTGCGAAAGTGGAGAGTTCGGCCGGGATGAGGCCAGCGAGGTTCATCCCCGCAGAGTTCCGCCGGTCTTCCTGGTGACCTCGGCGACGATCCTGGCGCCGACCGCATCGATCTCCTGATCGGTCATCGTCTTTTCCCGCGGCTGAATGGTCACCGCGATCGCCAGCGACTTCTTGTCGGGATCGATGCCCTTGCCCTCATAGAGGTCGAACACGGTGACATCGGTGATCACCTTCTTGTCGACGCCCTGCGCGGCGCGCACGAGATCGCCCGCCTTGACCTTGCGGTCGACGATGAAGGCGAAGTCGCGCGACACCGGCTGGAACGCGGAGAGCTCCAGCACCGGCTTGGCGCGGGTCGCTCGCTGCTTGCCCGCGGGGATGCGGTCGAGGATCACTTCGAACGCCATCAGGGGGCCGTCGGCGCCGAGTGCTTCCAGCGTACGCGGATGCAACTCGCCGAAATAGCCGAGCACGTTCTGAGGGCCGATCTGGATGGTGCCGGACCGACCTGGATGCAGCCATTTGGCGCCGCCCGATACGATCTGCAGCGCCTGCATCGGCGCACCGGCTGCCGCCAGCACCGCGAACGCATCGGCCTTGGCATCGAGTGCGTCGGCCGCCGCAGTGCCTGACCAGTGGCGCCCCAGACCCTTGTTCGATGCATAGCCGTGGCGCACGCCGGAGGCGGCCGTCAGTTGATCCTCGGGCTTGTCGCCCCTGAAGATCTGTCCGACTTCGAACAGCGCGACATCGGAAGAGCCGCGATTGATATTTCCTTGCGCCGCTGCGATCAGGCCCGGCAGCAGGCTCGGCCTCATGTCGCTGAGATCAGCGGCGATCGGATTGGCGACCACAAGCTCGGGCTGGCCGCCGCCGAACAATTCCGCCGCAGGTTTCGAGATGAACGACCACGTCACGGCTTCCACCATGCCGCGGGTCGCCAGCGCGCGCTTGGCGCGGCGGGTGCGCAGCTGCATTGGCGTCAGCACGGACCTGCGCGGATCTTCGCCGCGCGGGAACGGCGTCTCCGGCACCTTGTCGACACCGAAGATACGCACGACTTCTTCGACGATGTCGGCCTTGCCGTGCACGTCGGTACGCCAGGAGGGAACGGCGACCTTTACCACGTGACCGCTGCCGGCCACCATGAAGCCAAGGCGCGCGAGGATCCGCTTCATCTCGACGACGGGCACTTCGAGCCCGGCAAGGCGCTTGACTTCGCTGGTCGGGAAATCGATCAGCCGGTCTTCGCCGAAGCGGTTGCCGACCACGATATTCTCCGACGGCGTGCCGCCGCACATCTCGAGCACGAGCTGCGTCGCCATCTCCAGGCCCGGCACCATGAAGGCAGGGTCGACGCCGCGCTCGAAACGGTAGCGCGCGTCGGAATTGATGCCGAGCTTGCGGCCGGTCTGGGCGATGTTGATCTCGTTCCAGAGCGCCGATTCGATCAGCACGTCCGTGGTGTTCTCGTCGCAGCCCGAAGTCTCGCCACCCATGATGCCGGCGAGCGATTCCACGCCGTGCTCGTCGGCGATGACGCAGATCGAGGGATCGAGATTGTAGGTGCGGCCGTCGAGCGCGAGCAGGCTCTCGCCATCACGGGCGCGGCGCACGGTGAGGTGGCCCTTCACTTTCTTGGCGTCGAACACATGCAACGGGCGAGCGCGGTCGAACGTCATGAAGTTGGTGATATCGACCAGCGCGTTGATCGGGCGCAGCCCGATCGAGGTCAGCCGCTTCTGCAGCCATTCCGGCGAGGGGCCGTTCTTGACGCCGCGCACCAGCCGCAGCGCAAAGCCCGGACAGAGCGCAGTGTCCTCGACCTTCACCTGCACAGGGCAGGGGAACTCGCCCTTGATCGGCTTGATGGCGTGATCGATGAACTTGCCCATGTCGGCGGCGAACAGGTCGCGCGCGATGCCGTGCACGCCGGTGCAATCCTGGCGGTTCGGCGTCAAATTGATCTCGATCAGGGGATCGCCGAGGCTGGCCCACTCCGCATAGCCCTTGCCGACAGGCGCGTCCGCCGGCAACTCCATGATGCCGTCATGGTCCTCGGAGATTTGCAGCTCCGCCGCCGAGCACAGCATGCCGCGGCTCTCGACGCCCCGGATGGTGCCGACGCCGAGCGTGATGTTCTTGCCGGGGATGTAAGTGCCGGGCGGCGAGAACACGCTGATCAGGCCCGCGCGCGCGTTCGGCGCGCCGCAGACCACCTGCACCGGCGCGCCGCCGTCGCCGGTATCGACCATGCACACCCTCAAGCGGTCCGCATTCGGGTGCTGCTCGGCCGAGATGACGCGGGCGATGGAGAACGGCGCCAGCGCCTTCGCCTTGTCCTCGATGCTCTCGACCTCGAGCCCGATCATGGTCAGCTTGTCGGCAAGCTTGTCCAGCGGCTCGTCGGTTTCGAGATGTTCCTTCAGCCAGGAGAGCGTGAATTTCATTGTGACGTTCCTAGAAAACCTCGACCAGGCGGAAGCGTTCGCACATCAGCATCATGTCTTCGCGAAACTTGCCTTGCCGGCCGAAATAATTGCGGTGCGCGTTGCGCCAGTAGTCGAGGCTGCGGTCGCCTTCGCCCTCCTCGAAGGCAAAGGCGGCGTCGACCTCGCCGAAGCGGCGATAGGTCACCTCGGTAGTTTCGATGACGCAGCGCGGCTCGCCGCGCCCATTGAGAACGATCCAGCGCTCATTGGGCGTCGAAGTGTTGGGCTCATCCTCGGTCGAGCAGGTCGCGGTCTTGAGGCCCCGGATCACGAGATCGAGCAACTCGTCGGCGAGCGCAGGCCCGTCGCCGAAGGCGAACGACCGCAGGCCGCGATACTGTTCCGGGACGGCGCTCAGGTTCACGTGCTGAGGCCTCCGGCCAGCGTCGGCACGTCCAGCGGCTTGAAGCCGTAATGCGACAGCCAGCGCACGTCGCTGTCGAACAACTGGCGTAAATCGCTCATGCCGTACTTCAGCATCGCGATGCGATCGATGCCCATGCCCCAGGCAAAGCCCTGGTAGACATCGGGATCGATGCCGCACGCGCGCAGCACGTTCGGGTGCACCATGCCGCAGCCGAGAATTTCGAGCCAATCCTCGCCCTCGCCGAAACGGATCTCGCCCTTGTCGCGGCGGCACTGGATGTCGACTTCCAGCGACGGCTCGGTGAAGGGGAAGAACGACGGGCGGAAGCGCATGTTGATGTGGTCGACCTCGAAGAACGCCTTGCAGAACTCGTGCAGGATCCATTTGAGGTGGCCGAGATGCGATTCCTTGTCGATGACGAGGCCTTCGACCTGGTGGAATTGCGGCGTGTGGGTCGCGTCCGAATCGATGCGATAGGTGCGGCCCGGGCAGATCACGCGGATCGGCGGCTTCTGGCTCAGCATGGTGCGCACCTGCACCGGCGAGGTGTGGGTACGCAGCAGCATGCGCGAACCGTCATCCTTCGGATTGAAGAAGAAGGTGTCGTGCATCTCCCGCGCCGGATGGCCTTCCGGGAAATTCAGCTTGGTGAAGTTGTAGTCGTCGGTCTCGATATCGGGGCCTTCGGCAACCGAGAAGCCCATGTCGGCGAAGATGGTGGTGAGTTCTTCCCAGACCTGGCTCAGCGGATGGATGCGGCCGGTCTCGGCGGCGGCATCGCGCAAGGGGAGCGTGACATCGATGGTCTCGGAGGCCAGCCGCGCGTCCAGCGCCGCCGATTTGAGGATATCGCGCCGTGCGGTCAGCGCCTCGGTCACCTTGTCCTTGGCGAGGTTGATCGCCGCGCCCTGCGTCTTGCGCTCGTCCGGCGACATTTTGCCGAGGGTTGCAAGCAGCGCGGAGATCGAGCCCTTCTTGCCGAGCGTCGCGACGCGGACGGCTTCCAGCGCCGCTTCGTCGGGCGCGGCGGCGATCTGCTCGAGGATGGTTTTTTCAAGCATTGCGAGATCGGACACGGCAAAAGTCCCTGCTCTTGAGAGGCGGCTGGTTGTGGCCAGCTAAGGGGGGCAACGTCAAGCCAAAAGGCTTTCAATTCAGGCCCCGGACGGCCGGCTTTGAACCCTCTCGCCCGGGGCGGTACCAACTCGAGTTCGATCAGAGGATAGCGATGATGACCCTCAAATCCTGTTTGGCCGGCGCGGCCCTCATTCTTTCGCTTGGCACCGGTCCTGCGGTCGCCGCCGTCTGCCTCGACAAGTCGATGACCATTGACGAGATCGTCGAGGCGATCAACGCGACGGCGGGGTGCGAGGCTGCGATGAAGCTGGCCACGGACTGCCAGTTGGGCACCGGCGGCGACACTCAGCTTGGCGCCGCTGTCGAGAAGAAGTGCGAGGCCGACTTCCTCGCCAAGGCTGACGCCGCGAAGAAGCAGGCTTACAAGCGCGAACTCGGCGTTTGCGACCGCAAGTACCGGAACCAGTCCGGCACCATGTACATCTCGTTCACGGCGTTCTGCCGGGCGGAGGTCGCCCAGCGTTACTCGCAAACGATGCGCAAGGCCGCAAAGGCCAAATAGCTCAGGCCGCCAGCGCAGCCTTGGCCTTCTCGGCAATCGCCTGGAACGCCACCGGCTCGTTGATGGCGAGATCCGACAGCACCTTGCGATCGACCGTGATGCCCGACTTCGACAGGCCGTCGATAAATCGGCTGTAGGTCATGCCGAACGGGCGCACCGCGGCATTGAGGCGCTGGATCCAGAGCGCGCGGAAGGTGCGCTTCTTGCGCTTGCGGTCACGGAAGGCGTACTGGCCGGCCTTCTCAACCGCCTGCTTGGCAGCGCGGATCGTGTTCTTGCGGCGGCCATAGTAACCCTTGGCGGCCTTGTAGACTTTCTTGTGCTTGGCGTGAGAGGTCACACCGCGTTTGACGCGAGACATGACAAAAATCCTTAGATCATGATGACGGTTAGCCGCGCTACTCGCGCGACCTGGCTAAAGCGGGAAGCGGTCAGGCGTTCGGCAGGAAGTACTTCTTGACGTTGTCGCCGTCGGTCTTGAACAGCACGCGGGTGCCGCGGAGCTGACGGATCTGCTTCTTGGTCCGCTTGATCATGCCGTGGCGCTTGCCGCGCTGGGCGTGCATCACTTTGCCGGTGGCAGTCACCTTGAAGCGCTTTTGGCGCCGGATTTGGTCTTCAGCTTGGGCATTTGGCTCTCCTATTGCGCCAGCACCAAACCGCCCGCGAGGGGCGCCGGCCGGCTGAAATGCTCGTTAGAGCGTTGAATGTGCTAAGGTTTTC